>NZ_QGAA01000007.1:0-330585 GCF_005233485.1 Pseudomonas sp. CFBP13509
GTGAGCGGGCTTGCCCCGCGCTGGGCTGCGCAGCAGCCCCAAAACACAGCCCCGGAACTGTCTGGCACACTGCAGCGTTCTTATTGGGGCTGCTACGCAGCCCAGCGCGGGGCAAGCCCGCTCACCACAGAAGCCTAATTGCCATAGATTCCGTATTCACTGGAAGTTGTGTAGATACCCATGCTCATCGGGGGCAAGCCCCCGATAGCGGCCTGAAGGCCTACACCGCTTCCCGGTAAGGATTCCTCGGATCCTGCGTCCAATTCAAAAACGGCTTGCCCGTGTCGATGGGCACCATCTCGATGCAATCGGCCACCGGGCAGGTGATCTGGCACAGGTTGCAGCCCACGCACTCGTCATCGATCACTTCGTATTTATGCGTGCCGTCCGCCTGTTTCAGGCTGGCGATGGCCTGGTGCGAGGTGTCCTCACAGGCAATATGGCAACGCCCACAGCCAATGCACGCCGCCTGGTCGATCCTGGCGATCACCTGGTAATTGATGTCCAGGTACTTCCAGTCCGTGGTGTTGCCCACCGCACGCCCGGAAAATTCTTGCAGGCTGGTGTAGCCCTGGCTGTCCATCCATCGCGACAGCCCATCCTTCATCTCTTCCACGATGCGAAAACCATGCAGCATCGCCGCCGTGCACACCTGCACCGCGCCGCAACCGAGGGCGACGAATTCCGCGGCGTCGCGCCAGTTGCCGATGCCGCCGATCCCGCAGATCGGTAGGCCTTGGGTCTGCGGGTCACGGGCGATTTCGGCAACCATGTTCAGGGCAATCGGCTTGACCGCCGAGCCGCAGTAACCGCCGTGGGTGCTCTGGGTGCCGACCATCGGCAGGGCGACCATGCGTTCCAGGTCCACGCTGGTGATGGAGTTGATGGTGTTGATCAGCGACACCGCGTCCGCACCGCCGCGATACGCTGCCCGTGCCGCCACGCGGATGTCGGTGATATTCGGCGTGAGCTTGACGATCACCGGCAGCGAGCAATAGGTCTTGCACCAGCGCGTCACCTGTTCCACGTACTCCGGCACCTGGCCCACCGCCGCACCCATGCCGCGTTCGGGCATGCCGTGGGGGCAGCCGAAGTTCAGCTCGATACCGTCGCAGCCGGTGGCTTCCACCAGGGGCAGGATGTTTTTCCAGGATTCCTCCACGCAGGGCACCATCAGCGACACGATCAGCGCGCGGTCGGGCCAGTCCTTTTTGACTTGGGTGATTTCCCGCAGGTTGATCTCCAGGGAACGGTCGGTGATCAGTTCGATATTGTTGATGCCCAGCACTTCACGGTTGGCGCCGTAGTGCGCCGAGTAGCGCGATGACACATTGACCGCCGCCGGGTCTTCACCCAGGGTCTTCCACACCACGCCGCCCCAGCCCGCTTCAAACGCACGCACCACGTTGTAGGCCTTGTCGGTGGGCGGCGCGGAGGCCAGCCAGAATGGGTTGGGGGCCTTGATACCGGCGAACACAATCGAGAGATCGGCCATTACGCAGCCTCCACATTCAGCATGAGTTGGGCGTGCATGGCTTCGGCGGCCAGCTTGCCGTGTTGCACCGCCTGCACGGTGAGGTCCTGGCCGAGGCTGACGCAGTCACCGCCGGCGTAGACCCCAGGGATGCTGGTGCGCAGCTGTTCGTCGACGAAGATACGCTCGCCGACGCGGTGCAGCTGTTGCGCCAGGGGATCGTGCAAAGCGTCGTTGTCGAAGCCCTGGCCGATGGCCTTGAAGATGGCATCAGCGGCCAGTTCGAAGGTTTCTCCGGTGGATTGCAGGCGGCCGTTTTCCAGGCGGGTGCGGGCGAAGCGCATGCCGCGTACGTGGCCCTGGTCGTCGAGCAGGACTGCTTCGGGTTGGGCCCAGGTCAGCAGGCGCACCTGATTGGCCTTGGCGATGTCCTGCTCATGGTGGGTGGCGCCCATATCGGCCAGGCCCCGGCGGTAGACGAGGTTCACATCACGGGCACCGAGCCGGGCCATTTGCACGGCCATGTCGATGGCGGTATTGCCGGCGCCGAGCACGATGCAGCGGTCGGCCAGGGGCAGTTGGCTCAGGTCGTCGGCCTGGCGCAGTTCGCGGATATAGTCGGTGGCGGCGAGCAGGCCGGGGGCGTCCTCATGGGGTAAACCGAGTTGCTTGCTGGCCGCCAGGCCCAGGCCGAGGAACACCGAGTCGAATTGCTGGTGCAGTTCGCTCAGGGTCAGGTTGTCGCCCAGGCGCTGGCCATGGCGGATTTCGATGCCGCCGATCTGCAGGAGGAAATCCAGTTCCTTCTGGGCGAAGTCGTCGACCAGCTTGTATTTGGCGATCCCGTATTCATTCAGGCCGCCGGCTTTTTCCCGCGCTTCGAAGATCACCACGTCATGCCCGTGCAGCGCGGCGCGATGGGCACAGGCCAGCCCTGCGGGACCTGCGCCGACCACGGCGATGCGTTTGCCGGTGGGGGCGGCACGCTGGAACGGGTGTTCGCTGAAGTGGGCGTTATCGATGGCGTAGCGTTGCAACAGGCCTATCAGCACCGGCGCGCATTCTTCGGCGTTGTTACGCACGCAGGCTTGCTGGCAGAGGATCTCCGTCGGGCAGACCCGCGCGCAGCTGCCGCCAAGGATGTTGGCCGAGAGGATTTTCTGCGCTGCGCCCTGGACGTTGTCGGTGTGGATATTGCGGATGAACGACGGGATGTCGATTTCGCTGGGGCATGCGTTCACGCAAGGGGCGTCGTAGCAATACAGGCAGCGCGAGGCTTCCAGTTGGGCCTGGCGCGCGTTGAGCGGCGGCGCCAGGTCGGTGAAATGGCTGGCGAGGGTGGCCCCGTCTTCATGGGGATGGGGGAGGTGGGTCAGGGTCTGGATCACGGTGTGGGCCTCACGGTTTTTTTGGATTGCCTCTAAGTGGGCATTTTTGTTGCTTGGCGGTCTCAGCGCTTCACAGCAACCGGCCTGGAATGCTCCGCCCGCTTGCTCAACTGTTCGAACACCGACGGATACGCCGGCCGTTCCACATAGCGCCCGGCCCCGCGCTCGGCGCGCAGGTCGCCATCGGCCCAGACCAGCTTGCCCTGGCTGATGGTGTGGCTCGGCACGCCGCGCACGGTCTTGCCTTCGAAGATGTTGAAGTCGACTTGCTGGTGATGGGTCTTGGCGGAGATGGTCCGCGTACCCTCGGGGTCCCACAGCACCAGGTCGGCATCCGCACCCACGCGGATCGCGCCTTTGCGTGGGTAGAGGTTGAAGATCTTCGCGGTGTTGGTGGAGGTCAGCGCGACGAACTCCTGCATCGACAGGCGCCCGGTGTTGACCCCTTCGTGCCACAGCAGCGCCATGCGGTCTTCGATACCGGCGGTGCCGTTGGGGATCTTGCTGAAGTCGTCACGCCCGGCGGCTTTTTGCTCGGCGCAGAAGCAGCAGTGGTCGGTGGCGGTGGTGTGCAGGTTGCCCGATTGCAGGCCATGCCACAGCGCTTCCTGATGCCCGCGCGGGCGGAACGGCGGGCTCATCACGTAGCCGGCGGCGGTTTGCCAGTCGGGGTGCTGGTAGACGCTGTCGTCCAGCAGCAGGTGGCCGGCGAGCACTTCGCCGTAGACCGCCTGGCCCTTGCCCCGGGCGTAGGTGATTTCATCCAGCGCTTCCCGGGTGGACACGTGCACCAGGTACAGCGGCGTGCCGATGGTCTCGGCGATACGGATCGCGCGGCTGGCCGCTTCGCCTTCCACCTGGGACGGGCGCGACAGCGGGTGCGCTTCCGGCCCGGTGATGCCCTGGGCCATCAGTTTGCGTTGCAGGTGGTACACCAGCTCGCCGTTTTCCGCATGCACGGTGGGCACGGCGCCGAGTTCCAGGCAGCGTTCGAAGCTGGCCACCAGGGTATCGTCGGCCGCCATGATCGCGTTCTTGTAGGCCATGAAATGCTTGAAGCTGTTGATGCCGTGGTGGCTGACCAGCTCGGCCATTTCCTCGCGCACCTGCTCGCTCCACCAGGTGATTGCTACGTGAAAGCCATAGTCGGACGCGGATTTTTCCGCCCAGCCCCGCCACTGATGGAACGCTTCCATCAGCGATTGCTGCGGGTTGGGAATCACGAAGTCGATAATCGACGTAGTGCCCCCCGCCAAACCCGCCGCCGTGCCGCTGAAGAAATCTTCACTGGCCACGGTGCCCATGAAGGGCAGTTGCATATGGGTATGGGGATCGATGCCGCCGGGCATCAAATATTGTCCGCTGCCGTCGAGTTGTTCAGTGCCGGCGGGAATATCCAGGTCCGTGCCAATGGCGCGAATCAGGCCGCCTGCGCATAAAACATCGGCGCGGTAACTTTCATCATGGGTAATAACGGTGGCGCCACGGATCAACAGCGACATGTCGAGTTCCTCACAGGCTTGACCGGCTTGTGCCAGTTCTAAGTGTTGTATGGCTACGCGCCGATGGTCGGTTAATTCCTGTCATCGGTGACAGGAATAGAAACTAGACCGAGTTTTTCGATTGAGCAAGAAGATTTTTTATAAGCTTATATCGTATTTAATCTATTGATTTATAAGAATAAAAATACAAAATCACCAAAATGTAGCGGTCTCTCACCATTTTGACGCACTTGACAGGTTCCCAATATGAGCAACATTTCTTATTGCAAATCAGACGCTTGAGACATGCCTCTTGACGGGGGCGGTCAATAAAAATAATTGTGGTGCACCAGATTGAGTCCTGACCGTTCGGATAATTGGCGCGTTATTTAGCCTGAGTATCGCGGCAAGTACCGCAGGCACAATCGGAAAGCTGATTAACATCAGCGAGTTATATAAGCGGTGCGGGTTCAAGAGCGGTTGTCGGCACGGTTATTGAGTGCAGTGGCGGCTGGCCGGGCCCGTGATGTCATGTTGTTTACGAGGTACTCCGGCCACCCTGCGTTCAGCGCGGAGTGAGCAACAATAATTCGAAAAAACCGTGGAGCGGCCATGCAACAGAACAGATCGCAAGTCATTGAGCGCAACGGCCTGTACGAACTCGACGCCGGTCCCGACGTCCTCGACAGCCCTCGCTACAACCATGACATGGCACCGACCAAGGTGCACGAACGCACCTGGAACAAGTGGCACATCACCGCGCTGTGGGTCGGCATGTCGATCTGCGTGCCCACGTACACCCTGGGCGGTGTGCTCACCGCGTATTTCGGGTTGTCGGTGGGCGAGGCGCTGATGGCGATTTTGCTCGCCAATATCGTGGTGCTGATCCCCCTGACCCTTAACGCCTTCCCCGGTACCAAGTACGGCATTCCGTTCCCGGTGTTGTTGCGTTCGTCCTTTGGCATCCTCGGCTCCAACGTGCCCTGTTTGATTCGAGCGCTGGTGGCGTGCGGCTGGTTTGGTATCCAGACGATGTTTGGCGGGCTGGCGATTCACCTGTTCCTGGGCTCGATTTTCGAGGGGTGGAAGTCCCTCGGCGGCACTGGTGAAGTGATCGGCTTCATGATGTTCTGGTGCCTGAATTTGTGGGTGGTGCTGCGCGGCGCCGAGTCGATCAAGCGCCTGGAAACCCTGTCGGCGCCGTTGCTGGTGGCGGTGGGCATTGGCCTGCTGGTGTGGGCGATGCCGAATGTGTCTCTCAGCGAACTGATGGCGATCCCGCCCAAGCGTCCGGAGGGCGCGAGCCTTACCGGTTACTTCATGGCCGGCCTGACCGCGATGGTGGGCTTCTGGGCCACCCTGTCACTGAACATTCCCGATTTCAGCCGCTACGCCAAAAGCCAGAAGGACCAGATCCTCGGGCAGATCTTCGGCCTGCCACTGACCATGTTCCTGTTCGCCGCCCTCGGCGTGATCATGACCGCCGCGTCGGTGAAACTGGTGGGCGTCAGCGTGTCCGACCCGGTGACGCTGATCGGGCATATCCAGAGCCCTGTGTGGGTGGCCGTGGCCATGGCGCTGATCATCGTCGCCACCTTGTCCACCAACACCGCCGCGAACATCGTCTCGCCCACCAACGACTTCCAGAACATCGCGCCCAAGCTGATCAACCGCACCACGGCGGTGATCCTCACCGGGTTGGTGGGCTTGGCGTTGATGGGCCATGAACTGCTGAAAAAACTCGGCTTGATCGTCTCGGATGTGAGCCTGGAAACCGTGTATTCCAACTGGTTGCTGGGCTATTCGAGCCTGTTGGGGCCGATTGCCGGGATCATGGTGGTGGACTACTTCATCACCCGCAAACAACAACTGGACCTGGCCGGCCTGTACCGCGACGACGTGTACCCGGCGTGGAACTGGAGCGGTTTTATCGCCTTCGGTGTACCGGTGGTGCTGACCTTGCTGTCCCTGGGCAGTGATGCGTTCAGCTGGTTCTACAGCTACGGCTGGTTTACCGGTTCGGCGTTGGGCGGGTTGTTGTATTACGGCCTGAATGCCAGGCGTGGAGCCAGCCCGGTGGTTGTCAATTCATAAGAAATACAAGCCTGAGGAGATCCCCATGAACGCTGCCCTTGACGTTCTGCAATCGCCCCACCAGCACATCAATCGCGACCGTTTGTGGCAGTCGTTGATGGACCTGGCCAAACTCGGTGCCACCCCCAAGGGCGGCGTGTGCCGCCTGGCGCTCACCGACCTCGACCGCAAGGCCCGCGACCTGTTTGTGCAATGGTGCGAAGACGCCGGTTGCACCGTGACCGTCGACGGCATCGGCAATATCTTCGCGCGCCGCCCTGGGCGTAATCCCGACCTGCCGCCGGTGATGACCGGCAGCCATATCGACACACAGCCTACGGGCGGCAAGTTCGATGGCTGTTTCGGTGTGCTGGCGGGCGTGGAGGTGCTGCGTACGCTCAATGACCTCAAGATCGAAACCGAGGCGCCCTTGGAAGTGGTGGTGTGGACCAACGAGGAAGGCTCGCGCTTCCCGCCGTGCATGATGGGCTCGGGGGTATTTGCCAAGAAATTCACCCTGGCGGATACCTTGGCCAAGGTCGATGCGGATGGGGTCAGCGTGGGTGACGCGCTGAATGCGATTGGCTACGCGGGAACCCGTCCCGAGTGTGGACACAAGGTCGGTGCGTATTTCGAGGCGCATATCGAACAAGGGCCGATTCTGGAGGATGAGAAAAAGACCATCGGCGTGGTGCTCGGCGCCCTCGGGCAGAAGTGGTTCGACCTGAAACTGCGCGGTGTCGAGGCCCATGCGGGGCCGACGCCGATGCACCTGCGCAAGGACGCCCTGGTCGGCGCGGCAGCGGTGGTGGCGGCGGTCAATGCGGCGGCGTTGGGGCATCAGCCCCATGCGTGCGGGACCGTCGGTTGCCTGCAGGCGTATCCCGGTTCACGCAACGTCATTCCGGGCGAAGTGCGCATGACCCTGGACTTCCGTCACTTGGAACCAGCGCGGTTGGATTCGATGATTGCCCAGGTGCGCCAGGTGATTGACGAGACCTGTGCCAAGCATGGGCTGAGTTTTGAAATGGAACCCACGGCTGACTTCCCGCCGCTGTACTTCGACAAAGGCTGTGTGGACGCCGTGCGCGATGCGGCCAATGGGCTGGGCTTGTCGAACATGGACATCGTCAGCGGGGCAGGGCACGACGCGATTTTCGTCGCCGAGTTGGGGCCGGCGGGGATGATCTTTGTGCCGTGTGAAGGGGGCATCAGCCACAACGAAATCGAGAACGCCGCCCCGGATGACCTGGCGGCGGGGTGTGCGGTGTTGTTGCGGGCCATGGTGGCCGCTTCAGCCGCCATCGCCAGCGGCAAACTCGCGGCTTGAAATGCGGGTAAAAAATGTAGGAGGGGGCTTGCTCCCGATAGCGGTGTATCAGTTACAGATAAGTTGACTGACCTACCGCAATCGGGAGCAAGCCCCCTCCCACATTTGAACTGTGTTTGACGTTAAACCCAGATGGCATCCCACAGTGGGTAGTCGCCAATCCGCTCGACCAGACCCGCTCGCAATGGATTAGCCACCACATACCGGGCCATTTTCACCAAGTCATCTTCCTTGCGCAGTGCCCGGTCATGAAAGCTTTCTTGCCAAAGCCGTCCTTTGCGACCACTCACGCCATTGACGATCCTGGTGCTTTTTGACTTCACCTGGCACATCAAGTCCGCCAGCGAGCCTTTTTTCAGTTCAAGCAGCCAATGGAAATGGTCCGGCATGATGACCCATGCCAGGGAGTTGGCCAGCCCTTGGTACTGGGCTAACCGAAATTGCCAGACCACCAGGCGACCGAGATGGAAATTGCTGAATATCGGTATGCGTTCGTGGGTGTTGGTGGTGACGAGGTAAATGCGGTCGGGTTCGCTGAGTCGGCCGATGCGCAGGCGGTGTGAAGCGGGTAAATCTGCCATTCCCTGGCCCTCTCTAGATGTGCTTAGAGAGGCTAGATTGGCGAGCAAGAGGTTGATGGGCGGGCTTTTGGCAGGATGTGTCTGAACGGCCGCGATCGGGAGCAAGCCCCCTCCCACATTGGCTCAGCGGTGTTCATACATTGTGTGTCTGACGTGGGACCAGTGTGGGAGGGGGCTTGCTCCCGATGAGGCCGGAACTGACGCTGCCGAAACCTCATTGGACGTGGAAGTACCTTGTTTTGAGGCTGTGGTGTAAGGCATGTCTTACTCCTTTGTACGAAGTCTCTTTTGTTCTTCTCCTCGCTCATCATCTTGGCTATCTGGTGTTAGGTTCTGCCGCGCAAAAACCTAATGCAGAGGAAGCATGCAATGGCGAACCCTATACCCCCGCCTGGTGTATCTGTTGACGAAAATATGGCCACCGCTTTTCATAAAAAGAATGTACTGAAAGCCGGTTCAGCGTTTATGTACTCTTGGTTTTATACTCAGGTCCGCAATCGCGGCCCGTGGGACTACAAGCAAATTTCCAAAGAATATGAAGCGTTTGGAAATTTTCACTATGGTGCGGTGGGGATTGCGGCGGGTTTCAGCGAGGAAGTGCTTTTACGCGCAGCGGGACTTGCTCAAACCAGAGCGGGTACGGATAAACCCGAGTTTGGTCGTTGGTGGGGGGATGCGCCTTTCGGTGACGATCCAGTCGACCAATATTGGATCAAGAAAGGAATCAGCTATGCCAGGTTCAGGAACTACTAGAAAGTCGCTTTATTCAACGGTCACAACGATCTTGCTGGCGCTTTGCTTGGTGTATATCGCTGGTGATTGGCTGCTCTCGCCGGGCCGTCCGCAATTGACGGAGGTTGTACTCCGCGTGCCGATCAGTGATGACGCTTCGATCTATGGCGTCAAGGATGATCGCGGAGGGGCCACTGTGCCGTTCAGTTACCGATATTACGTTTACCGCACCTTGGGAACCGATAGTGAAATATTGGCTGTATTGAAAGATGCCAATCCGTTTCTAGTTACGCGTGACGGGGCGGTAAAAGTTGATGTCGAGAGCCGTTCGATTACGGTTTCGGTGTCGGGGGATGTATCCGACTATCACAGCAGTACCCTGTATCGGCATGCCAATGGTAGTGATTACACAGTGGTGAGTGTTTTTCTTAATAGTCGGCCAGAGGGCTGAAATGTGCGGTGGCTCAGTCAGTGGTGGTTGACTGAGCCACCGCCATCGGGGGCAAGCTCTCTCCTGCATTTAGCCTGAACTGTGCCTTGGGGCGATGTCAGGCGCCAGGTTGCCAGCCGCCGCCGAGTGCAGTCATGAGTCCTACACTGGCCTGCAACTGCCGCGTCTGCACCGCCTGCAATGTCCGCTGCGCCTGCAACGCCGCGGTCTGCGCGGTCACCACATCCAGGTAACTCACCGCCCCCGCCTGATAGCTGTTCATCGCCAATGATTGCGTATGCTGCGCCGCATCCGCCGCCGCCTGTTCATCCTGCGCTTCCTGCTGCAAATCCCGTAGTTGCGCCAAGTTATCTTCCACCTCGCGCACGGCCTTCAGCACCTGGCTACGGTACTGCGCCGACGCCTCTTCAAACTCGGCCTTGGCCTGGCGTTCATTGGCGCTCAAGCGGCCACCGTCGAAAATCGGCAGGTTCACCAACGGGCCCAGTGCCCAATACCGATTACCCGCCGACAGCAGATTGCCGACGCCCTGTGTCTGCCCGCCAATCAACCCGGTCAAGCTGACGTCCGGATACCACGCCGCCTTGGCCACGCCGATATTTGCGTTGGCCGCAAACACCCGTCGCTCTGCCGCTGCAATATCCGGGCGACGTTGCAACAGGTGGCTTGGCAACTGCGACGGAATTCCCGGCAGGGCGATCAGTTGCTGGCCGGGCGGCAAGGTAAAGTCGCTGGCTGCCACACCCACCAACTCGCCGATGGCGTGCTCGGTGAGGTTGCGTTGCCCACGCACTTCATCCAATTGCGCCCTGGCCTGCGCCAGTTGATTTTGCGCACGGGTCAGGTCCAGCTCCGAGGCTATCTGGCCCTCGTAGCGGCTGCGGGTCAATTGCAATGCCTGGCTGAAATCATCCAGCGAGCGAGTGAGAATCCGGCTCTGTGCATCCAGCCCATTGAGCTGCACGTACAAGGTCGCCAACTGACGCTGCAAACTCAGGCGTGCCACCGCCAGGTCATCCCCGGACGCTTGCGCCTGGGCATCGCCGGCCGCGACCCGGTTGCGGATTTTGCCCCACAGGTCCAGGTCATAGCTCAACGAAAAGCCCGCGATGTTGCTGTTGTACACCGACGGTTGCGTATCCCCCCGCAACGGTCGCGAATCCGATTGCCGCTGGCGCAGCGGTTGCGCGCTGGCGCTGATCTGCGGGAACAGGCCTGCGTGCAGTTGGCTGGCATACGCCTGGGAAGCGTCGAAGTGCGCCAGCGCCGCCGCCAGGTCCGGGTTGGCCTTGAGCAGCTGCTGTTGCAGGTCATTCAGGCGCGAATCGTTGTAGAGCTTCCACCATTCGGGCGCCAGTTGGTCGGAGGGCTGGGCGCTGTGCCAGGGCCCATCGCTGGTCTGTTCGCGGTAGTTGGCCGGCAGGTCGATCGCCGGCACCTTGTAGGTCGGCGCCATCGAGCAACCCTGCAAGACCAGCAGCGTCAATGCGGCGAGCGGTTTAAGCCTTATGCGCATGCGCACCTCCGGAGGCATCGGCGAGTTGCACGGGATCACCTTCGCGCAGCGCATCGGGCGGGTTGTCGACGATGCGGTCGGCGGGTTTCAAGCCCTGGTCGATCACCAGGCGTTCGCCCAGGTCGAGGCCGATATGGATGGCCTGCAGGTGCACATGGTTCTGCCCGTCCAACACCGCCACCTGGGTGCCCTGGGCGCGGAAGATCAGCGCGCTGGCCGGGATACTCACACCATGGGTATCGGCCGGAATCGGCAAGGTGGCTTCGGCATAATCACCGGGCAGCAGTTCGCCGTCGGGGTTGTCGGCGACGAACTGGGCGAGCAGGGTGCCGGAGCGGCGGTCGATGGCGGTGGAGTCACCGATCAGGCGCGCCTTGAAATGCTTGCCGGGGTGCTCGGGCACGGTCAGCTCGGCTTCAAGGCCGGGATGGATGACCGCTGCGTAGTTCTGCGGCACCGGTACATAGAGGCGCAATTGATGGGTGTCGGCAATGTTGAACAGTTCCGGATCGCTGTCGGTGTCGGCCTTGATCAGCTGGCCGATATCGGTGTTGCGCGCGGTGATGGTGCCGGCGAACGGGGCGCGAAGGGTCTTGTAGCTTTCCAGCGCCGACAGCCGGGCGTAGTCGGCAGCGGCGGCCTCGGCGTTGGCCTTGGCGGCAGCGGCATTGGAGGTTTTTTCATCCGCCTCCTGGCGCGATACCGAATGGCTGGCCAGCAGGTTTTGCCAGCGCGTGGCGGTGGTTTCGGCCAGGCGTGCGTTGGCCTGTTCCTGCACCAGGCGTGCATGGGTCTGCGCCAACTGTTGATCAAGGTCGGGGCTGTCGATTTCCGCGAGGACTTGCCCGGCGTTGACGTGGCTGCCGATATCGACTTTCCAATCCTTCAGGTAACCGCTGACCCTGGCGTGGATCGGCGCCTTGCTCCAGGCTTCCAGGTGCGCCGGCAGGCGCAAGGTATCGCCGGCCACATTCTGCCTGGGCTGGAACACCATCACGTGCGGGATGGCGGCGGTCTCGGTCCAGGCCGTGACCGATTGTTCGTGCAGCGTACGGGCATGCAGGCCGTTGGCGACCAACAGGGCGGCCAGGGTCAGGCCGCCGACACCCATGAGCATCAGACGCTTGCGCGAGGGTTTGTGATCAGACGACATGTGGGGTTTCTCCTGCAACTGCGCGAGTAGGGTGACGACCGTGGACCAGGCTGAAGACCACGGGAACAAACAACAATGTGGCGAGGGTGGCGAAGATCAAACCGCCGATGACGGCGCGCCCGAGCGGGGCGTTCTGCTCCTCGGAAATCGCCAGGGGCAACATGCCGATGATCATCGCCAGGGCGGTCATGCACACCGGGCGGAAGCGCGTGTAACCGGCCTCCATGGCGGCTTTCAACGCATCACCATGTTCGGCCAGGCGCTCACGGCAGAAGCTCACCACCAGGATCGAGTTGGCCGTGGCCACGCCCATGCACAGGATGGCGCCGGTGAGTGCCGGCACCGACAAGGAGGTGCCGCTGAGGAACAGCATCCACACGATGCCTGCGAGCGCCGCCGGCAACGCGGTGATGATGACGAATGGGTCGGCCCACGACTGGAAGTTGACCACGATCAGCAGGTAGATCAGCACCACCGCACCCAGCAGGCCAAGGCTCAAGCCGCTGAAGGCTTCATGCAGCGCATCGATCTGTCCGTGCAGGCTGATCGTCGCGCCTTTGGGACGCAGATGCGCGGTGTCATCCAGCACCTTTTGCACGTCGCGGGCTACGCCGCCGAGGTCGCGGCCCTGCACGTTGGCGTACAGGTCCAGGGTCGGTTCGATGTTGTAGTGGGTCACCACCGCCGGGCTTTGCACGCGGGAGATGGTTGCCACGCCGCCGAGGATCTGCGACTGCCCATCGGCACCGGTGACGGGCAGCGCTTCCAGTGACGGCAGGCTGTCGAGGCGGTATTGCGGGGTGGCGGCGACAATGGAATAGGACACGCCGTTGGCCGGGTTGAGCCAGAAGGTCGGCGCGGTCTGCGAACTGCCGGCCAGCGACGCCACCATGCTGTTGGTCACGTCCCGCTCGGTGATGCCCAGGCCGTTGGCGCGCATGCGGTCGACATTCACCTGCAGCGACGGGTAGCCGGTGGACTGCTGGATGCG
Source organism: Pseudomonas sp. CFBP13509 (assembly GCF_005233485.1). NCBI lineage: Bacteria > Pseudomonadati > Pseudomonadota > Gammaproteobacteria > Pseudomonadales > Pseudomonadaceae > Pseudomonas > Pseudomonas sp. CFBP13509. The sequence goes on from NZ_QGAA01000007.1 coordinate 13,171, forward strand.
CAGGTCGGCGATACCGGGCACGTGTTGCAGGCGACGTTCCAACTCGACGGCATAGGCGCGGTTTTCTGCATCGCTGCGCCCGGAGATTTTTACGTCCAGCGGCGCCGGCGCACCGAAGTTGAGGATCTGGCTGCTGATGTCCGCCGGCAGGAACGCAAAGTGGCTGCCAGGGAAGCTCTGCGGCAGCGCTTCACGCAGTTTCTTCACGTAGTCGGCGGTGGGCGCATGGCCCTTTTTCAGGCTGACCTGGATGTCGCCATCCTGCGGGCCGATGGTGCCGCTGCTGCTGTAGGCCATGTCGATGCCGCTGAGCGGAATGCCAATGTTATCGACGATGGTGTCCAGCTCTTCGGCGGGGATCACTTCACGGATCCGCGCTTCGATGCGGTCGAAGGCGGCGGCGCTTTCTTCGATGCGCGTGCCCAGCGGCAGGCGCACATGCAGGGCCAGCGCACCGGCATCCGTCGCCGGGAAAAAGTCCTGGCCCAGGCTTGGCAACAGCAGGAATGAGGCGAGCACGCAGGCCAGGAAACCGACGATAAAACCCTTGCGATTGCCCAGGGCCAAGGTCAGCAGGCCGTGGTAGGTGTCGCGGATATTCGAGAAGTGACGCTCGAAACCCTGCTGGAAATTCAGCACCGCTTGCAGTGCGGCATTGCGCGGTTTCGGGTGCTGCTCGCCCTCATGGTGGTTGATGAATGCATCTTCGGGATGGTGCCCCACGCCTGGCTCCGGCGTGTGCGGCTTGAGCAGGAACATCGCCAGCGTCGGCACCAGGGTGCGCGAAAGAATGAATGAGCTGGCCATGGCGAAGATCACCGCCAGCGCCATCGGCCGGAACAGATAACCGGCGATGCCTTGCAGCAGGAACATCGGCACGAACACGATGCAGATGCACAGCAGCGAGACGAACGCCGGGCCGACAATTTGCGCGGCGCCGTCGAGGATCGCGGTCTTCACCGCCTTGCCTTGTTCCAGGTGCCAGTTGATGTTTTCGATGGTCACCGTGGCGTCGTCCACCAGGATCCCCACCGCCAACGCCAGCCCGCCGAGGGTCATGACGTTGAGGGTCTGCCCGCTGACCGCCAGCAACGCAATGGCCGACAGCACCGCCAGGGGAATTGACGCCGCGATAATGATCGTGGAGCGCCAGCTGCCGAGGAACAGCAGGATCATCGCACTGGTCAGCAGCGCGGCGATGATGCCTTCTTGGGCCACGCTGCCCACCGATTGCTTGACGAATACCGAGGCGTCGCCCAGCAACGAGGTCTTCAATGACGGCGGCAGGGTTTCGTTGATGCGCGGCAGCATCTGGCGGATACCGTCGATGATCGACAGGGTGGAAATGCTGCCGTTTTTCAACGCCGGCATCAGCACCGCTCGATGGCCGTCGACGCGCACGATGTTGGTCTGCGGCGGCGAACCGTCGCGCACGTGGGCGACCTGGCCGATGGTGATCAGCGCGCCGTCGACGGTCTTGATCGGCAGGTCGTTGAGCTCATCGATGGCCTTGGGGCTGTTGTTGAGCAGGATCGTGTATTCATTGGGGCCGAGTTTGGCGGTGCCCACCGGGATGATCTGGTTCTGCAGCGCCAGGGCATTGCCCACATCCTGGGCCGACAAGCCTTTGGCCGCCAACGCCTGGGGGTCGAGGTCGAGGGTGATCTGCCGCTGCTTGCCACCCATCGGCGTGGGCATAGCCAGGCCGGGCAGGGCGCTGAGGGGCAGGCGGATATTGTTCTGCACCAGGTCGCGAATTTTGGCTTCCGACAGCGTGGGGCTGGAGAACGCCATTTGCAGGATCGGCACCGTGGAGGCGCTGTAGTTGAGGATCAGCGGCGGCGTGATGCCCGGTGGCATCTGCTTGAGCACGGTTTGTGATACGGCGGTCACTTGGGCGTTGGCTGTGCGGATGTCGACGCCGGGCTGGAAGAAAATCTTCACGATGCCCATGCCGGGCAGCGATTGCGATTCGATATGTTCGATGTCGTTGACGGTGGTGCTCAGGGAGCGTTCATAGGTGTAGATCACCCGGCCGGCCATGGCGTCCGGTGACAGGCCGTTGTACTGCCAGACCACAGCGACCACAGGGATGCCAATATCGGGAAACACGTCGGTGGGGGTTCGCAGGGCCGCCATCGGCCCGATGATGCAGATGAATATGGCCAACACGATAAACGTGTACGGCTTTTGCAGTGCGGTCTTTACCAGCCCGAGCATGCGTGAACCTCCGAGGGAGCAGGATTGCAAACCCCGGCAGTCTTGCCCGACCCACCTAACACGCGCCTTTCAGCCAGGTGAAGGAACATTTAGGTAAGGGCTGAAGATCGTTTCATATGGATTCATTTGTTCTACAGGGCGTGGCTGCCCAAGCTTGCATCCCATCGGACGACTTGTCTTTTAACTGATGTTCTTTGGAGCCCTGCCATGTCACTCAAACCTTTATTGTTGATCCCCGCCCTGGGGGCTGTTTTGTTGTTGTCGGCCTGTGCCGGCCCGATTCCCAAGGCGGACCCCAGCGAAGCCTGGATCGGCTTGAAAGAAGAAGCGCCGAACGACCTGATGGCCGAACGTGTGGACGGCAAGCGTGTCGACGACGGGCGCTTTTTCGAGGTGACCCCCGGGGATCACCGCCTGGACGTGACGTTGTTCGAGGAAGAGGCAGGCGACGACAACCAGCAGGACTGCCAGGGTCGGGTCGAGTACAAGGATTTCAAGGCGGGTGAGCATTACACCCTGGTGGAGTCGAGCCTGGGCACCACCGTGCGCGCATCCCTGATGGACGGGCACGGTAAGGAAGTCGCAGCGACTCAGGATTTCAATTGCATGCCTGGCTAGGCGTGGTGCACCGCCGCTCTATGGGGCTTGGCGGGTGCCGCAGGTTTGACGTGGGGGTGATGGTGCCGGCGAGTAATGCGCAACACCCCCCACAACATGGCGCCGGCTACCGCCAGCCAACCGCAGATCAACAGGAAAATCGTTGTTGCAAGGCTCATTTTGGCCTCCTTTCGCCCCGCAGGGGGCACACACAGTCTTCTCAATGGACAGTCTAGCTACCCGGCGGTTGCCTGCTATTGACCAATGGTCGTGTTCGTCCAACTCGTTTGCTCTATCCGCGACGCTTTACTGAGCCTGTGGGCTATACCCGCGTGGCAGAGCGTCCTATGATCAGGGCCCTCACCGGCAGTTGATCAAGAGAGTAAAAAATTGCGGTTACGGTCGAACCTTAAAACATCCTTGTTGCTGGCCTGTGCCCTGGGGCTCGCGGCCTGTTCCGGGCAGCCGTCGAAACTTCCGGGCCTGCCGGAACGTGTCGAACTCAATGGTGTGCCGACCTTTCGCAGCGAGGCTTATCAGAGTGGTCCTACAGCGTTAGCCAGCATGCTGTCGCAACAAGGCATTGTGATGACACCGGGCTTGTTGGATAAACCGTTGCATTTGCCGGGCGGGGAAGCGGACCTGGAGCGCAACATGCAGGTGCTGGCCCGTGAGTACGGGCTGATGGTGTACCCGCTGGATGCCAAGCTGACCGCGGTACTGGCGCAGGTGGCGGCGGGTTACCCGGTGATGGCGCGGATTGGCGGCGGCCTGTTGTCTGACGCGCGCTACGTGGTCGTGGTGGGTTTCAACCAGCAGAAAAGCACGGTGCTGTTGCGTTCAGGCATGGACCGACGCCTGCTGATGAGCTTCAGCGACTTTGAGTCGAAGTGGAGCAGTGCCGGGCACTGGGCAATCCTCACTCAGCGCCCGAGCCAGTTGCCGGCCAATGTGGATGCGCAGCGCTGGCGGGACTCGGCGAACGCAACGGCCCAGGCCGGGCAGGAGCGGGCGGCGGCGCAGGCGCTCAAGGTGTTGGCGGAACACAAATAAAATGGGAGGGGCGAGCCCCTCCTAAATGAGTTCTCGGTGTTCCTTAGCGGCGGACTTCGGCGGCATTCGCGCGGTTCTTCAGGTTCTTATCAGCCTTGTAGCGCAGAGCGACGTCCGGCACCGAGCCGCCCTTGCCGGTCTCGACCCAGTTACGGATACGGCTGGCATCGGCAAAGTGGGTGAATTTGCCGAAAGCATCCAGGATCACCAGCGACACCGGACGATTACCCATGCGGGTGACCAGCACCAGGCAATGACCGGCCTGGTTGGTGAAACCGGTCTTGGTCAGCTTGATATCCCAGTTGGCGCGGTTGATCAGGTGGTCGGTATTGGAGAAACCCAGGGTGTAGTTGGGCTTGCGGAACGCTACGGTCTTTTCCTTGGTGGTGCTCAACTGGCTCAGCATCGGAAATTTTTGCGCGTAGGCCAGCAGCTTGCTCAAGTCGCGGGCGGTGGACACGTTGTGGATCGACAGGCCGGTGGGCTCGACATAATGGGTGCTGGTCATGCCCAGGGCCTTGGCCTTGGCGTTCATCGCGGCAATAAAGGCCGCGTAGCCGCCCGGATAGTGGTGCGCCAGGCTCGCGGCGGCGCGGTTTTCCGAGGACATCAGGGCAATCAGCAACATCTCCTTGCGCGGCATCTGGCTGCCGATCTTCACGCGGGAGAACACGCCTTTCATCTCCGGCGTGTCGGTGATGTTGATGTCGATGTACTCGTCCATGTTCTGCTTGGCTTCAAGCACGATCAGGCCCGTCATCAGTTTGCTCACCGAGGCGATAGGCACCACCACGTCGGGGTTGCTGGCGTAGATGACCTTGTTGGTTTGCAGGTCCACCAGCATGGCGCTGCCGGAAGCGATCTGCAGTTTGGATGGATCCCGCGGCGCCAGGGCGGAGTCGGCAGCGTGTGCAAAGGTGCCGGTGAAAGCAAAAAATAGGCTGACAATGGAAAGACGAATTTTCACGCGGATGAACTCGCTAAAAAAGTAAGAAATACCGTTGGGAAACGGGTTCTGTGACAAATGGCGTTACATTTTAGGAGTATGGACGACAGACTGTCGAATGTTCTTCTAAAACCAGACGAAAGTGCTTAAAAACTAAGAAAAAACAGGTTTTCTTCCGGGTAATAAAAAGCCCTGCGATAAGGCAGGGCTTTTTCAGTACGACTGGTTATTAACCGTGCAGGGTTTCTGCGGCGTACAGGGTATTTTCCAGCAGGCAGGCACGGGTCATCGGGCCAACGCCACCCGGCACCGGGGTGATCCAGCCAGCGCGGGGCAGGGCGGTTTCATACACCACGTCGCCGACCAGCTTGCCGTCTTCCTGGCGGTTGATGCCCACGTCGATGACGATGGCGCCTTTCTTGATCCATTCGCCCTTGACCAGGCCCGGCTTGCCGGCGGCCACGACGACCAGGTCGGCACGGCCAACGTGGCCTGCGAGGTCCTTGGTGAAACGGTGGGTCACGGTGACGGTGCAACCGGCCAGCAGCAACTCCATGGCCATGGGGCGGCCCACGATGTTGGACGCGCCGACGATGACGGCATCGAGGCCGTACAGGTCGACACCGGTGCTTTCCAGCAGGGTCATGATGCCTTTGGGCGTGCACGGGCGCAGCAGCGGGATACGCTGGGCCAGGCGGCCGACGTTATAGGGATGGAAACCGTCGACGTCTTTGTCAGGGCGGATGCGCTCGAGCAACTTGGACGCGTCCAGGTGCGCGGGCAATGGCAATTGCAGGAGGATGCCGTCCATCGCCGGGTCGTCGTTGAGGCTGTCGATCAGGTCGGTCAGGGCCTGCTGGGTGGTGTCGGCAGGCAGGTCGTAGGCCTTGGAAAGAAAGCCGACCTCTTCACAGTCTTTACGCTTGTGCGAGACATAAACCTGAGAGGCAGGATCGCTGCCGACCAGGATCACCGCGAGGCCAGGCGTGCGCAAGCCTTGCTGGCTGCGCTCGGTGACTCGTTTGGCGATCTGCTGGCGCAGGCTGGCGGCGATTGATTTGCCGTCGATAAGTTGTGCAGTCATTACGCGTGATTAACCATCGAGAGGGGGAGGAAAAGTGCGCGCATTCTCGCACGCCACGGCGTGAGGGCAAAGGCGCTTGGTCCGCAAATTGGCCTAACCCCTTAAATAAAATGAATTTTTTTCAAAAAAGATTTGACGGGTTTCCAGGCCCTCTATACTATTCGTCGCACTTGTCGGGCACAGCCTAGCACTGGTTAAGAAGGTCGAGCAGAATCGTTGTTCTGCAAGGCTGGAAGCACTTAGTTTGTAATCCTCCAAGAGTACAGATTAATAAGGCGCCCGTAGCTCAGCTGGATAGAGCATCCGCCTTCTAAGCGGATGGTCGCAGGTTCGAGTCCTGCCGGGTGCGCCATTAGGCAGCTTTGGCACAAGTAGCGCTATATGGTGGGCGTAGCTCAGTTGGTAGAGCACGGGATTGTGACTCCCGTTGTCGAGGGTTCGATCCCCTTCGTCCACCCCATATTTTGAAAGGCGCCAGATTAACCGTCTGGCGCCTTTGCTTTAAGAGCTTCAAGCGCGGATGTGGTGGAATTGGTAGACACACTGGATTTAGGTTCCAGCGCCGCAAGGCGTAAGAGTTCGAGTCTCTTCATCCGCACCAATAAAGCTTTACTCGGTCTATACGCAGGGTAGGGCTCGACAAAGAAGTGGTTTGGTTTCTTTGTTAACGCAATATGGTGGGCGTAGCTCAGTTGGTAGAGCACGGGATTGTGACTCCCGTTGTCGAGGGTTCGATCCCCTTCGTCCACCCCATATTCGAAAGGCGCCAGATTTAACAGTCTGGCGCCTTTTTTGGTTTTGGCGGTTCGGATTGTCGTGGCTGCAGGTTCTGGGTCGCGATGGCGGTGCGTTTCATCGTATTTATGTGTCTCGATGATACTGCGTTGTCTATCTGCCCTCACTGCGGGGTGGGCGTCAGGGAGATGAGCGACGACCCCTTCTATATATAGAAGGGGCGGCGCAGAGCCCTGGCGTGATTGGCTTTATTTGTCACCGGGGCGGGGCGCGACAGTGCCTTCGTATCGATAAATTGCCGGCTGTTTACGGGCGTATTTCCAGTAGGGTGACTTCTTGAGTTTGACCCACTAGAATGCATGCCCTTGATTGGGGTCGGAAATGGCCGGCTAACGTCTGTGCAACGAGGAATATCCATGCAAGTTTCTGTTGAAAATACTACTGCTCTCGAGCGCCGCATGAGCATCACCGTGCCGGCTGAGCGCATCGAGACTGCGGTCAACAAGCGTCTGCAGCAGACTGCCCAAAAGGCCAAGATCGCTGGTTTCCGTCCAGGCAAAGTGCCAATGAGCGAAATCAAGCGCCGTTTTGGTGCTGATGCACGCAATGAAGCCGTCGGTGACGTGATCCAGGCTTCTTTCTACGAAGCAGTGGTTGAGCAAAAGCTGAACCCGGCTGGTTCGCCTTCGATCGAACCCAAGTCCCTGGAAGCGGGCAAGGACCTGGAATACGTTGCCGTATTCGAAGTGTTCCCCGAGTTCGAAGTGGCCGGTTTCGACGGTATCGCTATCGAGCGCCTGAGCGCCGAAGTGGCTGATTCGGACCTGGACAACATGCTGGAAATCCTGCGCAAGCAGAACACCCGTTTCGAAGTGGTCGACCGTGCTGCCCAGAACGAAGACCAGTTGAACATCGATTTCGTTGGCAAGGTTGACGGCGAAGCATTCGCTGGCGGCTCCGCCAAGGGTACTCAGCTGGTGCTGGGTTCCAACCGCATGATTCCTGGCTTCGAAGACGGCCTGGTTGGCGCCAAGGCTGGCGAAGAGCGGGTCCTGAACCTGGAATTCCCTGCTGACTACCAGAACCTGGACCTGGCTGGCAAAGCCGCCGAGTTCACCGTGACCGTCAACAGCGTTTCCGAGCCTAAGCTGCCAGAGCTGAACGAAGAATTCTTCAATCAGTTCGGCATCAAGGAAACCGGTATCGAAGGCTTCCGCACCGAAGTTCGCAAGAACATGGAGCGCGAGCTGCGCCAGGCTATCAAGTCCAAGGTCAAGAACCAGGTCATGGACGGTCTGCTGGCCTCCAACCCGATCGAAGTGCCTAAGGCCCTGCTGTCCAACGAAGTGGATCGCCTGCGCGTACAGGCTGTCCAGCAGTTCGGCGGCAACATCAAGCCAGACCAGCTGCCGGCCGAGCTGTTCGAAGAGCAAGCCAAGCGCCGTGTGGTGCTGGGTTTGATCGTGGCTGAAGTGGTCAAGCAGTTCGACCTCAAGCCTGACGAAGATCGCGTCCGCGAAATGATCCAGGAAATGGCTTCGGCCTACCAGGAGCCTGAGCAGGTCGTGGCCTGGTACTACAAGAACGACCAGCAGCTGAACGAAGTACGTTCGGTTGTGCTGGAAGAACAAGTTGTGGATACTGTTCTGCAGAAGGCTAAGGTGACCGATAAAGCGGTCTCTTACGAAGAAGCAGTCAAGCCGGCGGAAGCAGCACAAGCCGACTGATTGTCCAACTCGTTGGAAATTCAACCATAAGCCAGCCTCGCGCTGGCTTATGCGTTTTCAAGACATGACTATTTGGGAGTAACTGCAGAGCATGTTCCGTAATTCCTATATTCAGCAGAACTCTGATATCCAGGCCGCAGGCGGCCTGGTCCCGATGGTTGTCGAGCAGTCCGCTCGTGGCGAACGCGCCTACGACATCTACTCGCGCCTGCTCAAGGAGCGAGTGATCTTTCTGGTGGGCCCGGTAGAGGACTACATGGCCAACCTGATCTGTGCGCAACTGCTGTTCCTTGAAGCGGAAAACCCGGACAAGGACATCCATCTCTACATCAACTCGCCGGGCGGTTCGGTGACAGCGGGCATGTCGATCTACGACACCATGCAGTTCATCAAGCCGAACGTATCGACTACCTGCATTGGCCAGGCCTGCAGCATGGGCGCGTTCCTGCTGACCGCAGGTGCCGAGGGCAAGCGTTACTGCCTGCCGAACTCGCGCGTGATGATTCACCAGCCACTGGGCGGTTTCCAGGGCCAGGCGTCGGACATCGAAATCCACGCCAAGGAAATCCTCTTCATCCGCGAACGTCTCAACACGCTGATGGCCAAGCACAGCGGGCACACCCTGGAAGAAATCGAGCGCGACACCAACCGTGACAACTTCATGAGCGCCGAAGCCGCACGTGAATATGGGTTGATCGACGCAGTGATCGAAAAGCGCCCCGCTTAATATAAGCCGCTCAAAATAGGGCTGGTCGGGTTTCCCGATCATCTGCGGGCTTGAAAAAGCCCGCATAAGCCTTCATCTTGTGTTGCAAGCCTATCGGATTTGGATCGAACGAATGACTGACACCCGCAACGGCGAGGACAACGGCAAGCTGCTCTATTGCTCCTTCTGTGGCAAAAGCCAGCATGAAGTGCGCAAATTGATTGCCGGCCCCTCGGTCTTTATCTGCGACGAGTGCGTCGACCTGTGCAATGACATCATCCGTGAGGAGGTGCAGGAAGCCCAGGCCGAAAGCAGCGCGCATAAATTGCCTTCGCCTAAAGAAATCAGCGGCATCCTTGATCAGTATGTGATTGGTCAAGAGCGTGCAAAGAAGGTTCTGGCCGTAGCGGTATACAACCACTACAAGCGCTTGAACCAGCGTGACAAGAAAGGCGACGAAGTCGAACTCGGCAAGAGCAACATCTTGCTGATCGGTCCTACAGGCTCGGGTAAGACCCTGCTTGCAGAAACCCTCGCTCGCCTGCTGAACGTTCCGTTCACCATCGCTGACGCCACCACCCTCACCGAGGCTGGCTACGTGGGCGAAGATGTCGAGAACATCATTCAGAAACTGCTGCAGAAGTGCGACTACGACGTAGAGAAGGCCCAGATGGGTATTGTCTACATCGACGAAATCGACAAGATCTCGCGCAAGTCCGACAACCCGTCGATCACTCGGGACGTTTCCGGTGAAGGCGTGCAGCAGGCCCTGTTGAAACTGATCGAAGGCACGGTTGCTTCCGTACCGCCACAAGGCGGCCGCAAGCACCCGCAGCAGGAATTCCTTCAGGTTGATACGCGCAACATCCTGTTTATCTGTGGCGGTGCATTCTCCGGCCTGGAGAAGGTTATTCAGCAACGGTCTACCCGTGGCGGCATCGGTTTCAGTGCAGAAGTGCGCAGCAAGGAAGAAGGCAAGAAGGTGGGCGAGTCCCTGCGTGAAGTCGAGCCTGACGATCTGGTCAAGTTCGGTCTGATCCCGGAATTCGTTGGCCGTCTGCCGGTCCTGGCCACGTTGGACGAGTTGGATGAGGCGGCTCTGATTCAGATCCTCACCGAACCGAAAAACGCCCTGACCAAGCAATACGCCAAGCTGTTCGAGATGGAAGGTGTGGACCTCGAGTTCCGTACCGACGCGCTCAAATCGGTGGCCAAGCGGGCACTGGAGCGCAAGACCGGTGCACGTGGCCTGCGTTCGATCCTCGAAGGTGTATTGCTCGACACCATGTACGAAATCCCCTCGCAGTCCGAGGTGAGTAAAGTGGTGATCGACGAAAGCGTTATAGAAGGTAAGTCCAAGCCACTGTATATCTACGAAAACAGTGAGCCGACTGCCAAGGCTGCGCCAGACGCGTAAGCGTTTCGCAGTTTTGGTACAAACGAAGGGGCCTCTAGGGGCTCCTTTGTTTTTCATAAGGATTTTTACTGCGTGTAACTGCCAGCATTGAGCTTGTTTTTTTTACACGCAGCCCCCATCTTGGTTTCAAGCTTATTTTTCAACTGTCATAGAGGCGAAATCATGAAGACAACCATCGAATTGCCTCTCCTGCCGTTGCGTGATGTCGTCGTCTATCCGCACATGGTTATCCCGCTGTTCGTGGGGCGCGAGAAGTCTATCGAAGCCCTCGAGGCCGCGATGACGGGCGACAAGCAGATCCTGCTGTTGGCCCAGAAAAATCCTGCCGATGATGATCCAGGCGAAGATGCCCTGTATCGCGTCGGCACCATTGCCACTGTCCTGCAACTGCTCAAGCTGCCCGATGGCACCGTCAAGGTGCTGGTGGAAGGCGAGCAGCGCGGTGCGGTAGAGCGTTTCATGGAGGTGGACGGCCACCTGCGCGCCGAAGTGGTGCTGATCGACGAAGTCGAGGCCCCTGAGCGCGAGTCCGAAGTGTTTGTGCGCAGCCTGCTCTCGCAGTTCGAGCAGTACGTGCAGTTGGGCAAGAAAGTCCCGGCTGAAGTCCTGTCTTCCCTCAATAGCATCGATGAGCCAAGCCGCCTGGTCGACACCATGGCCGCGCACATGGCGCTGAAGATCGAGCAGAAGCAGGACATCCTCGAAATCATTGACCTGTCGGCCCGTGTCGAACACGTGCTGGCGTTGCTGGATGCCGAGATCGACCTGCTCCAGGTCGAGAAGCGCATCCGGGGTCGGGTCAAAAAACAAATGGAGCGCAGCCAGCGCGAGTACTACCTGAATGAGCAGATGAAGGCCATTCAGAAGGAACTCGGCGACAGCGAGGAAGGCCACAACGAAATCGAAGAGCTGAAAAAGCGCATCGATGCTGCCGGCCTGCCGAAAGACGCCCTGGCCAAAGCCACCGCCGAGTTGAACAAGCTCAAGCAAATGTCGCCGATGTCGGCCGAAGCCACCGTGGTGCGCTCGTACATCGACTGGCTGGTGCAGGTGCCGTGGAAGGCCCAGACCAAGGTACGCCTGGACCTGGCCCGTGCCGAAGATATCCTTGATGCCGACCACTATGGCCTTGAAGAAGTCAAAGAACGCATCCTCGAATACCTCGCCGTGCAGAAGCGCGTGAAGAAGATTCGTGGCCCGGTGTTGTGCCTGGTTGGCCCGCCTGGGGTAGGTAAAACCTCCCTGGCCGAGTCCATCGCCAATGCCACCAACCGTAAATTCGTGCGCATGGCCCTCGGTGGTGTGCGCGATGAGGCGGAAATTCGTGGCCATCGCCGGACTTACATCGGTTCGATGCCAGGAAGATTGATTCAAAAAATGACAAAGGTGGGTGTGCGCAACCCGCTGTTCCTGCTCGATGAAATCGACAAAATGGGCAGCGACATGCGTGGCGATCCGGCATCGGCCTTGCTGGAAGTGCTCGACCCTGAGCAGAACCACAATTTCAACGACCATTACCTGGAGGTCGACTACGACCTGTCCGACGTAATGTTCCTGTGCACCTCCAACTCCATGAACATCCCGCCGGCATTGCTGGACCGGATGGAGGTGATTCGTCTGCCGGGTTACACCGAAGACGAGAAGATCAATATCGCCGTCAAATACCTCGCGCCCAAGCAGATTTCGGCCAATGGCCTGAAGAAGGGCGAGATCGAATTCGACGTCGAGTCGATCCGCGACATCGTGCGCTACTACACTCGCGAGGCCGGTGTCCGGGGCCTTGAGCGCCAGATCGCGAAGATTTGCCGCAAGGCGGTCAAGGAGCACGCGCTGGAAAAACGCTTCTCGGTGAAGGTCTCGGCCGACGCTCTTGAGCACTTCCTGGGTGTGCGTAAATTCCGTTACGGCCTGGCAGAACAGCAGGATCAGGTAGGGCAGGTGACTGGCCTGGCGTGGACCCAGGTGGGCGGCGAATTGCTGACCATCGAAGCTGCGGTGATCCCCGGCAAGGGCCAGTTGATCAAGACCGGCTCCCTCGGTGACGTGATGGTCGAATCCATTACCGCCGCGCAGACCGTGGTGCGCAGCCGCGCCAGGAGCCTGGGGATCCCCCTGGACTTCCACGAGAAGCACGACACCCACATCCACATGCCGGAAGGGGCTACACCGAAGGATGGTCCGAGCGCTGGCGTAGGCATGTGCACGGCCCTGGTTTCGGCATTGACCGGCATACCGGTGCGCGCCGATGTTGCGATGACCGGGGAAATCACCCTGCGTGGCCAGGTATTGGCCATTGGTGGCCTGAAAGAGAAATTGCTGGCTGCACACCGCGGTGGCATCAAGACTGTGATCATTCCTGAAGAGAATGTTCGCGACTTGAAGGAAATTCCTGACAATATCAAGCAGGATCTTCAGATTAAACCGGTTAAATGGATTGACGAGGTCCTGCAAATTGCGCTGCAATACGCGCCGGAGCCCTTGCCGGATGTGGTTCCGGAGATAGTTGCAAAGGACGAAAAACGAGAGTCTGATTCCAAGGAAAGAATTAGCACGCATTAATGTGAATAAGCCTGGGGGCTTCCTTGACAGCTTTTTAGAGCCCTTGTTATAAAGCGGCTCTTAAGTGTCTGTAGGCCATTCAGCACTGGTTTTTGCTGTTTACCAAAAAACTTAGAATCATACTCAATAGATATATAAGGGGACTTAGAGTGAACAAGTCGGAACTGATTGATGCTATCGCTGCATCCGCTGATATCCCGAAAGCTGCTGCCGGCCGTGCGCTGGATGCAGTAATCGAATCCGTCACTGGCGCTCTGAAGGCCGGCGACTCCGTGGTACTGGTAGGCTTCGGTACTTTCTCTGTGACTGACCGTCCAGCTCGCACTGGCCGTAACCCACAGACTGGCAAAGCACTGCAAATCGCTGCTGCCAAGAAACCAGGTTTCAAAGCCGGTAAAGCCCTGAAAGAAGCGGTTAACTAAGCTTCGATCAAGCCTTTGCTACCCGGGTCGGACGCAGGTCTGGCCTGGCAGCGGAGCGAAAGCTGACCCAAGTATCCATCGGGTCGCCAAGCCGGGGGTGTAGATTCAACCCCCCGTCCGCTCCGCCAGTTACGAGAAGGCGCATCCTCGGATGCGCCTTTCTTCTATCCGGACTCTACCCACGCTCCACGGTTGCCAATTTTTGAAGTTCAACCGTTTCTGGGGGACGCATGCTGCAAAATATCAGGGACAATTCACAAGGCTGGATTGCCAAGACCATTATCGGGATCATCGTCGCATTGATGGCGTTCACCGGTATCGAGGCCATTTTCCAGGCTTCGACCAACACCAAGCAGGACGTGGCCAAGGTCAACGGTGAAGAAATCACCCAGACTGAACTGAGCCAGGCCGTCGACATGCAACGTCGCCAGCTGATGCAACAGCTGGGCAAGGATTTCGATGCTTCACTGCTGGACGAAAAACTGCTGCGCGAAGCGGCCCTCAAGGGCCTGATCGATCGCAAGCTGCTGCTGCAAGGCGCTGCCGACTCCAAGTTTGGCTTCTCTGAAGCTGCACTGGACCAGGTGATCCTGCAGACGCCGGAATTCCAGGTGGACGGCAAGTTCAACGCCGAACGCTTTGACCAGGTGATCCGTCAGCTGGGCTACAGCCGTCTGCAGTTCCGTCAGATGCTGACCCAGGAAATGCTGATCGGCCAGGTGCGCGCAGGCATCGCCGGCAGCGGTTTCGTGACCGACGCCGAAGTGCTGGCATTCGCCCGTCTGGAAAAACAGACCCGCGATTTCGCTACCGTCAATATCAAGGCCAACCCTGCGGCGGTGAAACTCACCGACGACGAGGTCAAGGCTTACTATGACCAGCACGCCAAGGAGTTCATGACCCCGGACCAGGTGGTCATTGACTACTTGGAACTGAAGAAGTCTTCCTTCTTCGACCAGGTCAGCGTCAAGGACGATGAACTGCAGGCTGCCTATCAGAAAGAAACCGCCAACCTCGCTGAACAACGTCGTGCCGCGCACATCCTGATTGAAGTCAACGACAAGGTCACCGACGCGCAAGCCAAGGCCAAGATCGAAGAAATCCAGGCACGCCTGGCCAAGGGTGAGAAGTTCGAGGCCCTGGCCAAGGAGTTCTCCCAGGATCCAGGTTCGGCCAACAATGGCGGCGATCTGGGCTTTGCCGGCCCTGGCGTCTACGACCCTGACTTCGAAGCTGCCTTGTACGCGTTGAACAAAGACCAGGTTTCGGCGCCGGTGCGCAGCACCTTCGGTTGGCATTTGATCAAGCTGTTGGGCGTTGAAGCACCGCAAGTGCCGACGTTTGCCAGCCTGAAAGACAAGCTGACCCGCGAGCTCAAGACCCAACAGGTCGAGCAGCGTTTTGTCGAAGCAACCAAGCAATTGGAAGATGCGGCATTCGAAGCCTCCGACCTGGCCCAACCAGCATCGGACCTGAAGCTGACCGTACACACCTCCGCGCCGTTTGGCCGTGAAGGTGGTGACGGTGTCGCGGCCAACCGCGCCGTGGTCACCGCTGCGTTCAGCCCGGAAGTGCTGGATGAGGGTGCCAACAGCAGCGCCATCGAGCTGGACCCGGAAACCATCATCGTGCTGCGTGCCAAAGAGCACCGCAAACCGGCGCAACTGCCGCTGGAAAGCGTTGCCGCGGCGATTCGCACACAGATGGCCAAGGAGCGCGCCAGCGCGGCTGCCAAGACTCACGCTGACGAACTGATCGCCAGCCTGCGTGATGGCAAGACCCCGCTGAACCAGCCGGTCGACGGCCAGGCCTGGAAAGTCACTGAAGCGGCTACCCGTAGCCAGGAAGCGATTGACCCGGCCGTGCTGCAAGCCCTGTTCCGCATGCCCAAGCCTGCGGCCAAGGACAAGCCGACCTTCACCACCGTGACCCTGGCTGATGGCAGCCTGGTGATCGTGCGCTTGAACGGCGTCAACGAAGCGGCTGCCCCAACGGACGAAGAAAAGGCGCAATACCGCCGCTTCCTCGCTTCCCGTGTCGGCCAGCAGGACTTTGCGGCGTACCGCAAGCAGTTGGAAACCAAGGCTGATATCAAGAAGTACTGATGTCGCTTTGAACAAGAAGCCCCCGGCCTGAAAAGACCGGGGGCTTTTTTATGTGTGCGCTAGACTGGGTACTCGGTATCGTCGACCCAGGAGTTCCAAGCGTGTTGATTCAAGGAATGGATGGCTTGCTGATCCGCCGCGCCAGCGTGGCGGATGTTCCTGCGGTGCTGCAGGTGTTCGACGAGGTGATCGCCTGGTTCGTTGGCAGGGGCAATACCCATCAGTGGGGCACCGAGCCCTGGTCGGGGTCGCCCCGGCGGGTCGCGCAAGTGGCTGAAGCCTGCGCGTTGCCCGAGGCCTGGGTTGTCGAGGACCCCGAGGGGCATCTCCGAGGAGCGCTGGTGGTGGGCGATCCCATGCCTTATGTACCTTCGGCGACTGAGCCCGAGGTGTATGTGCGCCTGTTGATTGCCGCGCGTGACCTGAGTGTTCGCGGCCTTGGCCGGCGCATGATGGCCTTTGCCGATGACCAGGCCCGCGCAGCAGGAGTCACGCGCTTGCGTGTGGACTGCTACGGCGGCGGGACAGGGGATCTGGTGCGTTTTTATGAGTCCTGTGGCTACCAGCGCATTTCAACGTTCGACTTGGCGGGGTGGCCGGGCCAACTGCTGGGGCGCCGTCTGTGATGCACCGGCCCAGGCCAGCAGCATCAGAAGCACAACCGCCCATGGAAAGGCCGTGACGCCCCAACCTTGAAGCAATACGCCACCCGCCAGGCCGCCACCGGCTATCCCCAGGTTCCACACGGTCACCAGCATGGATTGTGCGGCATCCGCCGACTTGCCCGCCGATTGGGCCAGTGCGGTTTGCAGCAATGCCGGCAAACCGCCGAACGCCAGGCCCCATAACGTCACGGCGATATAGATGACTGCCGGCACATTGATCCACAACGCCAGCGCAAGGGCGATCAGGCCAAACAGCGCACAACTGATCAGCAGCAAGGCGCGCAACCACCGGTCAATCAATACACCTGCCAGCCAGATGCTCAGCACTGCCGCGAGGCCGAACACCAGCAGTACTCGGTCAACGTCCGCATCGACCCCTGCGGGCACCAGCAACGGGGCGATGTAGGTGTACAGAATGTTGTGGGCCAGCACGTAGGTAAACGTCACCCATAGCACCGGACGAATGCCCGACAGGTTCAGCACCTGGCGCAGCCCCAGGCGTTTATCCGCCCGTTCGCCGGCAAAGTCCGGCAGTTGCCAGCGTGCCCAGGCGAGCAGCACCAGGGTCAGCCCGGTCATGATCGCAAAGCTCAAGCGCCAGCCAACGGCGGTGCCGAGGAAGGTGCCCGCAGGTACACCCAGCGACAGCGCCAGGGGTGCACCCAGCATCGCCACGGCAATGGCGCGACCTTGCAGGTGTGGCGCCACCATTCGGCTCGCATAACCCGCCAGCAACGCCCACAGCAACCCGGCGAAGACCCCGGCAAAAAAGCGCGCCACCAGGGTCAACCCGTAATGGCTGGACAGCGCGGTTACGCTATTGACCAAGGCAAAGCCGCCAATGGCCAGCAGCAACAACGGCCGCCTGCGCCAGCCGCGGGTCAGCAGCGTCAGCGGGATGGCTGCCAGCAGGGAGCCAAGGGCGTAGAGGGTAACCAATTGGCCGACCAAGGCGGGCGACACGCCCAGGCCGTCGCCCATCTGCGGCAGAAGCCCGGCGGGCATGGCTTCGGTGAGGATGGTAATAAAGCCGGCGCTGGCCAGGGCCATTAGACCGCCCAAGGGTAAAGAATCCCGTTGGGCTGATGCGGTGAGTGAAGGGCTGCTGCTCATGACGTTTTATCCAGGTAAAAGGGCAAGCAGGCAGAGTAGGGGGCTGTGGTTGACGGAAAAACAGGCTAAGGTTCCGAACTTATCGGACGCGGATGTCCGTAATTGGAGGCAGATCATGGACAGCTTGGGCAGCCTGTCGGTATTTGTGCAGGTGGCGCAGACGCTCAGCTTCACCGCCGCCGGCCGCGTGCTGGGGGTGTCGTCGTCGGCCGTGGGCAAAAGCATTGCGCGGATGGAAGAGCGCCTGGGCGTGCGGCTGTTTCACCGCAGCACGCGCAGTATCACCTTGACCAGTGAAGGTGCACTGTTCCTTGAGCGCTCGCGGCGGATTCTCGCTGAGGTGGAAGCGGCCGAGCAGGAGCTGACGGACGCCGCTGCAACGCCACGGGGCAAGTTGCGCATCAGTGTGCCGCAGGTGCGCGGCTTGTTGATGCCGGTGCTCAGTGACTTTATGCGCACCTACCCGGAGATCGAGCTGGACGTGGATTTTTCCGACCGCATGGTGGACGTGATCGAGGAAGGTTTCGATGCGGTGATTCGCACGGGCAAGCCGGAAGATTCGCGCTTGATGGCGCGTCATCTGGGCCACTACCAGTTGGTACTCGTCGCCACGCCGGGCTACTTCGCCCAACACGGCACGCCGCAGCAACCACAGGACCTCAATGGCCACGCCTGCCTGCGCCACAAGTTCTGCGCCACGGGCAAGCTCGAGCCCTGGCCGTTGCGCCTTGCCCCGGGGGCTGCGGAACCGCTGTTGCGTACGCCGCTGGTCAGCACCACCATCGAGTCCCTCAAGCATGTGGTGCTCGAGGGCTTGGGCATTGCCTGCCTGCCGGACTACATGGTCAACCAAGCCGTGGACGAAGGGCGCTTGCAACGGGTGCTGGATGATGACCTGGAGCATCGGGGCAATTTCTGGATATTGTGGCCCGGTCGCCATACCTCGGCCAAGCTCCGCGTATTTATTGACCATATGTGCGCCGGGCTTTTCCCTGCAGGCCCCGGCGCGTAAACCTGTGACGTTTTACCGACAGGAATGCGCGCGCCAAGGCCTCGTTCTGTTGCACAATACCGCCCAGACCGTTTTCCTCAGGATTATCAATGTCGACATCATTCCACTTGCGTAGCCTCGGGCTGGCGCTGGTGCTGGCGGGCGCCGCGGGCTGCTCGTCACCCAAGACCGCTATTTATGAACATGAGAACTTCGACGACTCCGGTACATTTTCCCGGGATTACCCGGTTACCGATGTAGCGGCGTGCGAGGCCGCGCGGCGCGCCTTGCTGAGCCAGGGCTACATCATCACCAGCAGCGATCCGAAACTGGTCGTGGGTAACAAGAGCTTCCAGCAGACCGGCGAAACGCACCTGCAGATCAGCTTCAACGTGGTGTGCGCCGATGATGGCAAAGGCAAGAACCACTCGACGATGTTCGCCAATGCCCTGCAGGATCGTTATGCGCTGAAGAAGGTCAACAACTCCGCGAGCCTGGGCGTGGGCGTGCTGGGGTCGGTGTCGATGCCGATCGGCTCTACCGATGACTCGATGGTGAAGGTGGCCAGTGAGACGGTGTCCGCGCCGAAGTTCTACGACCGTTACTTTGCGTTGGTGGATGTGTTCCTGCCACAGGAAGTGAAGAAGGCCGAGCATATCCCCGAGCAGCCCAAGGCCGACCTCGGTGTGCCGGAGCCGAAGGCCGCACCGGCTGCAGAGAAAGTCGAGGCGCCGAAGGAAGAGCCTGCCGCACCGGCTGCCTCGGAGCCGGTTGTGCCCGCGCCTGAGGCTGCACCGATTGCGCCGCAGGCCGAGCCCGTACCCGCTGCCACCACGCCGGACCTGCCGCCGCCGACAGAAGCGATTCCGCCCCTGCCGACGCCTGCGCAGTAAATCAAACCGCTACGGGGTCGGCCTTGTCGACGTTGATCCCGTAGCGTTTGATCGCTTCACTGACCTTGTCGCGACCGATCACGCCGTCATCCGCCAGTGCCTTCAGGGCAGCCAGGGCGATGAAGTGGCGATCCACCTCAAAGAACGCGCGCAAGGCTTCCCGGGTGTCTGATTGCCCGAAACCATCAGTGCCCAGTGCGACAAAGCGTCGGCCCGGCACGAACGGACGGATCTGATCGGCGAACAGCTTCACGTAATCCGTCGCCACCACCACCGGTCCCGTTTGCCCGGCCAGGCATTGCTCGACGTAGCTCTCGCGTGGCTCACGCTCGGGGTGCAACAGGTTCCAGCGCTCCACCGCGTGCCCGTCACGGCGCAATTCGGTCAGGCTGGTCACGCTCCATACATTGCATTGCACGGCAAAGTCGTTGGCGAGCAGGTCGGCGGCGGCGATCACTTCGCGCAGGATCGAACCACTGCCCATCAGTTGCACCTTGGCGTGCTGGCTGCCGCTCAGGCGGTACATGCCTTTAACAATGCCATCCTCCATACCTTCGGGCATTGCCGGGTGCGGGTAGTTTTCGTTGAGCAGGGTGATGTAGTAGTAAATATCCTCCTGTTCGACATACATACGCCGCATGCCTTCGCGAATAATCACCGCCAGTTCGTAGGCAATGGTCGGGTCATAGGACACGCAGCACGGAATCATCGACGACAGGATATGACTATGGCCATCGTCATGCTGCAGGCCTTCGCCCATCAACGTGGTGCGCCCGGCCGTGGCACCCAGCAGGAAACCACGTGCCCGTGCATCGCCCGCTGCCCAGGCCAGGTCGCCGACGCGCTGGAAGCCGAACATCGAATAGAAGATGTAGAACGGCACGGTCATCAGGCCGTGATTGCTGTAGGACGTACTCGCCGCTATCCACGAGGAAATGGCCCCGGACTCATTCAGGCCTTCCTGCATGATCTGTCCGTCCTTGCTCTCCTTGTAATAGCTCAGTTGCCCGGAGTCCTGTGGGGTGTAGAGCTGGCCGACGGCAGAGTGGATACCGATCTGACGGAACAGGCTTTCCATGCCGAAGGTGCGTGATTCGTCCGGCACGATGGGCACGATCAGCTTGCCCAGGTGCGGGTCTTTCAGCAGGGTGCCGAGGATGCGCACGAAGGCCATGGTGGTTGATATCGCGCGCTCGCCAGTGTCCTTGAGCTGAGTGGCGAAGGCGCTCAGTTCGGGGATCTGCAACGGTTCGACCGCCGTGTGGCGCGCGGGTACATAGCCGCCCAGGGCCTGGCGACGCGCGGCGAAGTAACGGGCTTCTTCGCTGTCGGCGGTGGGCTTGAGGTACGGAATTTCAGCGAGTTGCTCATCGGGCACTTCCAGGCCGAAGCGGTCGCGGAAGGCTTTGACGGCATCGGCGCCCATCTTTTTCAGTTGGTGATTGATGTTCTGGCCTTCGCCGGCTTCGCCCATGCCAAAGCCCTTGACGGTCTTTGCCAGGATCACCGTTGGTTGGCCGCTGTGGCGTACGGCGGCAGCATAGGCGTTGTAGACCTTGTCCGGGTCATGGCCGCCCCGTGAGAGTTTCCAGATATCGTCGTCGGACAGGTCTGCAACCAGTGCCAGCAACTCCGGGTATTTGCCGAAGAAATGTTCGCGCACATAGGCGCCGTTCTGGGATTTGTAGTTCTGGTAGTCACCGTCCACGCACTCCATCATGCGCTGGCGCAGCAGGCCGCCGGTGTCTTTTTCCAGCAGCGCATCCCAGCCACCGCCCCAGATCACTTTGATCACATTCCAGCCGGCGGCGCGGTACAGGCTTTCGAACTCCTGGATCACCTTGGCATTGCCGCGTACCGGGCCGTCCAGACGTTGCAGGTTGCAGTTGACCACGAAGATCAGGTTGTCGAGTTTCTCGCGCCCGGCCAGGGAAATGGCGGCCAGGGATTCCGGCTGGTCCATTTCGCCATCACCGAGGAATGCCCAGACCTTGCGGCCCTGGTGTTGCTTGAGGTCACGAAACTCCAGGTAGCGCATAAAGCGCGCCTGGTAGGCCGCCGTGATCGGCCCGAGGCCCATGGACACGGTGGGGAATTGCCAGAAGTCCGGCATCAGCCGTGGGTGGGGGTAGGACGAAATGCCCTCGCCACCGGCTTCGCGGCGGAAGTTATCCAGTTGTGCTTCGCTGATGCGGCCTTCGAGGTAGGCACGGCCGTAGATGCCTGGCGAGGAGTGGCCCTGGATGTACACCAGGTCGCCGTCGAAGTTGTCGGTGCGGCCACGGAAGAAGTGGTCGAAACCTACGTCGTACAGCACAGCGGCTGACGCATAAGTGGCGATATGCCCACCCACACCGGAGTGTTTGCCTGCACGCAATACCATGGCCATGGCGTTCCAGCGGATAAACGCGTTGATACGGCGTTCGATGACCAGGTTGCCGGGGTAGGGCAACTGGCGTTCCACCGGGATGGTGTTGACGTAAGGCGTGGTCACCCGCCCGTAGAAATCACCATGCCGCGCCACGTCGAAATCCAGCAACTGATCGATCAGGTAATGGGCGCGCGGGCGACCTTCGGTGGACAGCACCGATTCGATGGACTCCAGCCACTCGCGGGTTTCCTGTGGATCGACGTCGCGTCTGACTACGTTATTCGGGGTCATGTGAGGCTCCAGGGTCGGCGGATTTCAAGTGGCGGGCTCCTTGTGGGAGCGTCGTCAATGTTGTTGCAATTGCAACTACATGGCCGAATCTAGCGCGGGATGAGCTACTATTGCAACCTTCTTGAAATCCGCCGGATGGTGTTGCATGTCGTCGAAAGAGCCTGATGTATGGTTCCGTTTTGTCAGGGCCCACAGGACGGTCATCCGTGAAATCGAGCGCCGCCTGGCGGCCGCCGACTTGCCGCCTTACGCCTGGTACGATGCACTGTGGGGCCTTGAAAGCGGCCCCGAAGGCACCCGCCGCATGCACGAATTGGCCGATGTGCTGGCCATCGAGCGCTATAACCTCACGCGCCTGGTAGATCGCCTGGAAAAGGACGGCCTGGTGCTGCGTTCACGTTCCGACGGCGATGGGCGCGCGGCCTTTGCGTCGATCACCGATGCCGGCCGGGCGTTGCGTAAAAAAATGTGGAAGATCTACGAAAGTACGGTGGACGAGTTGTTCCTGTCGCAGATCGAACCGCAGCAGCGCCAGGCGTTTGCCGAGGCGTTGGAGCGTACCGCCGGGATGGCGGTGGAGGCGGGTGTCCAAACCCGTGGTCGACGCAAGTCTGAAACTTGATGCATTCCATTTCAGTGCATCCCTGATTGCAATCGCGCCTCAAAACCCCGGTGCTAAATCCGCACAACGCTGCTACGTTTAATCCTGGAGTGCAGGAACGTCATGACGTCGACATTTTTTCGTCATCACGGCACTTTAGGCTGGCTGTGCAGGTCATTTATCTGCAGCCGCTTTTAATTCAAAACAAGGAGCCCACCATGGACGAATACCAGGAAGAACTGCTGGAGTACCAGGCCTTTGAACTGGATCCTCTGGATCCGGCCGATGACGCCACCGAGCTGTAAGACCGACTTCAGGCGGAATGCCGCTGACTGCGGCGAAATTCCCCTGGCGTCTGGTTGTTCCATCGCCTGAACGCCCGTTGAAACGCCTGGGCCGAGGCAAAACCGAGCAAGTAGGCGATTTCGCCGAATGCCAGTTCCGTATCGCGAATGTAGGTCATGGCCAGGTCGCGGCGGGTATCGTTGAGAATCGCGCGAAACTGTGTGCCTTCTTCGGCCAGTTTGCGGCGCAGTGTCCAGGTCGGCAGCTTCAAGCGTGCCGCCACTTCTTCCAGGTCGGGTTCCCGGCCGCCATTGAGCATCGGCCCGAGCAACCGGGTAATGCGCTCGCGCAGGCTGCGGGTGCGGGTCAACTGCTCCAGTTCCCGTTCACACAGTTGCAGCAACAGGTGCCAGGTACTCGGACAATGCTGCGGGTTGCGCAGGGCCAGGGTTTGCTGGCTCAGGCGCAGTTGATTGGCGTCGGCGCCGAACTGGATCGGGCCATCGCCCAGCACCGCGTACTGTTCGCTGTAGTCCGGCGCTTCAAACTCGATTTCAATCCGCTGCGCCTGCACCGTTTGCTGGGCCAGGCTCGACAGTTGCTGCAGCCAGCCGGCGATGATCGAGTCCACCACGAAGCGGTTGTAGGCGTTATAGGGGCTGATGGAATAGAAACGCAGCCAGGCGCCTTCGGCGTCCTCGTGAAAACTTGATTGGCCGCGATAGTTGGAGCCGTACAGCGCCTCGAAGCGGGTCAGGGTGCGCGCCGCCTCACGTACGTTGGGTGCCTGGGCGGCGGTGACCCCGGCCAGCCCGGCCTGGCTCAGGCGGCTGAGCTGGCCCATGCGCAGGCCCAGGCCGGGGTCGCCGGTGAGTTGGATGGCCGCATGGCCCAGGCGCATATAACGGGGGATCGACAAGCGTGCACCCGCTTCGGCGAGGCGCGCGGGGTCGAGGCCGTATTGCAGCAGCAGCGGTTGCGGGTCGAGGCCGTGGCTGTGGATCGCGTCGGCCAGAGTGTGCACGAAGCCCACCGACAAATCACCCAGGCGCACCGGCTTCACGGGGTTACAGCCAGATATTCAGCAGGCGCGCACCACGGGCGTCGCCGTCGGCGCTGATCTGCCCGTAGCTGCTGAGAAAGCTGTGCCCGGCCGTGCCCAGGTCCCAGAACTGCCCACGCAGGAATACGCTCATGCCAGCGGTTGCCTGGCTGACGGGTTGCTGGCTGATCAGCGTCAGGCGCCGCCAGGCCTCACCTTCGCTGAGTTCTTCAGGCTTGAGGCTGATTTCCGGTGGCGTGGACACGCTCTTGAAGCCGCGCCATGGTCGATCCCAGGTATCGCGACCCAGCACAAAGGCCGGTACCGCAATCAGTTGCGCACCTTGCTCGTTGAGCTTGCGATAGTTGTCCGGGTACCAGCTGTCACTGCCGACCAATACGCCGAGGCGCCCGGCCGGGGTGTCGACCACGCTGACGATGTTTTCGTCACCGGGTTCGATAAAACCGCGTTCATCGTAGATCGGATAAAGCTGGCGCTGGGGATCACCGAGGGGCAATCCGTCCGCCGCGAACACCACGCTGGCGTTGTACAAGGCGCCATGGCCGACCTGCAGTTGGCCCTGGCTGACGCTGGGGTTGGGCAGGGCGATGGAGCCGGCCACCAGCGTGACGCCAAACTCCTTGGCCAGGCCGCCGAACAGCACCTGATAGTCCCGCGCCATGCCGGAGGCTTTCATGCGCAGGTAGGCGTCATCGGTGCGGTTATCGCCGGTTGCGCTGATCCAGGCACGGGCAAACAGCAGCGGGTTGCTGACCGACAGCCAGTTCATCGCATCCTTCACGTGCAGCGCCTGGTACACCTCATTTTTTTCACCGGTCAACATCAGCCAGGTGCCGATATGTTCAGGCAGCACCACGATGGTTTTTTCGTTGATCAACCCCTGGTCCCGGGCCTTTTGCAGATAGGCCGCGAGCTTCAGGTGCAGGCGTTCCAGGCTCTGGTAATCGGCGGGAAACAGCTCCGGCTGGATGCCCAGCAAGTTGCCGCGATCGGCGGGCAGGCCTTCGTTGACGGCGAGGGTGATGCGCAGGTCCGACAGGTAATGCCCCACGGGGCGCTCCTGGGTCCAGACCAGATACGCGGCGACTGCGGCAACCAGGGCCATGGAGACGGTAAAAGCGAGAAGTTTACGCATGGGGCAACAGACAACAGACCGGGTGCAGGGTTCGCGACTAGGGTAGGGCCCCGGCAGCGGCTTGCCAAGGGGCGCTGTGCATTTGGATCAATAACTTGTCAGTTTCAGTCATTGAGCCGTCGTCCACCGCCTCTTAGTCTGTGGGACATAAACCGATGGGGTGCCATTCGAGCCCTCCACGTCCCGTGATGATCCGTTGTGGAGCTGTACCATGACCGCTGCTGCCTACCCGCACCTGCTGGCCCCGTTGGACCTGGGTTTTACCACCTTGCGCAACCGCACCCTGATGGGCTCGATGCACACGGGCCTGGAAGAAAAGCCCGGTGGGTTCGAGCGCATGGCGGCCTACTTTGCCGAGCGCGCCCGTGGCGGCGTGGGCCTGATGGTCACTGGCGGCATTGGCCCGAATGATGAAGGCGGGGTGTATTCCGGCGCGGCCAAGCTCACCACCGAAGAAGAAGCGCAGAAGCACAGGATCGTCACGCAGGCCGTGCATGAGGCGGGCGGCAAGATCTGCATGCAGATCCTCCACGCCGGCCGTTATGCGTACAGCCCAAAACAGGTGGCGCCGAGTGCGATCCAGGCGCCGATCAACCCGTTCAAGCCCAAGGAGCTGGACGAGGAAGGCATCGAGAAGCAGATCCAGGATTTCGTCACCTGCTCGCTGCTGGCCCAGGTCGCCGAGTACGACGGCGTGGAAATCATGGGTTCCGAAGGTTACTTCATCAACCAGTTCCTCGCCGCCCACACCAACCACCGCACCGACCGTTGGGGCGGCAGCTACGAAAACCGTATGCGCCTGGCGGTGGAGATAGTGCGCCGCGTGCGTGAAGCGGTGGGCCCGAACTTCATCATTATCTTCCGCCTGTCGATGCTCGACCTGGTGGAAGGCGGCAGCACTTGGGAAGAAATTGTGCAGTTGGCCAAGGCCATCGAGCAGGCCGGCGCGACCATCATCAACACCGGCATCGGCTGGCACGAAGCGCGTATCCCGACCATCGCCACCAAAGTACCCCGTGGCGCGTTCAGCAAAGTCACGGCCAAATTGCGCGGTGCGGTGCAGATCCCGCTGATCACCACCAACCGCATCAACACACCGGAGATTGCCGAGCAGATCCTCGCCGAAGGCGATGCCGACATGGTCTCGATGGCGCGGCCTTTCCTCGCCGACCCCGAGTTCGTCAACAAGGCCGCCGCCGGCCGCGCCGATGAAATCAACACCTGCATCGGCTGCAACCAGGCTTGCCTGGACCACACCTTCGGCGGCAAGTTGACCACCTGCCTGGTTAACCCTCGGGCCTGCTATGAAACCGAACTCAACTACCTGCCGGTCAAGCAGATCAAGAAAATCGCCGTGGTCGGTGCCGGCCCCGCAGGCCTGGCCGCCGCCACCGTGGCGGCTGAGCGTGGCCACCAGGTGACCTTATTCGATTCGGCCAGTGAGATCGGCGGCCAATTCAATATCGCCAAGCGCGTACCGGGCAAGGAAGAGTTTTTCGAGACCCTGCGCTACTTCAATCGCAAGTTGCAGACCACCCACGTCGAGCTGTGCCTCAACACCCGTGTCGACACCGCACAACTGGTGGCGGGCGGTTACGACGAGATCGTCCTGGCCACCGGCATTGCGCCGCGCACGCCGGCGATTCCGGGCGTTGAAAATGCCAAAGTGCTGAGCTACCTGGACGTGATCCTCGAGCGCAAGCCGGTGGGCAAGCGCGTCGCGGTGATCGGCGCCGGCGGCATTGGTTTTGACGTGTCGGAATTCCTCGTGCATGAAGGCGTGTCTACCAGCCTCGACCGCGAAGCGTTCTGGAAAGAGTGGGGCATCGACACCCAGTTGCAAGCCCGTGGCGGTGTGGCCGGGATCAAGCCGCAACCCCATGCCCCGGCCCGTGATGTGTTCCTGTTGCAACGCAAGGCTTCCAAGGTCGGCGACGGCCTGGGCAAGACCACCGGCTGGATCCACCGTACCGGCTTGAAGAACAAGCGCGTGCAGATGCTTAACAGCGTCGAGTACCTGAAGATCGACGATGACGGCCTGCATATCCGCATCGGTGCCGAAGGTGAGCCGCAGCTGTTGGCCGTGGACAACATCGTCATCTGCGCCGGGCAAGACCCGCTGCGCGAGTTGCAGGATGGCCTGGTCGCCGCAGGGCAGAACGTGCACCTGATCGGCGGCGCCGATGTGGCGGCCGAGCTGGACGCCAAGCGCGCCATCAACCAAGGCTCACGGCTCGCCGCCGAGCTGTAAGGCGACGCAAGGGGCGGTGTTAGACTACCGCCCCTTTTTCGATGCAGATGCCGCCCGATGGGTCCTTTTGATTGGCTTCCCCATGCACCGCTTGAACCGTTAGCGCTGGAGTGGCTGAACGGCGTCGAGCTGGCCGTGCTGCGCCTGGACCGTATCGACCCACTGATCAGCGGCAATAAGTGGTTCAAGCTCACCCAACATCTGGCCCAGGCGCAGCAGGCCGGTGCCAGCGGCATCGTCAGCCTCGGCGGTGCTTACTCCAACCATCTGCACGCGCTGGCAGCGGCGGGCAAGCGCTTTGGTTTTCCCACCGTCGGCCTGTTGCGTGGTCACCCTCAAGACACCCCCACAGTCCTCGATCTGAAAGCCTTTGGCATGCAGTTGCATTGGCTGGGCTATGCCGGCTACCGCACGCGCCACGCGGAGGATTTCTGGTTGCCGTGGCGCGCGCAATATCCCGATCTTTACCCCGTGCCCGAAGGCGGCGGCGGGTTGGCCGGGGCATTGGGTTGCGGGGTCTTGGTCGAGCAGGCACGCCGGCAATTGAGCACCGTGGGCTGGGCCGATTACGATGCCTGGTGGTTGGCGGCAGGCACCGGTACGACGTTGGCGGGGTTGGCGTTGGCGGAGGCGGGCGCGCATCCGGTGTATGGCGCCATGGCGGTACCGGATGATCATGGTGTGGCACAGAACGTGAGTGCCCTGGTGCAGGGTGGTTATGAATTGCTGGACGCCAGTCGGGGCGGTTTTGCCAAGGTAGATCCGCTGCTACTGGACTTTATCGAGACCGCTGAACAGGCCTGCGGTGTACCGCTGGAACCGCTCTATACCGGCAAGGCGTTGTTGGCGTTGAAGCAGCAGATCGAGGCCGGGCGGTTCGTACCCGGCACTCGCCTGATCTTCGTGCATACCGGCGGCTTGCAGGGCCGCCGAGGGTTTACAGCCTAGCACGCTTACCCGGCATCATCCGCAGCGCCGTGTTATCACGCATCACATAATGATGAAAGATCCCCGCCAACGCATGCAGCCCGATCAGCCAGTAACCGGCTTTGCCGAACCACACATGCCAGCCTTCAATCTCTTTGGCCAGCGCCTTGTTTTCAGCGATCAGCGGCGGCAACTCGATCCCATAGAACATCACCGAATGCCCCTCGGCACTGACGATCAGCCAACCGGCAATCGGCATGCCGATCATCAAGGCGTACAGCGCGAAGTGCATCAGCGTGGCCAGCAGGCTTTGCCATTGCGGCGGGGCGGGGACGATCCTCGGCGCAACCCCCAGGCTGCGCGCGAACAGGCGCAGCCACACCAGCACAAACACGGTGAGGCCGAACATAAAATGCATCTCGACGATCAACGTCCGTGCACCGCTGCCTTTGGGAAACTGTCCGCGTAACTCAATGCAGGCGTAGACCACCGCCAGTAGCACCACCATCAACCAGTGCAGCGCAATCGACATGGTGCTGTAGCGCGTATCGGAATTTTTCCACGGCATCGCTGGGTTCCTCACTCATCAGGGCGAACCTTCGTTCTTTGGCGACGAAGTCCTTTTACTGTAAGCCTGTTTTGCGCGGTTTGCCCGGTGCGATGTCGTTGTCTTGACCTCTATCAGTCGCTTTGCGGCATTTCGCCACGGGCCAGGCGCTGGTTGATGTCGGCGATGACGGCCGGCAGGTCGGTAATGGTATCGATCAGGTAATGGGGGCGGGAGCTTGCGAACATCGCTTCGATGCGCGTGCGTTCGCTGGCCAACGTGGCGCTGTCCAGGGCGCGGAACTGCGCGTAGGTCAGGCCCAGGGCATTGCCGGAGCAGGTCAGGGCCACGGTCCACATCCCGGCGCGGCGGCCTTCGAGGATGCCTGGCACGGTGTCGTCGACCTTGACGCACGCCGCCACATCGTCGATGCCCAGGGCGATCACGTTGGCGAGTGCCTGGGCTGGCCATGGGCGGCCGTTGGGCACTTCGTCGGTGGCGACCACGTGGTCGGCGACGTAGCCGTTGGTGGCGGCCAGGGCGACGACCTTGTCCATGACTTGCTTGGGGTAGCCGGAGCAAGAGCCGATCTTGATGCCTTGCCCGCGCAGTTGGCCGATGGTGTCGAGGGCGCCGGGGATCAGCGCCGAGTGTTCGGCGATCTTCTCGATCTGCAACGGCATGAAGCGCTGGTAGATGGCCGTCACGTCGTCATCGGTGGGCGTGCGGCCGAATGCCTGGCGGTAGCGCTCGGCGACTTGCGGCTGGTCGCACAGGGTGCGGATATGGTCCCACTTGCCCATGCCCATCGGGCCACGGGCTTCTTCGATGGATACCTGCACATCGAATTCGGCGAAGGCCTCGACGAAAATCTGCGTGGGGGCGAAGGAGCCGAAGTCGACCACGGTGCCGGCCCAGTCGAGGATGACGGCCTGGAGGGTGTTGGGGTTTTGATAGTTCATGGTTCAGATCCTGTGGGTAGGGGGCAATCAGATGTCCGACACTTCCATTTCTTGCAGCACCTCGGCGATCGCCTTGACCGCTGCGCGCATCCCTTGCGCATCGACATGGCCGATGCAGCCCACGCGGAACGTCTCCACCTCGGTCAATTTGCCCGGGTACAGAATGAACCCCTTGGCCTTGACCCGTTCGTAGAAGTCCTTGAACTGGTAGCGCGGGTCCTGCGGTGCGTGAAAGGTCACGATGATCGGTGCCTGGATCGCCGCCGGCAGGAAGCTGCGCAGGCCCAGTGCGGCCATGCCGTCGAGCAAGGCCTGGCAGTTGTCGGCGTAGCGTCGGTGGCGCGCGGGCAGGCCGCCTTCTTCCTGGTATTGCAGCAGCGCTTCGTGCAGGGCGGCGACCACATGGGTCGGCGGGGTAAAGCGCCATTGGCCGGTCTTGGCGATGTAGCTGTGCTGGTCGAACAGGTCCATCGCCAGGGAATGGCAGTTGCCCTGGGCGGTTGCCAGCGCCTGTTTGTTCGCGAAGACGAAGCCCATGCCCGGCACGCCTTCCAGGCACTTACCGGACGCGGCGATCAGTGCGTCGAACGGCACCTCGCGGGCATCGATCGGCAGCGCACCGAAGGAGCTCATGGCGTCGATGATCAGGCGCTTGCCGTGGTGTTTGACGACCTCGGCGATCTGCGGCAGCGGGTTGAGAATGCCGGTGCTGGTTTCGCAGTGGATCAACGCGACGTGGGTGATGGCGCTGTCTACCGTCAGCAGGCGGTCCACATCGGCGGCGGTGGTGGGCTGGTCCTCGGCGGTCTCAAAGGTGCTCAAATCACGGCCGAGCACTTCGCAGATCCTGGCCAGGCGCTTGCCGTAGGCGCCGTTGATCAGCACCAGCACCTTGCCGTCACGCGGTACCAGAGTGCCGATGGCGGCCTCGACCGCAAAGGTGCCGCTGCCTTGCAACGGCACGCAATGGTGGCTGCCTTCGCCATGGAGGATCGCCAGCAATTGCGCGCAGACGCTGGCAGTGAGTTGGTTGAAGCGGTCATCCCATGAACCCCAGTCCACCATCATGGCCCGGCGGGTGCGGTTCGATGTGGTCAGGGGGCCAGGTGTCAGCAGGATCGGCGCGGCAGTGGTCATCTCAAGTCCTCGCAAGGCATCGGGGGTTGAAGCTACGACGCCTAAATTGCAGTTTGGCTTGTCATCAATCAAATTGTTTGTTGTTATGCGAGCTATCAGTGAGGCCGATAACCATGAACCTGTTCCAACTGCGCGCATTCGATGCCGTGGCCCGCGAGGGCAGTTTTACCCGTGCTGCCGCGCGGCTGTTCATCAGCCAACCGGCGGTGACCGGGCATATCAAGGCCCTGGAGGAGCACTACCAGATCCCGTTGCTGCGCCGCACCGCGCGGCGGGTGGAGTTGACCGAAGAGGGCGCGCGGCTGGCGGCGATCACACGGGCGATCTTTGGCCTGGTGGACGAAGCCCAGACCATGCTGGAGGCCAACCGCCAACTGCTGAGCGGGCGCCTGGAAGTCGCGGCGGACGGCCCGCACCTGGTGATGCCGATGATTGCCAGCCTGCGCGCGCGCTACCCCGGGATTACCGTCAACCTGCGCCTGGGCAATGCCCAGGAAACCCTGGCCGCGCTGTTGTCCGAGCATGCGGATGTGGCGGTGCTCACCGAAGTGGAACCGCGCAACGGTCTGCACCTGCAACCGTTGAGCGAGTCGCGGATGTGCGCATTGGTGCCGGCCAGCCACCCGTGGGCGCAGCAACCCGAGGGTATTCGCCTCGAGCAACTCAACGACATGATCATGGTGCTGCGCGAGCCCAGCTCGATCACCCGGCGTACCTTCGATGAGGCCTGCATGGCCGCGAATGTGCAGCCCAAGGTGCTGCTGGAGCTGGACAGCCGCGAGGCGGTGACCGAAGCCGTCGCCGCTGAGCTGGGGGTGGGCGTGGTCTCGTCCATGGAAGTCAGCCCCGACCCGCGGGTGCAGGCGGTGCCGATTGAGGGCGAGGGGCTGCTCAACCGGCACCTGCTCGGTTGCATGGAGCGGCGCCGTTCGTTGCGCCTGATTCAGGCGTTTTTCGAGTTGGCGCCCTGAGGGTTTTTTGGTGGAACGATGCGTTCTCGCGCTATAAACTCTGCCCCCAAAGCGCCGGCCAGTAGACGTTTCGGCGCGATGTATAGAAGAGAGTGAGTCATGGGCGCACAGTGGAAAGTCAAACATAAAGAAGCGGCATCCAATGCCAAGGGCAAGATCTTCGGCAAGCTGGTGAAAGAAATCACCATCGCCGCCCGCAACGGTGCCGACACCGCGACCAACGCCCACCTGCGTCTGGTGGTGGAACAGGCCAAAAAGGCCTCGATGCCCAAGGAAACCCTGGAACGCGCGATCAAGAAGGGCGCCGGTCTGCTCGGTGAAACCGTGCAATACCACCGCGTGACCTACGAAGGGTTCGCCCCGCACCAGGTACCGTTGATCGTCGAGTGCGTGACCGACAACATCAACCGCACCGTGGCGGAAATCCGCGTGGCGTTCCGCAAGGGGCAGCTGGGTGCTTCCGGCTCCGTGGCCTGGGATTTCAACCATGTCGGCCTGATCGAAGCCTCGCCGGACACCCCGGATGCCGATGCGGAAATGGCCGCGATCGAAGCCGGTGCGCAGGACTTTGAAGACGGCGAAGAGGAAGGCACCACCCTGTTCATCACCGAGACCACCGACCTGGACGCCGTGCAAAAAGCCCTGCCGGAACAGGGGTTCACCGTGCTGTCGGCCAAGTTGGGCTACATCTCGAAGAACCCGGTAAGTGGCCTGACCGATGAGCAGATGGCTGAAGTCGAAGCCTTCCTCGAAGGCTTGGACAACCACGACGACGTGCAGGATATGTTCGTCGGCCTGGCGGGCTGATTTATCCGCTGAAGAAACGCATTCAAAATGTGGGAGGGGGCAAGCCTTAATGCCAGTCAGTTAAGGCTTTTTGTAGGAGCGAGCTTGCTCGCGAAAAACTCACAGGCGCCGCGCTCATTCAGGAAGCACGCGTTATCGTTGACGTTTTTCGCGAGCAAGCTCGCTCCTACAGGAGGCGATGTACGCTTAACTGACTGGCATTAGGGCAAACCCCCCTCCCACATTTGTTTATTGGTGTTGGATGGATTGCAGCAAGGCGTTGATTTCTTCGAAGCTCGGCCGTGCCAACACGTCGGGCTGGCAACAGCTTTTCTGCAACGCTACCAGCGCCTCGTCAATCAACCCCGCTTCAACCCGCTCCAGCAATTCCCCCAGCAACACCCCGAACGCGCGCACTTCAATGCGTTGCAAGGCTCGTGTTTCCAAGGTGTCTGCCTTGGCATGGAACGACGCCGCGCCAAAGTCCCCGAGCAAACAATCTCCCGCTTCATTCCACAGGATATTGTGCCCGTACAGGTCGCCATGGGTGATGCCGTGCCGGTGCAGATGCGCGGCCACGGAGGCGATGCCCCGGGCCATGCGCAAGGCTACGTCGAGGCTGAAGCGGGTGGCGGGGTCGTAGACATCGCGGGTGCACGAGGCCAGGCTCGGCAGGGCGGCGAGGTTGCGGTAGCTCGGGTCGATCAGGTCCATGACCAACGCGGCCTGGTCCTCGGGGGCACCCACCACGCGGCCTTGCACCTTGATCAGGTTAGGGTGCAACCCGGCGGCGATGCAGGCCTGCATTTCGTGCAGCGGCGAGCCGTCGCTGGTGATCGTGCCCTTGTACAGCTTGACGGCGACGGGCTTGGCCATGGGGGTCCACAGGGCCTTGCGAATCACCCCCGAGGCACCTTCGCCCAGCACGTCGGCGAGTTCCAGTTCCGTCCAGGGAATAGCCGCTGTCGTGTCGTCCACCGCCACATCCACGGCCATTTCCACCGGGTTGCCCGCATAGGCCAGCCACGTCAGGCTCGGCAGCGTCAACAGCCATTCGGGCAAGCGTGTGAGGCGGTTGGAGGCAATGCGGATCAGCTCCAGATTGCTGCAGTTGGCCAGGCTCTGCGGCAACTGCGTCAGTTGGTTACCGGCGAGCATCAGTTTCTGCAGTAGCGGCCGCTCGCCCAACTCGCAGGGGAGCTGGCTGATGCAGTTATCGGTGAGGATCAGCCAGCGCAGCAACGGCGGCAGCGCGGCGGCGGGCACGTGGCTGATCTGGTTGGCCTTGAAGCCGATCATGCTCAGTTTGGCGCATTGGCCCAGGCATTCCGGCAGTTCGGTAAAGGCGTTGTCCGAGCAGAACAGCACGCGCAGGTGCGGCAGGCGGTGCAGGTCGTCGGGCAGGCGGCTCAGGGCATTGCCGCTGAGGTTGAGGATTTCCAGGGAGTCGGCCAGCCCGAAGATTTCCTCAGGGAATTCGGTGAGTCCGCAGGACAGGTCCAGGCGCGTAATGCCGGCCAAGTGGCCGGCCTTGAGTTGGGCGAGGGTATTCATGAACGGCGCGATCACTCGGCAAGGGGGCGTAAATGGCGCTCATGATACCGGGTCGCGCGCCCGTTGCGGGTTGGCCTGTTGCAATTGGTTCAGGCGACTGGCGGTGCGCGCCAGGTCGATGGCCTGGCCGCTCATGGCCTGTGCCAGCGGTTGTTCGCCGATCAGGACCAGGTGCTTGTCCTTGTCGTAAAGCACGTCCACCAAGTTGATAAAACGCTGTTGCACGGCGATCGGGCACTCTGCCAGGTGGGGCAGGCCGTCGATGACCCAGTGATCGAACGCCTCGCACAGCAACAGGTA
This sequence comes from Pseudomonas sp. CFBP13509, assembly GCF_005233485.1. NCBI lineage: Bacteria > Pseudomonadati > Pseudomonadota > Gammaproteobacteria > Pseudomonadales > Pseudomonadaceae > Pseudomonas > Pseudomonas sp. CFBP13509. Next base: position 47,585 of record NZ_QGAA01000007.1, read on the forward strand.
GTCCATCACCGCCGTCAGCTGTTCGCACAGGTCGTTGAAGGTGAATACGATGGTGCGGGCCTGATGCCGGCGGCAGATCAATGTGCGGTTGCCCACCGTCAGCGTCTGCGTCGGGCCGCCGCTGACCGGCAGGCCGAGCGCCGCACGCTGGGCCTGCGTGCCCGGCCACAGGTAACAACCGGTGGTAAAGCGTTGCGCGGCATGGGCCTGGGGCAGGCTGCGAAAGTCCTCGGGCGAACTGACTTCCAGCACGTCCATACGCGCGGCAATCAAGTCGATCACCGGCTTGAAACGCTCGTGGTACAGCGGGTTGGGCAACAGCCCTTCGGGTGGATAATTGGAGGTGACCAGCACCCACACGCCACGCTGGAACAGGGCCTTGAACAGCCGGGTAATCAGCATGGCATCGCCGATGTCGTGCACGTGGAACTCGTCGAAACACAGCACGCGACAGCCGACGAGCAACTCGTCCAGGGTGATGGCCAAGGCATCGTCCGTCGCCTGGTGCGTGAACATACCGCGGTGCAGTCGGGCGAAAAACTCATGGAAATGCACGCGTTGCTTCTCGGCGATGGGCAGCGCCTGGAAGAAACCGTCCAGCAGCCAGCTTTTGCCGCGCCCCACCGGGCCGTGCAGGTACAGGCTGCGGGTCGGCTGGCTGGCGAGCAGGTGCCGGGTCTGGCGCGCCATCGCGTCGATGGCCTGGGCTTGGCCAGCACTGAGGGTGTAACCCTGTTGCCGGGCTTTGTCCTGAAAGAACGTCTGGATGGGCATGTCGTCGTGTGTGTCGGTTTTTTTACCGAGCAAACGACGGATAAGGGGGAGCACGGCCAATGCGAGTCACTCTGTAGTGCGGTGGTCGCTTACTTTAGGGCGCCGCTGGCGATTTGACCAATCTAGAACGGCTGCAGGGGCGGCGTCGGCTGGTCCGTCGGGCTGACCACCGCATAGTTGTAGCCGCCGCCGGACCAGTATTGCGCTTGCAACCCATCCGCCGTGCGCTCGCCACGGGGCAGGAAACCGTTGTCCGGGCCCGGTGGGCGGATGTAGAAGCTGATGCGCCGACCTTGTGCGTCCTGGTACAGCACCATGGCGGCGGCGCCTTGATCGGTGGTGAGCAGTCGCCCGCTGACGGGCGTGAAGCCCGCCTGGCTCAAGTCCGGCAGGCGATGGGCCTGATTGAAGTAGCGGTCGAGCCACGCCTGCATCGTGCCGCGGTCCTGGCCGTTGTAGTCGGCGGGCATGATGCCCTCCTGGGCAAACAGGCGGAACGCTTGCATCGCATCGGCCATCGGCAGCAGCGGCGGTTGCGTGGCTTCACGGGCCTGCCAGCCGCCGAGGCCACCGAGGCTGACGGCCATCAGCAGCACCGCAGCGGTAGCATAGTGGCGGCGCGATTGATGCTTGAGGCGCTGGCGAATCAGTGCCGGATCCAGCGCCGGGTTAGCCGGTTGTTGCAGGGCGCCGCTCAAGGACGCGCGCAGCAATTGCGCGTCCTGTTGCCACGCCTGCACTTGGGCCGCGACCTCGGGGTGGGCGGCCAGATAGGTTTCGAGCACGCGGCGATCACTGTCCAGGAGTTGATGATCGACGTAGGCATGCAGGTCGCGTTCGCTGGGGGGCAGGCTGATCATTTGAGTATCCGCAGGGAAGGGCTGGCGATGTCGCCATCGCTGAGTTGACGCAACGCTTGGCGCGCCCGGGACAGGCGCGACATCACGGTGCCGATCGGCACCTCGAGTATTTGCGCGACTTCCTTGTAGCTCAAGCCCTCCACCGACACCCACAACAGCAGTGCGCGTTGTTCGGTGTTGAGTTGGTCGAAGGCTTGCAGGGTCGCTTGGGCGATGACGGTGCGCTCCACCGACGGCTGCGCATCATCGCGGCCGGTAAAGAATTCCAGCATGCGTGCATAGCGCCGGGTGCGGCGGTGGGCATCGAGGAACTGCCGGTAGAGGATCGAGAACAGCCAGGCGCGCAAATCGCCCTCGATGCGTTTGTCGGCCCAACGGGTGATCGCCCGCTCCAGGGTCGCCTGCACCAGGTCGTCGGCACTGCTGGCGTTACGGGTCAGGGACACAGCGAAACGCCGCAGCCTGGGGATGAGTTCACGTAACGGTTCGTCGAGTTCATGCATGGGTGTCTGGCTGGTCACTACGCTGGGGACTAGAGAGACGTCCGGCGTGAACGGTTATTCCCGGCCGTGGAAAATAAATCCAGGGCCTGGGAATAGAGCGGATCGGCGTTCGTCTTAATGCTCCGACCTTATGGTTACCCCCAAAGGCCTTCAGGCCCTGGAGTCTGTTCATGGTAGATCACTCATCACCGCCACGTCCCCCGTTAAGCACGGCGAGCCTGATCGCACGACTTGCGGGAATTGGTGCCGTGGTTGCGGTTATGGCCGGGGCATTTGCCTACGTCAACGGCAGCCTCGACCCACAACGCCTGCGTCCGAAAACCCTGGTCAATGCCCTGGAAACCAACAACGGCGTGCACCCTGGATTCCGGCGTAACCATGCCAAGGGCGTGTGCGTGGCCGGGTACTTCGAAAGCAGTGCCGAGGCGCGTGCCTACTCCCGCGCCCAGGTGTTCAGCGCGGCCAGGACCCCATTGATCGGCCGCTTCGCCCTGCCCAGCGGCAACCCCTATGCGCCGGACAGCAGTGTACCGATCCGCAGCTTTGCCGTGCAGTTCAGCCTGGCCAACGGCCAGCAATGGCGTACCGGCATGAACAGCATGCCGGTGTTCCCGGTGGGCACGCCCGAGGCGTTCTACCAGATGCTCAAGGCCGGCGCGCCGGACCCGGCCACCGGCAAGCCGAACCCGGCGAATATGCCGGCGTTTTTTGCCGCACACCCTGAGGCGGCGCCATTCCTGGCGTGGGTCAAGACGGCCAGGCCATCGGCCAGTTATGCGACCGAAACCTATAACGGTATCAACGCGTTTTATTTGGTGAGTGCCGAGGGCAAGCGCCAGGCCGTGCGTTGGGGCGTAGTGCCCCAGAGTCAGGATGCAAAGGGGGAGACCGCACCGATGGGCGCCGACTTTCTGGAGAAAGACCTGGTGCAACGCCTGGCCACAGGGCCGTTGCGTTGGCAGTTGAACATGACCCTGGCCAACCCCGGCGACCCGCTGGAGGACGCGAGCAAACCCTGGACCGGTGAGCACAAGGTGTTGAATGCCGGCACCCTGGTGCTGCAAAGCAGCCAGCCCCAGGCCGACGGCGATTGTCGCGACATCAATTTCGATCCGTTGATCTTGCCCAGCGGCATCGAAGCCTCCAATGACCCGCTGCTGGCTGCACGTTCGGCGGCATATGCCAGTTCTTACCTGCGCCGTGCCGGTGAAGTCAGCCCCTTGCACAGTGCCCCAGCGGAGTCGAAGCCATGAATGCCCAACCGCGGTTTTTTGCGCTCCTGGCGCGCCTGCTGCACTGGTTGATGGCGCTGATGGTCATCGCCATGTTGTTTATCGGCGCAGGCCTGGCGGCGTCAGTGTCGGAGCGGCATGAGTGGTTGATCCACCTGCACAAGCCGCTGGGGATCGCGATCCTGGTGCTGGTGATCGTGCGCCTGGCGGTGCGCTTCTCCACCCGCCAGCCGCCGTTGCCGTCTGACTTACCGCTGTGGCAAGTGCTGGCGGCCAAGGCGTCCCATCTGGTCTTGTATGGGTTGATGCTGGTATTGCCGCTGCTGGGCTGGGCGATGATTTCGGCGGCGGGCGACCCGGTGATGCTCAGCAGTTCGGTGCAGTTGCCGGCGCTGGTGGCGGCGGATGCGCCGCTGTTTGCGCTATTGCGCAAGGCCCATGGGTATCTGGCCTACCTGCTGTTCCTGACGGTACTGCTGCACCTGGCGGCGGCGCTGTTCCATGGGTTGATTCGGCGCGATGGTGTGTTGCAGAGCATGACCGGCACCAAGGACTGATGCCGGGGGCCAGGGGCGTTAGCGCAGGACCGTGACGATATCGGCCACGGTGCTCAAGACGTCCTTGGCCAGCTGTTTGGAGCGTTCGCCTGACCAACCGGTTTTCGGGTTGGGGGCGTCATCGTTGTCCTTGAACGGCATTTCCAGGGTCAGGGACAGGCAGTCGTATTGCTCGCCGACGGCATTGCAGGCCAGGGTCATATTGGCTTCGCCCGGCAAGTCGCGGGTGTAGCCGTGGGTGGTTTGGAAGTCACGGGTCAGCGAACTCAAATGGCTGCGAAAGCGTTTTTCCAGCGCTTCGATACGCGGGGTGTAGCCGGGGTTGCCTTCGCAGGCAGCGGTGAACACGTAGGGGATTTCTTCGTCGCCGTGAATATCGAGGAACAGGTCGACACCGTACTGCTGCATTTGCTGTTGCACGAACAGCACTTCCGGGCTGATCTCCTGGCTGGCGCTTTGCCAGGCGCGATTGAGGTCCTGGCCCATGGCGTTGGTGCGCAGGTGACCGTGGAAGGCGCCGTCGGGGTTCATGTTCGGCACCAGGTACAGGTCGGCAACGGCCAGGAGCTTTTTCATCTCGGCATCGCCATCCTGTTGCAGGCGTTCGATGATGCCCTCCATGAACCATTCGGCCATGTGTTCGCCGGGGTGCTGCTGGGCAATGATCCAGACATTGCGTCGGCCTTCGCCGCCTTTGCCACGTCGCAACAGTTGAATATCGCGGCCCTCGACACTTTTGCCGGTGGCCAGCAGTTGGGTGCCGGCGTACTTCAGGGCCTGGTCGATCAGCCAGTCGTGGCGTTCGCGGCTGTAGGGCTCGAAGTAGGCCAACCAGGCATGCTTCTCACGGGTTTCTAGGCTGATGTGCAGGATCTCGCCGTCAAAGCGCGTGGGGACTCGGAACCAGTTGACGTGATCATAGGACGCGACAGCGTTATAGCCGCTCCAGGCGTGCTTATACGAAGAGCCACCGGCGTTGCTCAGGCGAAAGTTATGGGTGTGGCCCACGTGCATGCCTTCGGCTTTGAAGTGGAACCATTGGTAATGGTGGCTGCGGGTATCGGGTTGGATGGCCAGCAGCAGCTGGTAGGCGTCGCTGGCGTCGAGCACCTGGATATTGCCACTGTCGAAGTCGGTGCTGATCTTGATGGAGGTCAAGGCCACGGTCATAGTCTGGTTGCCTGAATATGAGTGTTGTGGCGGCTATATTACACAGGAGTTTGGTAAAGCCTGGATGCAAAATTGTTGCGGGGAGGGGGGCGTCGTCCGTGACGCCGCCGCAGCTTAGAATCTATGAGATTGATTCTCAAGCGCTATTTCGCAGAGATGTGCGCTGGAGCACTGGACTGGCTTTCTTTTGGCGATGGTCTTTTGCTACCATGCGCGCCATCAAGCAACACACAGTCTTCATTAGCCTGAAGCCATGCCAGGGAAACTGGCAAAAAAAGACCCGGCCAAAGAGCCGGGTCAAAAACCGTGATTAGCCTGATGAGGAGATATTCCAAGAGTCCGACCTAAGGTCCCTTGGTCTATCGACTGATCTCGCGATCAGCTGGGTCCAATAATAATCATTATCATTTGCAAGTCAAATGTTTTTATCCATGGGATAGAAATATTTTTCTTTCGCGGCTGTTATCCGTTCGCCCGAACCTCCGGTGCCCGCAACGACCGCTCGACCATCGCCTTCGCCATATCAATCAAATACACCACGGAAAACGCCAGGTCGCGCTGGTTGCCCTTATGGCTGCTCGCTGATTCGTAGGCCGTGGCGGCGGCACTGCGCAACAGGTCCGAGGCGTGCACCAGGGCTTCCTCCTGGCTGATGCCGGGCTTGATGGCGAAAAAGCTGTCATCCGGGACGGGTGCTGACATATTTTCTTTCAAGTAGAAGTCCAAGGCACGCTGGGCAGCACCGCTGCTGCGCAGGCCTTGAACGTCATCGTTTTCGGGTGTTTCAGGCAGGGGGTACGGGCTCGTCGTCATAAGGGGCGGTACTCTGGGTGGGTGTCGAAAACCTTATGCTCGATGATAGTACGTATCGTATTTATGTCGTTTTATGGATTACTACAAACTGTTTATTGCCCTGGAAACTGACTGACGTATTGTCGGCGGCCATGGATAAATGGATAGCGTTGGTCAAGGCCAACATGAAAGACCGCAAGGTCACCCAGGGTGAGTTGGCTGAACGCTTGGGCATGTCCCAGGGTGGCGTTGGCCACTGGCTCAACAAGCGCCGCGTGCCGAGCCTGGCGGATATGAACCGGGTGCTGGCAGAGTTGGGGCTGGGCGACCTGGAAGTGGTGCAGGAGCTGCGTGAGAAGGCCGACGAGGTCGTAGATCCGGCAAGACAGTACACGGCGTATTTTCGCTACCCGGTCAGCGAGTGGAAAGGCCTGTGTGACATTCGCGAAGAGCGCCCGGCCTATGGTGCCGCACGCTTCGAACCGACGGATTACCACGCCCGGGGGGACGCCTTCTGGCTGCCGGTGACAGGTGACGCCATGACCGCGCTCAGCGGCCCGAGCATCGCAGCGGGGATGATGATCCTGGTAGATCCGGCCATCGCCGCCGAACCCGGCAAACTGGTAGTTGCCCAACGGGCCGCCAGCACCCAGGCGACCTTCCGCCAGTTGCTGGAAGAGAGCGGCCAGCTCTACCTGGTGCCGCTCAACCCCACCTACCCGAAACTGCTGTTCACCGCTGATTGCCGCATCCTCGGCGTCGTCGTGCAGGCCACGGTGAAGTTCTAGTCCTCCGTTTCGAGCTCCACCAACGCACACCCTTCGGCAACCATTTCGCCCTCCTGGCAGAACAGCGCCTTGACTACCCCGGCCTGGGGCGCGCGGATACTGTGCTCCATCTTCATCGCCTCGAGCACCACCAGTTGCGTGCCGGCCTCGACCGTTTGGCCGACGTCCACCAGTACCCGCACGATGCTGCCGTTCATCGGTGCCGTGAGGCCGCCCTGGTGCGACTGGCTGGCCTCGACTGCGGCAATCGGATCGAACAGGCTCACGCCCTGCATCTCGCCGTCCCAACGCAGGAAAACCGTGTGCTCGTTGCGCACTGCCAGATGTGAACGACGGACGCCCTGGTGTTCGATCACTAACTGTTCGCCCTGCAATGTCGCGGCGCCGGCGGCCAGTGTCACCAGGCGGTCCTGGCCATTGCAGCTCAAGTGCAGCGAGACCTCGGCGGGCAGCCCCGCACGGAATCCACGTGTGTCCGCCCATGGCCCGTCACCCGCAGGCAAGCTCTGCATGAAGGCCGAACCCGCAGCCTGCCAGAACGCATCGCTCAGCGTCCCGGCCACCGGCAGCAGATCCTCCTGATAGCGCGGAATGAATCCGGTATCCAACTCGGCCGCCGCAAATGCCGGATGACCAATAATGCGCCGCAGGAAGCCCAGGTTGGTCTTCAGCCCACCCACGGCAAACTCGTCGAGCATGCTCAGCAACCGCAGGCGTGCCTGTTCACGGTCTTCACCCCAGGCAATCAGCTTGCCGAGCATCGGATCGTAGAACGGCGACACGTCGTCTCCTTGCTCGACACCACTGTCCACGCGGCGCCCCGGGCCCGGCCCGGACTCGCGATACAGCGCCAGGTGCCCGGTGGCGGGCAGGAAGTCGTTGGCCGGGTCTTCGGCGTACAAACGCACTTCAATCGCATGGCCGATCAGCGGCACCTGCTCCTGGGTGATCGGCAGCGCCTCGCCCTGGGCGACGCGAATCTGCCAGGCCACCAGGTCCAGGCCGGTAATCGCTTCGGTGACCGGGTGTTCCACCTGCAGCCGGGTGTTCATCTCCATGAAGAAAAACTCGCCGCGCGCATCCAGCAAGAACTCCACCGTGCCCGCACCGACATAACCGATGGCCTGGGCCGCACGCACCGCCGCTTCGCCCATGGCCTTGCGCTGTGCAACGCTCAGCCCCGGTGCCGGGGCTTCCTCGACGACCTTTTGGTGGCGGCGTTGGATCGAGCAATCCCGCTCATTGAGGTACAGGCAATGCCCATGCTGATCGGCAAACACCTGGATCTCTACGTGGCGTGGCTTGAGCAGGTATTTCTCCACCAGCATCTGCCCATTGCCGAAGGACGACAGCGCCTCACGCTGGGCCGAGGCCAGGGCGTCGGCGAGCTGGCTGACATCCTCCACCACCTTCATGCCCTTGCCGCCGCCGCCGGCCGTGGCTTTGAGCAGTACCGGATAGCCGATGCGCTCACAGGCGGCGCGGAAGGTTTCCAGGTCCTGCTCTGTGCCGTGATACCCAGGCACCAGGGGCACGCCGGCGGTTTCCATCAGGGCCTTGGCGGCGGACTTACTGCCCATGGCGTCGATGGCCGAGGCGGGCGGCCCGAGGAAGATCAGGCCCGCCGCCTCGATCGCACGGGCAAACCCGGCGTTTTCCGACAGGAAGCCGTAGCCTGGGTGAATGGCCTGGGCACCGCTGGCCTGGGCGGCGGCGATCAGTTTGTCGATTTGCAGGTAGCTCTCGGTGGCCTTGCTGCCCCCCAGGTCGACACGAATATCCGCCTCGCGGCTGTGTCGCGCATCACGGTCGACGGCGCTATGCACCGCCACGGTGGTCAGGCCCATGGCCTTGGCGGTGCGCATCACCCGGCAGGCAATCTCGCCGCGGTTGGCCACCAGTATGGTGGTCAGCGTGCTCATGAACGCGGCTCCTGGGGTTGCCAGCTGGGTGGGCGTTTTTGCAAAAAAGCGCGCAAACCTTCCTGGCCTTCGGCGCTGACACGGATGCGTGCAATGGCATTTTCGCAATAGCGGCGCAGGGCAGGGGTGAGCGCGCCGTTACCGACTTCACGCAGCAGGTCCTTGCTGGCGCGCATCGCCGCCGGGCTGTTATGCAGCAGGTGGGTGATCCACTGTTCCACCTGTTGGTCCAGTTCGCCAATCGGGTAGCTTTCCGCCAGCAGGCCGATTTCCCGTGCACGCTGGCCGCCAAAGCGCTCGGCGGTCAGGGCATAGCGCCGCGCCGCCCGTTCGCCGATGGCCTGCACCACGAACGGGCTGATCACGGCCGGGGCCAGGCCGATGCGCACTTCCGACAGGCAAAACTGCGCGTCATCGGCGCCGATGGCCATGTCGCAGCAACTGATCAGGCCCAGCGCGCCACCGTAGGCCGCGCCTTGCACTACTGCCAGGGTCGGGATTTTCAGCTTGGCCAGGTTGTACATCAGCTCCGCCAGTTCGCGGGCGTCGTCCAGGTTGGTGTGGTAATCCAGCTCGGCCGACTGCTGCATCCAGGCCAGGTCGGCACCGGCGCTGAAGTGCCTGCCACGCCCCCGCAGGACCAGGAAACGCAGGGACGCATCACCTTGCACATGGTCGAGGGCGATGATCAGTTCGCGGATCATCTCGGCGTTGAACGCGTTGTTCTTGGCTTCTCGGCTGAGCCACAGCGTGGCAAAGCCACGGCTGTCGGTGATCAGTTCGAGGGTGTTGAAATCGCTCATGCAAGGAGCTCCATGATGATGAGAGGTCTCCTGTAGGAGCGAGCTTGCTCGCGAAAAACGTCCAGGCAACGCGTTCATCCAGAATGCTCGCGTTATCGTTAACGACCTTCGCGAGCAAGCTCGCTCCTACAGGTTACATGCGGAACACGCCGAAGCGGCTCGGCTCGATGGGGGCATTCAGCGCGGCGGACAAGGCCAGGGCCAGCACATCGCGGGTCTGCATCGGGTCGATGACGCCGTCGTCCCACAGGCGTGCGCTGGAGTAATAAGGGTGACCCTGGGTTTCGTACTGGTCGAGGATCGGCTGCTTGATCGCCGCTTCCTCTTCAGCGCTGAAGCCGACGCCTGCCCGTTCAGCCTGCTCACGCTTGACCTGCACCAGCACGCCCGCAGCCTGTTCGGCGCCCATCACGCCAATCCGCGCGTTGGGCCACATCCACAAAAAGCGCGGATCATAGGCGCGGCCGCACATGCCGTAGTTGCCGGCGCCGAAGCTGCCGCCGATGATCACCGTGAATTTCGGCACCTTGGCGCACGCCACCGCGGTCACCAGCTTGGCGCCGTGCTTGGCGATGCCACCGGCTTCGTATTTCTGGCCGACCATAAACCCGGTGATGTTCTGCAGGAACAGCAGGGGAATCCCGCGTTGGCAGGCCAGCTCGATAAAGTGCGCGCCTTTTTGCGCGGCTTCGGCGAACAGAATCCCGTTGTTCGCCAGGATCGCAATCGGGTAGCCGTGCACATGCGCGAAGCCGCACACCAGGGTGGTGCCGAACAGCGCCTTGAACTCATCGAACACCGAGCCATCCACCAGCCGTGCGATCACTTCGCGTACATCGAACGGCTGCTTGGCATCGGCCGGGATCACGCCGTAGAGCTCTTCGCTGCTGTACAGCGGCGCCACGGGCGTGCGTTGCAGCAATTGGCCCTGCTTGCGCCAATTGAGGTTGGCCACGCTGCGGCGGGCCAGGGCCAGGGCGTGTTCGTCACTGTCGGCATAGTGGTCGGCCACGCCGGATATCCTGCAGTGCACATCGGCACCGCCGAGGTCTTCGGCACTGACCACTTCACCGGTAGCGGCCTTTACCAGCGGCGGGCCGGCCAGGAAGATGGTGGCTTGGTTGCGCACCATGATCGCTTCGTCGGCCATGGCCGGCACGTAGGCGCCACCGGCGGTGCACGAGCCCATCACCACGGCGATCTGCGGGATGCCCTGGGCACTCATGTTGGCCTGGTTGAAGAAGATCCGCCCGAAGTGTTCGCGGTCGGGAAACACTTCATCCTGGCGCGGCAGGTTGGCGCCGCCGGAGTCCACCAGGTAGATGCACGGCAGACGGTTCTGCTCGGCGATGGTCTGGGCGCGCAGGTGTTTTTTCACCGTGAGCGGGTAGTAGGAGCCGCCTTTTACCGTGGCGTCGTTGGCGACGATCATGCATTCGACGCCTTCCACGCGGCCGATGCCGGCGATCACGCCGGCGGCCGGCACGTCTTCGCCATACACCTGATGGGCGGCCAGTTGGCTGAGTTCAAGGAACGGCGAGCCCGGGTCCAGCAGGCGATTGATGCGCTCGCGCGGCAGCAGTTTGCCGCGTGAGGTGTGGCGTTCCTGGGCCTTGGCGCCGCCGCCTTGCTGCACGTGGGCGAGCAGGGTATGCAGGGCGTCGACCTGTTGGCGCATCGCCGCGCTGTTGCTGGCGAACTCCGCTGAGCGTGGGTTGAGCTGGGTGTGCAAGGTGGCCATGGGGCGCTCCTTCAGCGGGTTTCGTTGAAGAGTTCGCGACCGATCAGCATCCGCCGAATCTCACTGGTGCCGGCGCCGATTTCATACAGCTTGGCGTCCCGCAGCAGGCGCCCGGCGGGGAATTCATTGATGTAGCCATTGCCGCCGAGGATCTGGATCGCGTCGAGGGCCATTTGCGTGGCGCGTTCGGCGCTGTACAGGATCACCCCGGCCGCATCCTTGCGCGTGGTTTCACCGCGTTCGCAGGCCTGGGCCACCGCGTAGAGGTAGGCGCGGCTGGCGTTGAGCTGGGTGTACATGTCGGCGACCTTGCCCTGGATCAGCTGGAACTCGCCGATGCTTTGGCCGAACTGCTTGCGATCGTGGATGTAGGGCACGATCAGGTCCATGCACGCCTGCATGATCCCGGTGGGGCCGCCGGACAGCACCACGCGCTCGTAATCGAGGCCGCTCATCAGCACTTTCACACCGCCGTTGAGCACGCCGAGGATGTTTTCTTCCGGCACTTCGACGTCATCGAAAAACAGCTCGCAGGTGTTGGAGCCACGCATGCCGAGCTTGTCGAACTTGTTGCTGCGGCTGAAGCCTTTCCAGTCGCGCTCGACGATAAACGCGGTGATGCCGTGTGGGCCCTTTTCCAGGTCGGTCTTGGCGTAGATCACATAGGTGCTGGCGTCGGGGCCGTTGGTGATCCAGGTCTTGCTGCCGTTGAGCACGTAGTGGTCGCCGTGTTTGTCGGCGCGCAGTTTCATCGAGACTACATCGGAACCGGCGTTGGGTTCGCTCATGGCCAGGGCGCCGACGTGTTCGCCGCTGATCAGTTTGGGCAGGTACTTGAGTTTCTGTTCGTGAGTACCGTTGCGGTTGATCTGGTTCACACACAGGTTGGAGTGTGCGCCGTAGGACAACGCCACCGACGCCGAGCCACGGCTGATTTCTTCCATGCTCACCACGTGGGCCAGGTAGCCCAGGCCGGCGCCGCCGTATTCTTCCGGTACGGTGATGCCCAGCAGGCCCATATCCCCGAACTTGCGCCACAGGTCGGCGGGGAACAGGTTGTCGATGTCGATCTGTGCCGCACGGGGCGCGATTTCCTTGGCCACGAAGGACTGCACCTGGTCGCGCAGCATGTCGATGGTTTCACCGAGGGCGAAGTTCAGGGACGGGTAACTCATGGACAGGCACCTTAATGTGAGCTTTGTTGTTGTGTGGATGGCGCGCCAGGGAAGGGCGCTCACCTTTACGTTAACGTAAGCTTGCGTTACGGTGCTGTCAATCGTAGTTTACGTTTACGTCAACCTACAAAAAAGACAACAGGGGTCGTTATGGATCAACTGCATCCGAGCTACAGCCGTGGCTCCCAGGACAAGGCCTTGCTGGCCATGACCATTGGCCAGGCCTTCGATCACACCGTGGCGCAATACCCCGATGGCGAAGCCCTTGTGGTGCGCCATCAGCAGCGTCGCTACACCTGGCGGCAACTGGCCGAGACCGTCGATGTGCACGCCCGCGCGTTCCTGGCCTTGGGTATGCAGACCGGCGATCGCCTGGGCATCTGGGCGCCCAATTGCGCCGAGTGGTGCATCAGCCAGATCGCCAGCGCCAAGATTGGTGTGATCCTGGTCAATATCAACCCGGCGTACCGCAGCAGTGAACTGGACTACGTGCTCAAGCAGTCCGGCTGCGAGTGGCTGGTGTGCGCCGGCGCGTTCAAGACCTCCGACTACCACGCGATGTTGCAGGCATTGCAGCCTGATCTGCGCGGCATGATCAGCCTCGACCCCAGCCCGCCCCCGGGCTTCCTGCCCTGGTCGGAACTGGCGGCCCTCAGTGCGGGCCTGCCGCCCGAGCAGCTGCACAGCCGTCAGGCCAGCCTGCACTTCGATCAAGCCGTCAATATCCAGTACACCTCCGGCACCACGGGGTTCCCCAAGGGCGCCACCCTCAGTCATCACAACATCCTCAATAACGGCTATATGGTCGGCGAAAGCCTGGGCCTCACCGCGCAGGACCGCCTGGTGATCCCGGTGCCGCTGTACCACTGCTTCGGCATGGTGATGGGCAACCTGGGCTGCATTACCCATGGCACCACCATGATCTACCCGAATGACGGCTTCGATCCGCTGCTGACCCTCACCGCCGTCGCCGAAGAACGTGCCACTGGCCTGTACGGCGTGCCCACGATGTTTATTGCCTTGCTTGATCACCCACGCCGGGGCGAGTTCGAGCTGTCCACCCTGCGTACCGGCATCATGGCCGGCGCCACGTGCCCCATCGAGGTGATGCGCCGGGTCATCGGCGAATTGCACATGGGCGAGGTGCAGATTGCCTACGGCATGACCGAGACCAGCCCCGTGTCCCTGCAAACCGGCGCGGATGACGATCTGGAGCGTCGCGTGACCACCGTCGGCCGCACCCAGCCGCAACTGGAAAGCAAGATCATCGATGAAGCCGGTAACACGCTGCCCCGTGGCCAGGTCGGCGAACTGTGCACCCGTGGCTACAGCGTGATGCTCGGCTACTGGAACAACCCCGACGGCACCCGCGAGGCCATCGACGCTGCGGGCTGGATGCACACCGGCGACCTGGCCACCATGGATGCCCACGGCTATGTGTGCATCGCCGGGCGCAACAAGGACATGATCATTCGCGGTGGCGAAAACGTGTACCCGCGCGAGGTGGAAGAGTTTTTCTTCACCCATCCGGCGGTGGCCGATGTGCAGGTCATCGGCATTCCGGACGAGCGTTACGGCGAGGAGATCGTGGCCTGGGTCAAGTTGCATCCCGGCCATGTGGCCAGCGAACTGGAGCTGCAGGCCTGGTGCAAGGGCCGCATCGCGCACTTCAAGACGCCCAGGTACTTCAAGTTCGTGGAGGAGTTTCCGATGACGGTGACGGGCAAGATCCAGAAATTCCGCATGCGCGAGATCTCGATCGAAGAGCTGGGGGCAGGGCAGGGTTAAAGGCCAGAAAGCACAAAGGGGACCTGAAGGTCCCCTTTAATTTGTCGTTGCGTGCTCTTTTTTTATTATTGAGGGGCGGTCTATTGTTGTTTTTGGCAACCGTTACCCTTTACCGCTGTTTTTGGCGACCCCCATCCGGGGTCAAGAGCAAACGTATTTTTTTGAGCGCTGATCTGCTTCTTCGTTAACGATCCAACCAGTGGGTAGCTACCTGAGGTAGTTTTATTTTTCTCTAACCGGTTGCGGGTTTCGGCATGCCGTACCCTGCGAAGCACATCTTCTCCAAAAAAATCTGTTAGCTGCGTCTCTGCCGTGTTGTTTTTGTTATGTCAGAGTCGTTTCGTCTTATTTTTATTAGGTTTGGCGCTTTTTATTCTTGTTATGCCATAGAGATAGCAGAAGGCGTGCCAACTTTTAAAATCCATTTAAAATCAATAAGTTAATTTTTAAGTAGGGTTTGGCCTACAGAAAATACGACAAAATATGTTCCCGTGTTACTCGATGTGTAGCCGTGCGGTAACACATTGTCACGGCTACGCTACTCAACCGGCTGTCCGCGCCTTGGCTACGCGCGAGCCGGTAGGGCGGCCGAGGACATGGCTGATTTGCAGGCCCGCGCGAATCAATGCGTCCAGGTCGATGCCGGTGTCGATCCCGAGGCCATTGAGCAGGTACAGCACATCTTCGGTGGCGACGTTACCGCTGGCGCCCTTGGCATAGGGGCAGCCGCCGAGGCCTGAAATAGAGCTGTCGAATACCGTGATGCCTTCCAGCAGGCCGGCATAGATATTGGCGATGGCCTGGCCATAGGTGTCATGGAAGTGGCCCGCCAGTTTGTCCCGTGGCACCTGCGCGCCGACCACCTCGAACAGCCGCCGCGTGGTGCCTGCCGTGCCGGTGCCGATGGTGTCGCCCAGGGACACCTCGTAGCAGCCCATGGCATACAACTCCCGCGCGACCGCCGCCACCTGTTCCGGCGCAATCTCACCTTCGTAAGGGCAACCCAGCACACAGGACACATAGCCACGCACGGTGATGCCGTGCTGCCTGGCCGCCGTCATGATCGGCGCAAAACGCTCCAGGCTTTCGCTGATGGAACAGTTGATATTGCGCTGGGAAAACGCCTCGGAGGCTGCGGCAAACACCGCCACTTCCTTCACGCCCGCCGCCAGCGCGTCCTCGAAACCACGCAGGTTTGGCGCCAGCGCGCCGTAGGTTACGCCGGGCTTGCGCTGGATCTGCGCGAACACGTCGGCGGAACCGGCCATTTGCGGCACCCACTTGGGCGAGACAAAACTGCCGACTTCGATATAGCTCAGGCCCGCCGCGCTGAGGGCATCCACCAATTGGACCTTGTCGGCCACGCTGATGGGCTGGGCTTCGTTCTGCAAGCCGTCGCGCGGGCCGACTTCCACCAGGCGCACATGGGAGGGGAGGGACATGGCAGCTACCTTCTGATCAATGGCCAACCTGGCCCATGGTTTGCGCCAGGGCCTGGGTGCAACGCTCTTCGGCGGTGTCCAGCTCCAGCTTCATTTGTTCGATATCCAGCAGTTGCTGTTCCAACTGCTCACGGCGCTCGGCGATCTTGGCCAGCATGCTGTTGAGTTGGATCTGGTTGCCGCCGGTGGGGTCGTAGAGTTCGATCAGCTCACGGCACTCGGCCAGGGAAAAACCGATGCGTTTGCCCCGCAGGATCAGCTTGAGGCTGACCTTGTCCCGCGCCGAATAAATGCGCT
The DNA here is from genome assembly GCF_005233485.1 of Pseudomonas sp. CFBP13509. NCBI lineage: Bacteria > Pseudomonadati > Pseudomonadota > Gammaproteobacteria > Pseudomonadales > Pseudomonadaceae > Pseudomonas > Pseudomonas sp. CFBP13509. The sequence goes on from NZ_QGAA01000007.1 coordinate 63,429, forward strand.
CCTGCCCCCGGCGTTCCGGGGCCAGCAGGCCTTGTTCTTCATAGAAGCGAATGGCGCGGGTGGTGATGTCGAGCTCGCGGGCGAGGTCGGAGATGCTGTAGGTCGTGCTCATGGGGGCGCTCAAGAAGGTCTTGGCGCTAAGCTAATGGCAGGTTGACGTAAACGTCAAGGGCCGCTGCGCAGCCCATCGGGGCAAGCCCCCTGCCACAGGGGGCGCTCTTCAGCCTCAGGCCTGTTGTTTGTCCAGCTTCTTCTCGTGGGCGGTGACTTGCTGGCACAACTCGATCATCTGTTCGCGCATCCAGCGGTTAGCCGGGTCCTGGTCGGTGCTTTCGTGCCAGTACAGGTGGGTTTCCACCGGTGGCACGTCGTTGACCGGCAGGTTGAACCAATGCAGCTCATGGCGGCGGGCGAAACGTTCGGGCACGGTCATGACCATGTCGGTCTGCTGCAACACTTGCGAGGCCATCAGGTAATGCTGGGAGCGCAGGGCGATCTTGCGCTGGATGCCCATCTTGCCCAGGGCCAGGTCGACATGGCCCAAGCCGTTGCGGCGGCTGGAGATATGGATATGGGTCAGCGACAGGTAGTCATCCAGGGTGAACTTGTCCTTGCCCGCCATGGGATGGCCCTTGCGCATGGCGCACACGTAGCGGTCTTCCATCAGCTTGACGTGGCGTACCTGCGGGTCGGTGTTGAGCGGCGCGTCCACGGCAAAATCCAGGCGCCCGGCTGCCAGTTCCTTGGTGGTCTCGCGGCGTTTGGAGAGGAAACTCTCGATCACCACGGTGGGCGCCAGGCGGCGCAGGCGTTGGAACAGCAGCGGCAGAATCACCGCTTCGGTGAGGTCGGTCATGCTGATGCGGTAGGTCTTGGCCGCCTGCTGCGGGTTGAAGATGCGGCTTTCCTGCACCGACACCCGCAGCAACGACAGCGCATTGCGCACCGGGCCGATGATGTTCTGCGCCATCGGCGTGGGCACCATGCCTTGGGCGGTGCGCACGAACAGCGGGTCGTTGAACGTCTCGCGCAGGCGCGCCAGGGCGTTGGACACCGCCGGCTGGGTGATGCCGACAATCTGCCCGGCGCGGGTCAGGTTGGCTTCGGTGTAGATCGCGTCGAAGACGATAAAGAGGTTGAGGTCGACCTTGCTCAGATTCATTGGGTTGCGCTCTTATTATTAGGTGGCGATTTGTTACGTGCTCATACGTCGATCATATATCGGTGATGAATGTTAATACACGCCGAGAATAGGCTAGGTAAATTATCAACGCTGTTCTAGCATCGATTGCATGACCTAAACAACCTCTCAAAGAAGGGAGCTGCTCATGGATTTCGCCTATTCGCCCAAGGTTCAGGAACTGCGTGAACGTGTTACAGCGTTCATGGACGCTTACGTTTACCCGGCCGAGCCGGTGTTCGAACGCCAGGTCAGCGAAGGCGACCGCTGGCAGCCCACCGCCATCATGGAAGAGCTGAAGGCCCGGGCGAAAGCCGAAGGCCTGTGGAACCTGTTCCTGCCCGAGTCCGAACTGGGCGCCGGCCTCACCAACCTTGAATACGCCCCCCTGGCCGAGATCATGGGCCGCTCGCTGCTGGGGCCGGAACCGTTCAACTGCTCCGCCCCCGACACCGGCAACATGGAAGTGCTGGTGCGCTACGCCAACGAAGAGCAGAAACAACGCTGGCTCGAGCCGCTGCTGCGCGGTGAGATCCGTTCGGCCTTCGCCATGACCGAGCCCGATGTCGCCTCCTCGGATGCCACCAACATGGCCGCCCGCGCCGAGCGCCAGGGCGACGAGTGGGTGATCAACGGCAAGAAATGGTGGACCTCCGGCGCCTGCGACCCGCGCTGCAAGATCCTGATCTTCATGGGCCTGAGCAACCCGGATGCACCGCGCCACCAGCAGCACTCGATGATCCTGGTGCCGGTGGACGCCCCCGGCGTGAAAATCGTACGCCCGCTGCCGGTGTTCGGCTACGACGATGCGCCCCACGGCCACGCCGAAGTGCTGTTCGACAATGTCCGCGTGCCATACGAAAACGTACTGCTGGGTGAAGGCCGAGGCTTCGAGATTGCCCAAGGCCGCCTTGGCCCCGGCCGTATCCACCACTGCATGCGCTCCATCGGCATGGCCGAGCGCGCGCTGGAACTGATGTGCAAACGCTCGGTCAGCCGCACCGCGTTCGGCAAGCCTTTGGCGCGCCTGGGCGGCAACATCGACAAGATCGCCGACTCACGGATGGAAATCGACATGGCGCGCCTGCTGACGTTGAAGGCGGCGTACATGATGGACACCGTGGGCAATAAAGTGGCGAAAAGTGAAATCGCCCAGATCAAGGTGGTGGCGCCGAACGTGGCGTTGAAGGTCATCGACCGCGCGATCCAGATCCACGGCGGCGCCGGCGTCTCCAACGACTTCCCGCTGGCCTACATGTACGCCATGCAACGCACCCTGCGCCTGGCCGACGGCCCGGACGAAGTGCACCGCGCGGCCATCGGCAAGTTCGAGATCGGCAAGTATGTGCCTAAAGAGTTGATGCGCGGCGGGCAGTAACACCGCGTCGCCTGCAATCGGGGGCAAGCCCGTCCCACACTTTGAATGTATTCCCAAATCAAAATGTGGGAGGGGGCACCCCGATGAGGCCATTCCGAACACCGCAAGGCTAAGGCCTCAGTACACCCAAACCTCCACCCGCCGATTCTTGATCCGCCCCTCATCCGCCGTATTCGCCGCCACCGGCATCTGTGCGCCGAAGCCGCGAATATCGCGCAATACCACGCCGTTCTTGACCAGCTCCCGGCGTACCGCCATCGCCCGCAGCTTCGAGAGCAGCGCGGCCCGTTGCGGGTCATTCTTGGCATCGCCGAATCCCACCAGCGTTACCTGCTTGTCGAGTTGGTTGTGGCTCTTTATATAGGCCACGACGCGCTGCACATCCTGGCGCGCCTTGTTGTCCAGGCTGGCGCTGCCTTCCTCGAAGCGAAAATTCACGCTCAAACGCTGGGCGTCACGGGCAATCGCCTGGTAATCGTCGGGCATCGAAGGGCGCGGCTCCACCGTCATCGCCTGCACCTGCTGCGCAATAAACCCATTGGCCGCCACAATCGCCTGGCCTTTGCTGCTCTGGGCAAAGTCCACCAGGGCCTTGGCCCACGGGTTGCTGGAGGAGGGCGGCAGGTAGAAGAACAGACGGCGTGACAGCGGGTAATCCTCGGTGGCAATCAGGCTGTTCAACGGCAACATCGGTTGCGAGTCGCCATCGACAATCGCCACCGCCTTGGCCTGGCGCACGTAAGGCAAGCCGATAAAACCGATGCCCTGGGGATCCCGGCTCACCGCATCGGACAACGCTTCGCTGGACTCGAAGCGCTTGGCAGACGCGGCCAGGGGCTTGCCGCGCAGGCGCAGCACCAAGTCCTTGAAGGTGTCATAGGTGCCGGATTGATCATCCCGCGCATACAGGTGAATGGCGCCGCCGATCCCGCCCAATGCTTCCCAGGTGTTGATTTCGCCGTTGAAAATCTGCGCCAGTTGCTCGGTGTTCAACGTATTCAGCGGGTTGCGCGGGTTGAGGATAATGGCCAGGCCGTCGATGGCGATCACCTGTTCGGCCTCGGGGCTTTTCAGGTCGCCGAGCGGTTCGAGGTCCACCAGTTCGCTGTCTTTTATCGGCCGGGACGAGGCGGCCAGGTCGGCGCTGGCGTTTTTCAGCGCGGCAAACCCCGTGCTGGAACCATGGGCCGCCACCTCGACGGTCACCGTCCTGCCCTGGCGTGTCTTGCCGATCACGCGCTGTTCATTGGCGCCCTCGGCCGGTTCGCTGTGCACCGCCTGCAGGCCCTGATGCTCCATCAACCCCTTGACCAACGCCGGCCCCAGCGCCGCGCCAATGGTGTTGGAGCCCTGGATGCGCAAAGCCGGGCCTTGGTCGGGAACGGGGAGGGGGGCAGCCACGACGCAGAGGGAAAACGCGCTACACAACAGGAACAGAACGCGCAGCATCATGCCGGCACCTTCTCAAGCCAAAGGGAGTGCCGCGAGATTAAGTCACTTGGATTTCAATAATGTGACTGATAGTCAGCCTATCTGTTACTGATACACCGCGATCGGGGGCAAGCCCCCTCCTACATTTGGCCCGAGTACACAGTCAAGGGGATCAGCTCAGTTCAAGCCAGATCGGCGCATGGTCAGACGGTTTCTCCAAGCTCCGCAGGTCGTAATCCACGCCGGCATCCTTGACCCGCGCCAGCAAGCCATTGGAGGCCATGATCACGTCAATGCGCAGCCCACGCTTGGGCTCATCCTCGAACCCACGGCTGCGGTAGTCGAACCAGCTGAAACGGTCGGCCACATCGGGGTTGAGGTGGCGGAAGCTGTCCACCAGGCCCCAGTTCTTCAGGCGCGCCATCCACTCGCGCTCTTCAGGCAGGAAGCTGCACTTGCCGGTTTTCAGCCAGCGCTTGGCGTTGTCGGCACCGATGCCGATGTCGCAGTCCTCCGGGGAAATGTTCACATCGCCCATCACCACCAGGGCCTGGTCGTTGCTGAACTGGCTTTCCAGCAGGTGCTGCAAATCTGCGTAGAAGCGCTGCTTGGCCGGGAACTTGGTCGGGTGGTCGCGGCTTTCACCTTGTGGGAAATAGCCGTTCATGATGGTCACCGGCTGGCCATTTTCATCGGCGAAGGTGCCCCAGATAAAGCGGCGCTGGGCGTCTTCTTCATCGCTGGCAAAGCCCTTGTGCACGCTCAAGGCTTCTTTGCGCGAGAGCAGCGCTACACCGTAGTGGCCTTTTTGGCCGTGGTAGTACACGTGATAGCCCAGGGCCTGCACTTCGGCCAGGGGGAACTGGTCGTCGTGGACCTTGGTTTCCTGCAGGCCGATCACGTCGGGTTGGTGTTTTTCAATCAGTGCCGCCAGCTGATGAGGGCGGGCGCGCAGCCCGTTGATATTGAAGGAGACGATTTTCATGGTCGGCGGTCCAGTCTGGCAAAAGGGCGATGCTAGCGGACAAGTCGGACGGGGGCCAGCGTGGCGGTAGGACAGATGCACTGCTAATGTCTGGGAACGACTGGTGCTGCGTAGGTTCGTACCCATAAGAACGCCATCTATTGAGTGGCGCCCAGGGAGATTGACTGTATGACTGACACTGCCATTGGCGAAGTTCGCCTGCTCAACAGCGGCTACTCCCGCGAAGCCCGCTCGCTGCTGTACCAGGCCTATCGGCATGAGCCGACGTTTGCCTACATCTTCGAGGCGGAACGCGCAGGTTATGAACAACGGGTACGTGCCACGGTGCGCGAACTGGTCAAGCAGCATTTCTTCCAGAAACTTCCCGCCATCGGCCTGTTCGTCAACGACCGCCTGATCGGCATCGCGCTGATCGCGCCACCGCAGCGACGCCTGGGGATTACCGAAAGCTGGGCCTGGCAATTGCGCATGTGGCTGAGCACCGGCGTGCGCGGTACCCGGCGCTACCTGGACTACCACTATGCGGTGATGGCCTGCCTGCCCAACGAGTCGGTGCATGTGTTACCGCTATTGGGCATTCATCCGCAATTCCAGGGCAAGCACTACGGTGAACAGCTGCTGGAGGCGGTACACAACTGGTGCGCTGAAGACCCGCATTCGTCCGGTGTGGTGTTGGACACGGGGAATTCGCGCTATCTGGAGTTCTACAAACGCCAGGGCTATGAGGAGATCGGCGAAGTGGCGGTAGGACCGATTCTGGAACACGTATTTTTCCACCCCAATCCGCAGGTGTTACATGCTGCAACGGCTTAGCGCAGAATTTTTCAGAATCCTCTGAGTTCTAAGTTTCTCCCCAGCTCGTGTAGCATCCGCGCCTATGAAGTTTCCAGGAAGATTTACCAGCGGCTTGGTTCTGCTGTTCACAAGCTGCGGCGCATTCGCGCAAAGCGAATTGGACGTGCGGATCAAGCCAAAAAACGACGCGTTGAAAGCCAACATCGAAGGCTATATCGGCGGGGTGGGCGAGCGTGACGAAGAGGCCTTGCTGCGGTTCAGCCGTGGGGCCGAAGAGCAGGCGCGCAAAGCCGCCCAGGCTTTAGGTTTCTATCAGCCCCGGATCGAAAGCGATGTGAAGGGCGGCAAGAACCCGCGCCTGATCCTCACCATCGACCCCGGCGAACCGGTGCATCTGCGCAACGTGACCATTCGGGTCGACGGCCCGGCCGCGGACCTCAAGGCCTTTCGCGTGCCCGCCAGCGACGACCTGAAATCCGGCGCCGTGCTCAACCACGGCCACTACGAAGACGCCAAGCGTCTGATCCAGAACCAGGCCTCGCGCTACGGCTTTTTCAGCGGGCGTTTCACTCACCAGAAACTCTCGGTAGACCCCCAGGCCGGTGTCGCCGATATCGAACTCATCTATGACAGCGGCCCGCGCTACACCTTGGGCAAGGTCAGCTTTGCCGGCGATACGCCGTTTGACGAAGAGCTGCTGCAACGCATGGTGCCGTTTAAAAGTGGCGCCCCCTACGATTCCGAACTGATCGCCGAACTCAACCAGAACCTGCAAGCCAGCGGCTTTTTCGAAGGCGTGCGCGTCGACGCCGCGCCTGCGGCTTCGGCCAATGACGTGATCCCGGTGGCCGTCAACCTGGAGACCCGCAAGCCACGCACCATGGGCCTGGGCCTGGGTTTCTCCACCGACGTCGGCCCGCGCGGCAAGGCCAACTGGACGCGCCACTGGGTCAATCCCCAGGGCCACAGCTATGGCTGGGAAGCTGAACTGTCGGCGCCTCGGCAGAACGTCGGGCTGTGGTACGACATCCCGCTGGACCCGCCGCTCACCGATAAACTGCGTTTCGCCGGCGGTTATCAGAATGAAGAAATCGCCAACACCGACACCTTGAGTAAATTGCTCACCCTCGGGCCCGAATGGCACAGCAAGTTGCCCAGTGGCTGGACCCGGGTGATCTCGCTCAAATACCAGCGCGAAGAATACCGCCTGGGCAATGACTCGGGCCTCAGTAACCTGGTGATGCCGGGTGTGAGTTATTCCTACCTGCGCAGTGATAACCGCATCGACCCCCACAACGGCTACCGCCTGCAATTCGACAGCAAGGTGGCGAAGGAGGGGCTGGGCTCCGACACCAACCTGCTGTACGGCACGGCCATGGTCAAGGGCCTGACCACCCTGTGGGACAACCACCGCTTCTTGGCGCGGGCCCAGGTCGGCGGCAGTGCCACCAACGGCTACAAGTCGGTGCCACCATCGCTGCGGTTCTTCGCCGGTGGTGATCAGAGTGTGCGCGGCTACGAGTACCAGACCCTGTCGCCGGAGAATGACCGGGGCGACCGTATCGGCGGCCGCTACATGGTGGCCCTGAGTGCCGAGTATCAATATTCCATCGCCGAAAAATGGCGGATTGCGACCTTTATCGACCAGGGCAACTCGTTCAACTCCCTGGAGTTGCCCAGCTTGAAGACCGGTGTGGGTGTCGGCATCCGCTGGGTCTCGCCGGTCGGGCCGATCCGCCTGGACCTGGCCCATGCCCTGGAAGACCCGGGCGGTGTTCGATTGCACTTTTCCATGGGACCTGAGCTGTGATGCGTGGTGTGAAAATAGCGGGGCTGGTCGTGTTGGCCATCCTTGTCGTGCTGTTGCTGGCCCTGTGGGCGGTCGTCGGTACCCAGGCCGGCAGTCGCTGGGCGCTGGGGCGTGTACCGGGTTTGAGCGTAGAGAATTTCCACGGCCGTCTGGGCGGCCAGTGGCGCGCCGATCATCTGTTGTGGGCGCAGGACGGCAGTCGCGTCGAACTCGATGCGCCGACGTTTGACTGGTCGCCCGCGTGCCTGCTGCGCATGACCCTGTGCATCAATCGCTTGGACGTGGAGCAAGTCCGCCTGGACTTTGCACCGAGCACTGAAGAGAGCAGCGGACCGATTCAATTGCCGGACCTGAGGTTGCCGGTTTCCATTCAGTTGGGCGACGTTCGCGTCGGCAGCCTGCTGTTTAACGGCAGCGAAGAACTCAAAGGCCTGCAACTGACCGCGCACTGGACCGCCGCCGGCATGCAGATTGACGCGGTGCACCTGCAACGCGATGGCCTGGTGTTGGACCTGAACGGCCTGTTGCAACCCAGCGGCGACTGGCCGCTGACCGCCAGCGGCAATCTGAACCTGCCCTACGCCCCCGACGGCGCGCCGTGGACGGTGGCGCTCAAGGTCGAGGGCGACCTGCTCAAGACCCTCAGGCTCGACGCCGACAGCAGCGGCTACCTGCCGGCCAAGCTCAAGGGCGAGCTGCAACCCCTGGCGGACAACCTCCCGGCCCAGGTGCATATCACCGCTGATGGCTTCAAACCCAGTGCCGATCTGCCCGACACCCTGCAGCTCAATCAACTGGACCTCACCGCCAAGGGCGACCTGGGCAGCGGCTACCAACTGCTGGGCAAGGCCGTACTGCCGGCGGAAAAAGGCCCGGTGGACCTGTTGCTGCAAGGCAAGGTCGACGCCAAGGGCGCGCAGATCGCCGGCCTGGACCTCAATGCCGGCGACAAACAAAGCCTCAAGCTCACGGCGCAGTTGGACTGGCAACAAGGCTTCAGCGCCGAGGCCAAGATTGACTGGCTGGACTTTCCCTGGCATCGCCTCTACCCGCTGATCGACGAGCCACAGGTGGTGCTGCGCACCTTCAACGGTGAGGTTTCCTACAAAGACGGCAACTACCTCGGCAACCTCAAGGCCGACCTGGACGGCCCGGCCGGCAAATTCAATCTGGTCACGCCATTCAGTGGCGACCTCACGCAAATCTTCCTGCCGGAGCTGAAACTGACCGCCGGCCAAGGCAAGGCCGAAGGGCACCTGAGCCTGCAATTCGCCGATGGCATCGCCTGGGATACCGCGTTGGACCTGTCGGCGCTGAACCCGGCGTACTGGGTGGCGGAATTGCCGGGCACGTTGGCTGGCCCCTTACGCAGCAAAGGTGAATTCAAAAACGAACAGCTCAAACTCAACGCCGACCTCGACCTCAAGGGCCGCCTGCGTGGGCAAACCGCCGTGCTGGCGGCCAAGGCCGAAGGCGCGGGCGAGCAATGGACCCTGGCCAACCTGGATATCCGCCTGGGCGACAACCGCATCAACGGCAGCGGCAGCCTGCAGCAACGCCTGGCCGGGCAGATCGACATCAAGCTGGCGCGCCTGGCCCAGCTGTGGCCGCAGTTGCGTGGTCAGGTGAATGGCCGACTCGACGTGGCCGGCAGCCTCAAGGCGCCTCAAGGCAAACTCGACCTCAAGGGCCAGCAACTGGCGTTCGCCGATAATCGCCTGCAAAGCCTGCGCCTGGACGCGACCCTGGACAGTGCCCAGCGCGGGAAAATCGACCTCAAGGGCAGCGGCATTCAAAGCGGTGACACCCAGGTTGGCACGCTCACCGCCAGCGCTCAGGGCGATATCAGGAGCCAGAAGGTCCAACTCGACCTGGCCGGCCCCTTGGTCAAACTGGCCCTGGCCCTGGATGGCAACCTCGACAAAGGCAACTGGCGCGGTCGCCTGGCCAGTGGCGATGTGCAGGCGGGTGGCCAGGACTGGAAGCTGCAAGCGCCGGCAAAAATCGAGCGCATGGCCGACGGCAAGTTGACCTTCGCGGCCCACTGCTGGATCTCCGGCGCCGCCAGCCTGTGCGGTGAAGACCAGCGCCTGATGCCCGACCCCAAATTGCGCTACCACCTCAAGCAATTTCCCATCGATAGCCTGGCGGCGTTTCTGCCCAAGGACTTTGCCTGGCAGGGCAGGCTCAACGCCGATATCCAACTCGACTTGCCCGACAGCGGCCCCAAAGGCGTGGTCTCGGTGGATGCCAGCGGCGGCACCCTGCGGGTCAAGGACAAGGACCAGTGGCTGGATTTCCCCTACGACACCCTCAAGCTGGAAACCACCCTCAACCCCAAGCGTATCGACACCCAGCTGAACTTCCGAGGCGGCAAGCTCGGCGAGTTGCTGTTGCAGGCGCAGATCAACCCATTGCCGAAAAACAAGCCGATCAGCGGCAATTTCAGCCTGACCGGTCTGGATCTCGCCGTGGCGCGGCCGTTTGTGCCGATGGTCGAGAAACTCAGCGGCAAGCTCAACGGCAGCGGTCGGATCGCCGGTGGCCTGCTGGCGCCGCAGGTCAACGGTAACGTCAACCTGGTGGGCGGCGAAGTCTCCGGGCCGGAGCTGCCCATCAGCCTTGAAGGCCTGAACGTGCAGGCGCTGATTGCCGGTGAAAGCGTGCAGTTGAACGGCGCATGGCGCAGTGGCAAGGCCGGGCAGGGCAGCCTCAAGGGCCAGATCGACTGGGGCCAGGCCCTGGTGGTGGACCTCAGCCTGCAAGGCTCGCAACTGCCGGTCACGGTGGAGCCCTATGCGGTGCTCGAAGTGGCCCCGGACCTGAAGATCAGCCTGAAGAACGACAAACTGGCGATTGCCGGCAAGGTGCGGATCCCGCGCGGCGACATCACCGTGCGCGAACTGCCGCCTTCGACGGTCAAGGTCTCGGATGACACCGTGATCGTCGGCAGCCAGACCGAAGAGGGCAAGCCACCGATGGCCATGGCCATGGATATCGACGTGGCGGTGGGCGAGGACCAGCTCAACTTCTCGGGCTTCGGCCTCACCGCCAAGGTGCAGGGCCATGTGCACATCGGCGACAACATGGACACCCGTGGCGAGCTGTGGCTCAACGACGGTCGCTACCGCGCCTATGGCCAGCGCCTGGATGTGCGCCGCGCACGCCTGCTGTTCGCCGGGCCGCTCGACCAGCCGTACCTGGATATCGAAGCGATCCGCAAGACCGACGATGTAGTCGCCGGTATCCGCCTCAGCGGCAGCGCCGAGCAGCCCACCACGCAGATCTTCTCGGAACCGGCCATGAGCCAGGAACAGGCACTGTCCTACCTGGTGCTGGGCCGTCCGCTGAGCTCTACCGGCGAAGACAACAACATGCTTGCCCAGGCCGCCCTCGGCCTGGGCCTGATGGGCAGCGCCGGGGTCACCTCGGATCTTGCCAACAAACTGGGGATTCGCGACTTCGACCTCGACACCCAGGGCAGCGGCAACAATACGGCAGTGGTGGCCAGTGGCAAGATCACCGAGAAACTCAGCCTGCGTTACGGGGTAGGGGTGTTCGAACCGGCCAGCACCATTGCCTTGCGCTACCTGCTGAGCAAAAAGGTGTACCTGGAAGTGGCGAGTGGCGTGGCCAGTTCCCTCGACATCTTCTACAAGCGCGATTTCTGAGTCCTGCTCGATCAAAAAATGTGGGAGGGGGCTTGCCCTAATGCCAGTCAGTTAAGCGTACATCGCCTCCTGTAGGAGCGAGCTTGCTCGCGAAAAACGTCAACGATAACGCGTGCTTCCTGAATGAACGCGGCGCCTGTGAGTTTTTCGCGAGCAAGCTCGCTCCTACAAAAAGCCTTAACTGACTGGCAAGCCTCCTCCCACATTGGTTTGCATTCCAGCCCGCCGGTCGTGAAATTAGCAAGCAAGCTAATTATTCCATTTGACTTTCGCTGCCTAGGCAGTAACATCTCGTCATACATTCACTGCCTAGGCAGTAATAAGGTGACTTCCGATGCCCCACTTCACCCCTGAAAACTTCCACAACTGCCACCTCGGGCTGTTGCTGGGCCGTGCGGCGCTCCTCAAGGACCGCATCATCGACACCCACATGGAACCCCACGGCATCACGGCCGCGCAGTTCAAGGTGCTGATCATCATGGCCCAGTTCGGCGTCGACACCCCGGCCGAGCTGTGCCGCAACCTGTCCCTGGACAGCGGTTCGATGACCCGCATGCTTGACCGCCTCGAGCAGAAAGGCCTGCTGGACCGCAAACGCTCCGAGCAGGACCGCCGCCAGGTGCAGTTGGTGCTGACTGCCGACGGCCAGCGCCTGGCAGACATGCTGCCGCACATAGGCGCCCAGGCGTTGAACCAACTGGCGGGCGTACTTGAGGCTGGCGAGCTGGAAACCCTGGAACGGATTCTCAAGAAAATTCTGATAGCTGCCGGTGATCCCATCACCCTGCAGCGGGTAGGTAAAGCATGAACACACGTGCCCTATGCCTGGTGCTCGTGGCCATGAGCATGGCCGGTTGCGCCAACTACAGCGGCCTCGACACCCAGGGCCGGCGCCTCGACGCCAACACCTTGCAGACCGGTAAATCCCTGAGCGGGGTGACCCTGTCGAGTGCCGCCTGGCCCAGCGCCGACTGGTGGAAAAGCCTCGGTGACCCGCAGCTCGATGGCCTGATCCAGGAAGCCCTGCAAAACAGCCCCGACATGCAAGTCGCCAGCGCCCGTGCCCATCAGGCCGAAGCCGCCGCCTATGCCGCGAATGCCGCACGCATGCCGACCCTGGATGCCAGCGCCGGCGTGAGCCGTTCACGCCTGGCCAAGGACCAGGACCCGCGCGGCGAGGGCGATGCCTACTCGACCGTGCGTAATATCGGCGCCAGCTTCAATTACAACTTCGACCTCTGGGGTGGCCAGCGCGCCGCCTGGGAAGCCGCGCTGGGCCAGGCCCGCGCCGCCGAAGTCGACCAGCAGGCCGCGCGCCTGACCCTCGCTGCCGATGTGGCCAAGGCCTACAGCGACCTGGGCCAGGCGCACATCGTGCGCGACCTGGCCGGCGATGACCTCAAGCGCACCCGGCAAATGCTCGACCTGAGCAAGCGCCGCCTGGCTGCGGGCATCGACAGCCAGTACCAATACCAGCAGACCGAAAGCCTGGAAGCCAGCTCCCAGTCGCAATTGATCGATGCCGACAAACAACTGCAGAGCGCCCAGATCGCACTCGCCGTATTGCTCGGCAAAGGCCCGGACCGAGGCGGCGAACTGGCTCGTCCGAATGTGCTCAAGCCCGCCGCTGTCGCCGTGCCTTCGGTGTTGCCCGCCGAGCTGCTGGGCCGCCGCCCGGACCTGATCGCCGCGCGCTGGCGAGTCGAGGCTGCGAGCAAGGACATCGCCGCCAGCAAGACGCGCTTCTACCCCAACCTCAACCTCAGCGCGAGCGCCGGGGCCGAGTCGTTGCTGGGGGATGCGATGTTCGGCTCGGCCAGTCGCTTCTTCAACATTGCGCCGACGATCTCGTTGCCGATCTTCGATGGCGGCCGCCTGCGCGCCGACCTCGATGCGCGCGATGCCGACTACGACCTGGCCGTGGCCCAGTACAACAAAACCCTGGTGCAGGCCTTGGGCGATATCGGCAACACCCTTTCGCAACTGCGCGAAACCGGTCGGCAGATCCAGGCCCAGCAACACGCCACGGACATTGCCCAGCAGTCCTACGACACCGTGGTCCAGCGCTACGGCTCAGGGGTCGGTAACTACCTGGACGTGCTCAGCATCGAGCAGCAATTGCTGCAGGCCCAGCGTCAGCTGGCGACCCTGAATGCCGGGCAAATCGATCTGTCGATTCAATTGATGCAGGCCCTGGGTGGCGGATACAGCGCCGACAACGTGGCGTCGACCACCCCAGCCACACGCACGGAATAATTTGAGGTATTTGTCATGGCCACTGCCGAAAACACCAACGCTACAGAACAACCCAAAGACAACAACCCACGCAAACGCAAGGTCATGCTGATCGGCCTCGCGCTGATCGTCATCCTCGGTGTCGTGGGCGTATGGGGCTGGTATGAATTCTACGGGCGCTTCAACGAGAGCACCGACGACGCCTATGTGAACGGCAACGTGGTGGAAATCACCCCGCTGGTCACCGGCACCGTGGTCAGCATCGGCGCCGACGATGGCGACCTGGTCCATGAAGGCCAGGTGCTGATCAACTTCGACCCCAACGACGCCGCCGTCGGCCTGCAAAGCGCCCAGGCCAACCTGGCCCGCACCGTGCGCCAGGTGCGGGGCTTGTACAGCAACGTCGATGGCATGAAAGCCCAGGTCAACGCACAGAAAGCCGATGTGCAAACTGCCCAGGACAACTTCAACCGTCGCAAGACCCTGGCCCAGGGCGGCGCGATTTCCCAGGAAGAGCTGTCCCACGCCCGTGACAGCCTGACGGCCGCGAAAAACGCGCTGACCAACCTTGAGCAGCAACTCAAGACCAGCAATGCGCTGGTGGATGACACCGTGATCTCGTCCCACCCGGACGTGCAGGCCGCTGCCGCGCAACTGCGCCAGGCTTACCTGGCCAATGCGCGCAGCACCTTGATCGCGCCGGTCACCGGCTACGTGGCCAAGCGCACCGTGCAACTGGGCCAGCGCGTGCAGCCGGGTACGGCGTTGATGGCGGTGATCCCGCTGAACCAGCTGTGGATCGACGCCAACTTCAAGGAAACCCAACTGCGCGACATGCGCATTGGCCAGCCGGTGGACATCGAGTCGGATATCTACGGCAGCGACGTGAAATTCAGCGGCACCGTGGATAGCCTTGGCGCCGGCACCGGCAGTGCGTTTGCCCTGCTGCCGGCGCAGAACGCCACCGGTAACTGGATCAAGATCGTGCAACGGGTGCCGGTACGCATCCACATCAATGCCGAAGAACTGGCCAAGCACCCGCTGCGGGTCGGCCTGAGCACCGTCGTCAATGTCGACCTGCATGACCAGAGCGGCCCGGTGCTGGCGCAACAGGCGCCGCAGAAGGCGACCTTCACCACCAACGTGTATGAGCGCCAATTGGCCGAGGCTGACGCCATGATCACCGAGTTGATCCATGCCAACAGCATCGCCGCGCCCAAGGCTGCGCAACGCTGATGAGCAATAACGCCTCCTTCACGCCGCCCAGCCTGTTGATGGCCACCATTGGCCTGTCGCTGGCGACCTTTATGCAGGTGCTCGACACCACCATCGCCAACGTGGCCTTGCCGACCATTTCCGGCAACCTCGGCGTGAGTTCGGAGCAGGGCACCTGGGTGATCACCTCGTTTGCGGTGAGCAACGCCATCGCCTTGCCGCTGACCGGTTGGTTGAGCCGGCGGTTTGGCGAAGTGAAGCTGTTCCTGTGGGCCACCATGCTGTTTGTGCTGGCCTCGTTCCTCTGTGGTATTTCCACTTCGATGCCCGAATTGATCGGCTTCCGGGTGCTGCAAGGCCTGGTGGCCGGGCCGTTGTACCCGATGACCCAGACACTGCTGATCGCGGTCTACCCGCCGGCGAGGCGTGGCATGGCCCTGGCGTTGCTGGCGATGGTCACGGTGGTGGCGCCGATTGCGGGGCCGATCCTCGGTGGCTGGATCACTGACAGTTACAGCTGGCCGTGGATCTTCTTTATCAACGTCCCCATCGGCATCTTTGCGGTGATGGTGGTGCGTGCGCAATTGAAGAAGCGCCCGGTGACCACCAGCTACCAGCCGATGGATTACGTCGGGCTGTTGAGCCTGATCGTGGGCGTCGGCGCGCTGCAGATCATCCTCGACAAGGGCAACGACCTGGACTGGTTCGAATCCAACTTCATCATTGTGGGCGCGGCGATTTCGGTGATTGCCCTGGCGGTGTTCATTATCTGGGAAATGACCGACAAGCACCCGGTGGTCAACCTGCGGCTGTTTGCCTACCGTAACTTTCGCATCGGCACGATTGTGTTGATCCTCGGCTACGCGGGCTTCTTCGGCATCAACCTGATCCTGCCGCAATGGCTGCAAACCCAGATGGGCTACACCGCCACCTGGGCCGGCCTGGCGGTGGCGCCGATCGGCATCCTGCCGGTGCTGATGTCACCGTTCGTGGGCAAGTACGCGCACAAGTTCGACCTGCGCCTGCTGGCAGGCCTGGCGTTCCTGGCGATTGGTCTGAGCTGCTTTATGCGCGCGGGCTTCACCAATGAGGTGGACTTCACCCACATCGCCCTGGTGCAGCTGTTCATGGGCATCGGCGTGGCGCTGTTCTTCATGCCGACCTTGAGCATCCTGATGTCCGACCTGCCACCGCACCAGATCGCCGATGGCGCCGGTCTTGCGACCTTTCTGCGGACCCTGGGCGGCAGCTTTGCGGCCTCGCTGACCACCTGGATCTGGATTCGCCGGGCGGACCAGCACCATGCGTACATGAGCGAGAACATGACCACCTATGACTCGGCCACCCGCGACGCGCTGCAGGCGCTCGGTGGGGCAGGGCACAAGGCCTACGCGCAACTGGACCAGATCCTCACCAGCCAGGCGTACATGATGTCCACCGTGGATTACTTCACGTTGCTGGGGTGGATGTTCATGGGGTTGATGCTGCTGGTGTGGCTGGCCAAACCGCCGTTTGGCGCCAAGGCAGGGCCGGAAGCGTCCGGCCACTGATTGGCAAAGACTGAAATGCAATCAATTGTGGGAGGGGGCTTGCCCTAATGCCGTTCAGTTAAGCGAAAGTGATTCACTGTAGGAGCGAGCTTGCTCGCGAAGAACTCAGGGCCACCGCGCTTATCGAGAATGAACGCGTTGCCTGGGCGTTTTTCGCGAGCAAGCTCGCTCCTACAAAAAGCCTTAACTGACTGGCATTAGGGCAAGCCCCCTGCCACATTTTGATCTCTGTTCACATTGGATCAGTGGTGTTTGAGGATCAGGCGCCAGGCAACGCCAGCTGCGGATTGACGAAGTCAAACGCCGCCAACTGAAAGCCTTGCTCATCCGCCTGCAACGCCCAGCCCTGCTTGTCCCAATCCCCCAGCACAATGCGCTTGGCCGCCTGGTCGCCAATCTGCAGCTTATGGATCGCCGGGCGGTGCGTGTGGCCGTGGACCAGGGTGCGCACGCCGAACTGCTGCATCACCCGCGGCACTTCCTCGGGCGTCACATCGACAATGTCGTTGGCCTTCATGCGCGTTTGCGCGCGGCTTTCACTGCGCAGCTTGCGCGCCAGCCGATGGCGGGTGCGCAACGGCAGGTGACGCAGGATAAACAGCACGATGGGATTACGCAGGATGCGCCGCAGCTTCATGTAGCCAAGGTCGCGGGTGCAGAGGCTGTCGCCGTGCATCAACAGCACGGGTTCGCCTGCGAGCTGCACGACACTCGGGTCCTTGAGCAAGGTGGCGCCTGCCGCTTTGCAGAACGCCTTGCCGAGCAGGAAGTCGCGGTTGCCATGCATGATAAAAATCGGGGTGCCGCTGTCGCTCAGCTCGCGCAGAGCCTCGCAGATCGAACGCTGGAAGGGCGTCATCCCATCGTCGCCAATCCAGGCTTCAAAGAAGTCCCCCAGAATGTACAACGCCTGGGCGCCACGGGCGCGGTTGTGAAGCAGATCCAGAAACGCCCGGGTAATGTCCGGGCGCTCCTCTTCCAGATGCAAATCTGAAATCAGTAATATCACTCAACGATCTCGGCTTTCTCGACGATCACGTCTTCGACCGGAACGTCCTGGTGACCGGCCTTGGAGGTGGTCGACACGCCTTTGATCTTGTCGACAACGTCCTGGCCTTCGGTGACTTTACCGAACACGGCGTAGCCCCAGCCCTGTACGTTCTTGCCGCTGTGGTTCAGGAAGGCGTTGTCGGCCACGTTGATGAAGAACTGCGCGGAGGCCGAATGCGGCTCCATGGTACGGGCCATGGCGACGGTGTACTTGTCGTTGGAAAGGCCGTTGTCCGCTTCGTTCTGGATGCTTGGGCGCTTGTCTTTCTTTTCTTTCATGCCAGGCTCGAAACCGCCGCCCTGGACCATGAAGTTACCGATCACACGGTGGAAAACCGTGTTTTCGTAGTGGCCGGCCTTAACGTACTCGATGAAGTTGGCGACGGTGATCGGCGCTTTCTCGGCGTTCAGCTCGATGACGATGTCACCGTGGTTGGTGGTCAGTTTGACTTGAGTCATGTTCACTACTCTTTTCAGGGAATTCGTGGGTTTGGACGCCTGGGGCGCCTTACCTGTCTGGCTAAACGGCGGCCAAGGCGCGCAGTTTAGCGTGCCCGGCAGGAATTTCGAGGTGGTTTTTTACCGCCCGGTTAATTAAAGCAGCAGTTTTTGGTCGTGACCTGTCAGTGTCTTGACAGCATCAGCTATGATATCGCCTTTGTTTTATCTGGCCCCAACCGGCCACGAACCTGTCTGTTCAAGGATCCTATGAGCAAGCCCACTGTCGACCCTACCTCGAATTCCAAGGCCGGACCTGCCGTCCCGGTCAATTTCCTGCGCCCGATCATCCAGGCGGACCTGGATTCGGGCAAGCACACGCAGATCGTCACCCGCTTCCCGCCAGAGCCCAACGGCTACCTGCACATCGGTCACGCCAAGTCGATCTGTGTGAACTTCGGCCTGGCCCAGGAGTTCGGTGGCGTCACGCACCTGCGTTTCGACGACACCAACCCGGCCAAGGAAGACCAGGAATACATCGACGCCATCGAAAGCGACATCAAGTGGCTGGGCTTCGAATGGTCCGGTGAAGTGCGCTATGCCTCCAAATACTTCGACCAGTTGTTCGACTGGGCCGTCGAGCTGATCAAGGCCGGCAAGGCCTACGTCGACGACCTCACCCCGGAGCAGGCCAAGGAATACCGTGGAACGCTGACCGAACCGGGCAAGAACAGCCCGTTCCGCGACCGCTCCGTAGAAGAGAACCTCGACTGGTTCGCCCGCATGCGCGCCGGTGAGTTCCCGGACGGCGCCCGCGTGCTGCGCGCCAAGATCGACATGGCCTCGCCGAACATGAACCTGCGCGACCCGATCATGTACCGCATCCGCCACGCCCATCACCACCAGACCGGCGACAAGTGGTGCATCTACCCGAACTACGACTTCACCCACGGCCAGTCGGACGCCATCGAAGGCATCACCCACTCCATCTGCACCCTGGAGTTCGAGAGCCATCGTCCGCTGTACGAATGGTTCCTCGACAGCCTGCCGGTCCCGGCGCACCCGCGTCAGTACGAGTTCAGCCGCCTGAACCTGAACTACACCATCACCAGCAAGCGCAAGCTCAAGCAACTGGTGGATGAAAAGCACGTACATGGCTGGGATGACCCGCGCATGTCCACACTGTCGGGCTTCCGTCGCCGTGGCTACACCCCGGCCTCGATCCGCAACTTCTGCGACATGGTCGGCACCAACCGTTCCGACGGCGTGGTCGATTTCGGCATGCTGGAATTCAGCATCCGTCAGGACCTCGACGCCAATGCCCCGCGCGCCATGTGCGTGCTGCGCCCGTTGAAAGTCGTGATCACCAACTACCCCGAAGGCCAGGTCGAGAACCTCGAACTGCCGCGTCACCCGCAGAAAGAAGAGCTGGGCGTGCGCAAGTTGCCATTCGCCCGCGAGATCTACATCGACCGTGACGACTTCATGGAAGAGCCGCCAAAAGGCTACAAGCGCCTGGAGCCGAACGGCGAAGTGCGCCTGCGCGGCAGCTACGTGATCCGTGCGGACGAAGCGATCAAGGACGCCGACGGCAACATCGTCGAGCTGCGCTGCTCGTACGATCCGGACACCCTGGGCAAGAACCCTGAAGGCCGCAAGGTCAAAGGCGTGGTCCACTGGGTGCCTGCCGCTGCCAGCATCGAGTGCGAAGTGCGCCTGTACGATCGTCTGTTCCGCTCGCCAAACCCTGAGAAGGCTGAAGACAGCGCGAGTTTCCTCGACAACATCAACCCTGATTCCCTGCAAGTACTCACTGGTTGTCGTGCCGAGCCATCGCTTGGCGACGCACAGCCGGAAGACCGTTTCCAGTTCGAGCGCGAAGGCTACTTTTGCGCGGATATCAAGGACTCGAAACCAGGCGCTCCGGTATTCAACCGTACCGTGACCTTGCGAGATTCGTGGGGCCAGTGATTTAAGGGAAACATCGTGCTAACGATCTACAACACGCTCAGCAAGACCAAAGAAGTCTTCAAGCCGCTGGATGGCAACAAGGTGCGCATGTACGTGTGCGGCATGACCGTGTACGACTACTGCCACATCGGCCACGGCCGCAGCATGGTTGCCTTCGACCTGGTGACCCGCTGGTTGCGTTTCAGCGGCTATGACTTGACGTACGTGCGCAACATCACCGACATCGACGACAAGATCATCAACCGTGCCAACGAAAACGGCGAGTCGTTCGACGCGCTGACCGAGCGCATGATCGCCGCCATGCACGAGGACGAGGCGCGCCTCAACATCCTCAAGCCGGACATGGAACCGCGTGCCACGGACCACATCCCCGGCATGCACGCCATGATCCAGACCTTGATCGACAAGGGTTACGCCTACGCTCCTGGCAACGGTGACGTGTACTACCGCGTCGCCAAGTTCATGGGCTATGGCAAGCTGTCGCGCAAGAAAATCGAAGACCTGCGCATCGGCGCGCGCATCGAAGTCGACGAAGCCAAGCAGGATCCGCTCGACTTCGTGCTGTGGAAAGGCACCAAGCCCGGCGAGCCGAGCTGGGAATCGCCATGGGGCGCCGGGCGTCCGGGCTGGCACATCGAATGCTCGGTGATGTCCACCTGCTGCCTGGGCGAGACCTTCGACATTCATGGCGGCGGCAGCGACCTCGAGTTCCCGCACCACGAAAACGAAATCGCCCAGAGCGAAGCCGCCACCGGCAAGACCTACGCCAACGCCTGGATGCACTGCGGCATGATCCGCATCAATGGCGAGAAGATGTCCAAGTCCTTGAACAACTTCTTCACCATCCGCGACGTGCTGGAAAAGTACCACCCGGAAGTGGTGCGTTACCTGCTGGTGTCCAGCCACTACCGCAGCGCCATCAACTACTCCGAAGACAACCTCAAGGACGCCAAGGGCGCCCTGGAGCGGTTCTACCACGCGTTGAAAGGCCTGCCATCCGTGGCGCCGGCCGGCGGCGAAGCCTTCGTGGCACGCTTCACCGAAGTCATGAACGACGACTTCGGCACACCGGAAGCCTGTGCGGTGCTGTTCGAGATGGTGCGCGAGATCAACCGTTTGCGCGAGAGCGATCTCGACGCAGCGGCGGGCCTGGCGGCTCGCCTGAAAGAACTGGCCAGTGTGCTGGGCGTGCTGCAGATGGAAGCCGACGAGTTCCTGCAGGCCGGCGCCGAAGGGCGTGTGGATGCGGCGCAGGTGGATGCGCTGATCCAGGCGCGTCTGGCGGCTCGGGCTGGTAAAGACTGGGCGGAGTCTGACCGTATCCGTGACCAACTGACCGCGATGGGTGTGGTGTTGGAAGATGGGAAAGGTGGGACTACTTGGCGGTTGGCTGACTGACGGTTGGTTGCTGTACGTTGAATAAAAAAACGCCCCGACTGGTTCGGGGCGTTTTTTGTAGTATGGAGATTAGTATGCGTCAAACTAGCTGGATTTATAGCGCTCTCATCAAAACCACCATCTGATTTCCCATCTAACAGGTAGAGCCCCCGCGTGAGCGGGTATACAGAAAAAAGCAATCCATCCAATGAAGGGGTAGTTTGATATAAGATCTGGGTTGTATCCGAGTAAGGGAAAGTTGTTTTTTTCGATCATGCTTAAGTATGTGATCGAAAAAAAGCCATTAAATATTAAACATAGTAGAAATTTTGCAAGAAAATACTCGGTTCCAGAGAAGCGTATTTTTAGTGTGTATGCGCAAAGAATTCCCCATGTGGCAAATAGCGGGAAAGTCAAAACGAACCAGAGTGTCAATGTTTTTCCTCGTCGTACATCTGCTTTATCGTTTGAAAATCTGTATAGACTTCGATTCCCATCGTAGTTGGGGTCATTGTTTTGTACGCTCGGATGTAATCGGTTGGGAGGTATCTAAATAGGCGCCAAGCATCAGGTTTAAGTACGTGTCTCGCAGCACTGTAGACGGATAAGCCAATATCAGCTGCACCGTAGGCCATATTGGCTGCTCGTTCATCATGACCCATAGCGAATGCGGCCGACTGATATGCAGCACGAACCGGGCCGACCGCATCTGATTGTCCCGTCACTAGATTACGCCCACCCTCATATACGTTATTTGCACCATGTGCGATCAGCGGCACCCCCGCAATGAGACAGAGCGTGCCAACTGATGCGTAGCAAATTCCAGCTCCTGTGGCCATTTGCAGCGCGCCTGCTACAACTCCAATACCTTTACGCCCAATCTCCATTGACTGGTTCAGCAGGCTTTGTTGTTCGGTTTTTATCTCCACGAGCCCCTGCGCAACCGTCTTTTTTCCCTGCTCCACATCGTTAACAATACTGCGAGCGTAATAGGCCACTTCCCGATTGAATATCGAACGATTAACGCCATCCTGTAGATGTCGGGCACTTATTGCGCACGCATGATTGGTCAGTTTTGCAGCGGCTTGGCTGACTCCCCCCAAGTCATAGAAAGTAGGCGTTTGATTTTTGTTCTTTGAGTTCATCGCCCGGTTTCCCATGAGCCATAGCCGCTGGTCCCCGCGATGTGATGTGTCCAGATAATTTCCCGATAACAAATCGACAGATGTTCTTGTGCGTCTACATCATTCAGGAGTACGGAATGGGGAACGTCGACGGTCAGGCTGGCAATGATGCAGCCCCTTATATCGACGGTGTAGTATTTTTCGTGCCGACCAAACTGTGAAATTCGATAGAAGTTGATGACGCAGTTCAGTTCTTCTCTGTTGGATAACGCCACGGCCAGCAAGGGCGAGGATTTATCAATGCTTTTTGTGATGACCACAGGGCCGTGAGTGGAAGCACTGACGTTGCCGGTGTTGAGCATATTGTGGTTGAAGGACATCACCATGATTTCATCCCTGTGCCCCTCCTGACATTTGTTGCCAATAGAGTCTTGAGTTGAGCAGCCAGCCGAGATCAGGCCTTGAGATTTTCCGTTAATGGACATGTAACCGTGGTTAGCCATGGAAGTTGGTATCCTGATTTATTCACCATAAACATACGGAAAAATGTAAATAGGAAATATCGGATGTTTCGCCTTTTATCGTGCGAGCGGGATGTAGGATTATTCGGTTTTGTGCGAGAAGAAAAACGCCCCGTTATGCAGGGGCGTTTTGCTGTGGTTGTGTGAGCGAAGGTAATGACGGCATTCGTCGCCTACTATTTTTCAATTCCCGCGCAATGCTCATTCAGTGCTTCATTCACCAGAAGCTGGATAGTTTCCACCATTCGGCAAATCCCTAGTGCCACGCTGCGTGGTGTGCCATCAATCTCAAAGGCTAAATGACTAGCCAATGCCTGAACTGACGCAAGGTCCTCCGAAGCATTGACCAGTAGTGTCTCGGCATCCAGTCCTTTACGTACAGTAAAAAGACCTAGCCCGTCATCAGGTGGCCCAGGCGTTGAAGACGGATTCAAATGATGGTTAATCGCTTGATCAGCACAAGCGTGAAGCGAAGATGAATCCAGCGGCGGATTCGAATTGTCTTTAATCATGGCGAAGCTCCCAGAGTATTGGAGTCACCTAGAGTCTAATCGGGCTGCGAAACCCGGTCGCTGAATTTGCAGCGACCACCTAAGATTAGAAAGCCATTTTCCGAGCGACAACACTAAATCTTTGTAGGAAGTTTCTCTACGACCAATATCGAGGTGTTGCTGACCTCATAAGCGCTACCAGCTGCGTCGTTATGGACAGTCGCATGGTATTCACCGTTCTTGAAATGCAGGGCAACGCCGTCATCCAGCGCGTAGGCGGGGTGTATGTTTTTAAGTCGAACCAGTTCAACAAACGAAGATTCTCTCCCCACCTCTGAACTGAAGTGCGGGCACAGCGCGCCAGGGAGAAAACCCAGCCCGTCGATCAGCGCATATACGCCTCCTGAGTCGGAATGCCCGTGGTCGAACCAGCAGATGGCGCCGGCACTGACGCCGCAAAGCGCTTTGCCGTGTTCCTGGGCTTGCTTCAAAAGGGCGGTCACGTCAAATTCACGCCAGATGGCCAGCAAGGCTCGGGTGTTGCCGCCGGCCACATAGATGATGTCAGCCTGCTCAAACAGCGCGGCAACATGACCCGGGGCTGGAAAAGGCGGAATGAAAAACGTCAATGGCACAACGGTGCAGCCGGCGCTTTGGTATTTGAGCGTGAAGTCGGCAATCTTCGTACGGTCATCGCCATTGGCGGTGGAGATATAGAGCACCGTGGGCTGGGTTTTGCCCGACGAAGCGACGATATATTCGTCGATGCCGGTCATGCGTGTCATGTCTTCGCTGGACTCGCCGCCGATGACAATAATGTTTTTATCCATGGTGAACTCCTGTCTCAGCACAGCGGGCATACCCAGGTCTTAGGACATTTCCCAAAATGCCCGTAGGGTTTGACGCTCATTCCATCCTAGCTTTAGATGATTGCCACGACCAAACCCAAGACGAAACTGGCGGTAATTCAAATGGATTGTATTTTCTGCAGCATTGTCCGCAAAACTTCCCCCGCCCACATCCTGTGGGAAGACGACCACCACATGGCGTTCCTCTCGATCTTCCCCAACACCCCAGGCTTCAGCGTGGTCATCCCCAAACAGCATTACGGCAGTTATGCGTTTGCGCAGTCGGATGAGGTGCTGGCTGGTCTGATGGTCGCGACCAAGAAAACCGCTTTGCTGATCGACCGGGCGTTTCCCGATGTGGCCCGCACGGGGATGATGCTGGAAGGGTATGGGGTGGATCACTTGCATGCGAAGTTGTTTCCCATGCATGGGACGGGGCAGGACAGTGCGTTCAAGCCGTTGAGTTCGAAGGTGGATAAGTTTTTCGAAGCTTATGAAGGCTATATCTCTTCCCATGACCATGTGCGGGCGGATGATGCCGAATTGGCTGAGCTGGCAGAGCGAATCCGATCTTTCGTCTAGCACAAATCCAAATGTGGGAGGGGCGGTGCGACGATTCGACTTGCTCCCGATTGCAGTGGATCAGTCGGCTCATCTGTAGCTGACCCACCGCAATCGGGAGCAAGCCCCCTCCCACATATTGACTGTGTACGGTCTGTCACTCAGCGGCGGCTGCTGACCTCGGCGGGTACGTCGTCACCGGCCATGCGCTTGCGGAACAGCGCGGTGCGGGCCAGCAGCAACGTGGTCACCGGCACCGTGATCGCCAGCAGGATCGGTATCAACCACCCGTGCAGCACCGGCCCGGACTTGAGCACCGAAAAGTAAACAATCGACGCCAACGCCACGCACCACGCGCCCAGAGTCGAAGCCAATGCCGGCGGATGCATGCGCTGGAAGAAGTCCTTCATGCGCAGCAAGCCAATCGCGCCAATCAGCGCAAACACGCTGCTGAGCACCAGCAGCACCGCCACTATCACTTCCATCCACAGCGGCATCATTCAATCACCTCTCCGCGCAGCAGGAATTTGGCCAGGGCAAACGAGCCGACGAAGCCGAACAACGCGATCAGCAGCGCCGCTTCGAAGTAGGTATCGCTGGCATAACGAATACCCAGCACCAGCATCATCAGCATGGCGAGGATGTACAGGTAGTCCAGCGCCAGTACCCGGTCCTGGGCCGAGGGACCTTTGAACAGGCGGATCAGGGTCAGCACCATGGCCAGGGAGAACAGGAACAGGCTGAACAGGATCGCATTGGAGAGCAGGGCGCTCATTCGAAGATCTCCATCAGGGGCCGCTCGTAGGTGGTCTTGAAGTGCTCGATAAACGACGCTTCATCCTCCAGGTCGAATACGTGCAGCAGCAGGATGCTGCGGTCCAGCGCCAGTTCCGACCAGATGGTGCCGGGGACCACGGTGGTGATCATCGACAGGGCGGCGAGGCCGTTGGCGTCGCGCAGGTCCAGGGGGATTTTGACAAAGCGCGAACGCGGTGGGCGTGAGCCGCACATCAGCACGCCCCAGGCCACTTGCAGGTTGGAGACGATCACATCGCGGCCGACCAGGAAAAACAGGCGGATGATCACGCCAGGGCGGCGGATGCGGATCGGCAGCGGGCGCAGCGGTGCCATCAGCAGCGGTGCAAGCAGGCCCAGCAGCGCGCCAAGCAGCAGGTTGCCGGGGCTGACGGACAGGTTCAGCACCAGCCACAGCAACCACAAGGCCAGGGACAACCACGGGGCAGGCAACAGGCGCTTCATGGCTGCACCTCCAGCGCGGCGGTCTTGGCTTCGGGGCTGGGGACCGGACGCGTGGCCATCACCGCCATCACGTAGTGTTCCGGGTTGTTCAGGCTTTGGGCAGTGGCCTGGGTGTAGCGCATCAGCGGCTCGGCCTTGAAGGTCAGCAGGATGCTCAGGCCCAGCAGGAAGAAGATCGGCACGCATTCATAGCGGCGCAGCAAGGGCGATGGGCGCTCTTCCGGGGTCCAGAAGCGCTGGATACCCAGGCGCGCGAAGGCGATCAGCGAGGCCAGGCCCGAGAGGATCAACAGCGCCACCAAACCCCAGGCCGCGGGGCGAATGGGTTCATCCACACTGACGCCCAGGCCCAAGGGGTTAACCAGCGCACTCAACAAACTGAGCTTGCCGATAAACCCGGACAGCGGCGGCATGCCGATGATCAGCAGGGCGCAGGCGACAAAGCTCAAGCCCAGGAAGGCCATGGTCCAGGGAATCACCTGGCCGACCACGGCTTTCTGCTCGTCATCCAGGTTCACGCCAGGACGCGGATGCAGGGATTCCATGGCCTTGGGCAGTGCGTCGATTTCTTCATCCAGCGGCAGGTCGTTGGCCGAGCGCGAACGCTCGATCAATTCGGCCAGCAGGAACAGCGCACTCAACGCCAGGGTGGAGCTGACCAGATAGAACAGCGCTCCGGCGGTCAGGCTTGGCTGGGCGAAGCCAACGGCCGACAGCAGGATGCCGGCCGAGACCAGGATGCTCAAGCTGGCCATGCGCTCGAGCCGCTGCGCCGCCACCATCGCCAGCGCCGCGCAGATGATCGTGGCCATGCCGCCGTACACCAGCCAGTCGCCGCCAAACAACGCCGACGCGCCGGCCTGGCCGGAGAACAACAGGGTCCACAGGCGCAGCACGGTGTACACGCCGACCTTGGTCATGATCGCGAACATCGCTGCCACCGGCGCACTGGCCGAGGAGTAGGCGGGGGCCAGCCAGAAGTTCAGCGGCCACATGCCGGCCTTGGCCAGGAATGCGGTGGCGAGGATCGCCGCACCGGCATGCAGCAGGCCGCGATCCGCCTCGGGGACCAGGGGGATTTTCAGTGCCAGGTCAGCGAAGTTCAGCGTGCCGGTCACGCCGTAGATCATCGCCGCGCCAATCAGGAACAGCGACGACGCCAACAGGTTGATCGCGATGTAATGCAGCCCCGACGACACCCGCGCCCGGCCCGAGCCGTGCAGCATCAAGCCGTAGGACGCCGCCAGCAGCACCTCGAAGAACACGAACAGGTTGAACAGGTCCGCCGTGAGGAACGCGCCGTACAGGCCCATCATCTGGATCTGGAACAGCGCATGGAAGCTGGTGCCGGCGCGGTCCCAACGGGCCATGGCGAACAGCAGCGCGCTCACGCCGATGATCCCGGTGAGCACCAGCATCAACGCCGAGAGCTGGTCGACCACCAGCACGATGCCGAACGGCACCTGCCAGTTGCCCGGCAGGTAGACGCCAATCGAGCCGGGACCGCCTTTTTGCGTCCAGTACAACAGCAGGATCGCGATGCCCAGGCCAATAACGCTGGAGAACAGATTGATCCTGGCCTTCAGCGGACGGCGTTTTTCACCCAGCATCAGCATCAGCGCGGCGGTGAGCAACGGCAGCAAAATGGGGGCGACGATCAGTTGGTTGACCCAATTCATTCCTTGGGCTCCCGGCCGTCCACATGGTCAGTGCCGGTCAGGCCCCGTGACGCCAGCAGCACCACCAGGAACAACGCAGTCATGGCGAAGCTGATCACGATGGCCGTGAGCACCAGGGCCTGGGGCAGGGGGTCGGTGTAGTTGAGCAGATCCTGGGGCACGCCGTCCTTGATGATCGGCTCCTTGCCGATAAACAGGCTGCCCATGCTGAAAATGAACAGGTTGACCCCATAGGACAACAGGCACAGGCCCATCACCACCTGGAACGTCCGTGGCCGCAGGATCAACCAGACGCCGGAGGCCGCCAGGACCCCAATGGCAATTGCGATGACTTCTTCCATCAGGCGGCTCCTTCGGTGGCGGCGACTACTTTGGCCTGGTTGCTCGGTTTATGCGCACGCACCGACTGGTGGCCGAGGGCGGTGAGCATCAGCAGCGTCGAGCCGACGACCATGGCGTATACGCCCACATCGAAGAACAACGCGCTGGCAACATGAATATCGCCCAGCAGCGGCAGGCTGAAATGCCAGGTATGGGTGGTGAGGAACGGGTAGCCGACAAACAACGCGCCGATCCCGGTCAGCGTCGCCGAGAACAGGCCGAAGCCCATCCAGCGCATCGGCCGCAGGCTCATCTGCGCCTCGACCCACTGGGTACCGGCAACCATGTACTGCAGGATAAACGCCACCGACATCACCAGGCCGGCGACAAACCCGCCGCCCGGTTGGTTGTGGCCGCGCATGAACAGGTAGAACGACACCACCAGCGCAATCGGCAGCAGCAGGCGCACCAGCACCGCCGGCACCATCATGAAGCCCAGGGCGGTGTCGCTGGCCTGGCGCGGGTTGACCAGGTCGGTGGCCACGTCCGGCGCCAGTTGACGCTGCTGTGGCGGCAGCTCCATGCTTTCCTTGGACGGGCGGAAACGACGCAGCAGGGCATACACCGTCAGCGCCACGGCGCCGAGCACGGTGATTTCGCCGAGGGTATCGAAGCCCCGGAAGTCCACCAGCATCACGTTCACCACATTGCTGCCACCGCCCTCGGGCAGGGCGCGGCTCAAGTAGAACGAGGAAATATCGTTGGGCGTCTGGCGCGTCAGCATCGCATAGGACAGCAGCGCCATGCCGCCGCCTACCACGGTGGAGAGCAGGAAGTCGCGCAGACGACGGATGCGCGCCTTGCGCAGCGAACTGGGCAGTGGCGAGACTTCTTCGATCCGCCGTGGCAGCCAGCGCAGGCCGAGCAGGATCAGTACGGTGGTGACCACTTCCACCACCAACTGGGTCAGCGCCAGGTCCGGCGCCGAGAACCACACGAAGGTGACGCAGGTCATCAGGCCGCACACGCTGACCATGGTCAGGGCCGCGAGCCGGTGGTACTTGGCTTGCCAGGCGGCGCCCAGGGCACAGGCAATCGCCAGCAGCCACAGGGTGACGAACACGATGGAGCCCGGGATCTTCGGGCGGTCGCCCCAGCTGAGTCCGCTGTTGAGCATCGGGATCATGGCGCCGATCACCGCGACGATCACCAACAGGAACAATTGGGTCTGCAGGCGCTTGGTGCTGATGCGTTTCTCGATCCTGCGCACGCCGCGCATCATCACCACCAGGCTGCGCTCGAAGCCGCGCTTGCCGTTGAAGTAGCTGATGACCGGCGGGTACTTGAAACGCCCGCGCTTCAGTTGTTTGCGTAGCAGCAGGTAGAGCACCACGCCACCGGACATGGCCACCAGGCTCATGATCATCGGTGCATTCCAGCCATGCCAGATCGCCAGGCTGTATTCCGGCAGCACGCCGCCGACCACCGGCAGCGCCGCAGCGGCGAGGATCGAACCGACCACCTGGGCCGGGAAGATGCCCACCAGCAGGCAGGTGAATACCAGCAGCTCAACCGGGGCACGCATCCAGCGCGGGGGTTCGTGAGGCGTGTGGGGCAGATCGGTGGCGGGCGGGCCGAAGAACACATCCACGGTAAAGCGCAGGGCGTAGGCCACGCTGAACGTACCGGCGATGGTCGCGATCAGGGGCAGGGCGATTTCCACCCATTGGGTCGATGAGATAAACACGGTTTCAGCGAAGAACATCTCTTTGGACAGGAAACCGTTGAGCAACGGTACGCCGGCCATGGATGCGCTGGCCACCATCGCCAGGGTCGCGGTAAACGGGATCAGGCGCACCAGGCCACTGAGCTTGCGGATGTCCCGCGTGCCGCTTTCGTGGTCGATGATGCCCGCCGCCATGAACAGCGAGGCCTTGAAGGTGGCGTGGTTGAGGATATGGAACACCGCGGCGACGGCGGCCAGCGGGCTGTTGAGGCCCAGCAGCAGGGTGATCAGCCCGAGGTGGCTGATGGTGGAATAGGCTAAAAGGCCTTTGAGATCATTCTGGAACATGGCGCAGTAAGCGCCGAGGAGGAGGGTCAGGGCGCCGGCACCGCCGACGATCCAGAACCATTCTTCGCTGCCGGACAGCGACGGCCACAGGCGGGCCAGCAGGAACACGCCGGCCTTCACCATCGTCGCCGAGTGCAGATAGGCAGACACCGGGGTCGGTGCAGCCATGGCGTGGGGCAGCCAGAAATGGAACGGAAACTGCGCGCTTTTGCTCAGGGCGCCGATCAGCACCAGCGCGAGCATCACCGGGTACAGCGAATGCGCGCGGATCTGCTCGCCGGCGGCCAGCACCTGGTCCAGGTCATAGCTGCCGACGATATGTCCCAGCAGCATCACGCCCGCCAGCAGGCACAAGCCGCCCGCGCCGGTGACCATCAAGGCCATGTACGCACCACGACGCGCATCGGCGCGGTGGTGCCAGTAGCCGATCAACAGGAACGAGAACAGGCTGGTCAGTTCCCAGAAGAACACGATCTGGATCAGGTTGCCGGAAATCACCAGCCCGAGCATGGCGCCCATGAAGGCCAGGAAAAACGCGAAGAAACGCGGCACCGGATCGTCCGGCGACATGTAGTAGCGCGCATACAGCGACACCAGCGCGCCGATGCCGAGCACCAGCATCGAGAACAGCCAGGCGAATCCATCCATGCGCAGCACGAAGTTCAGCCCAAGGCTGGGCAACCACATGAATTCTTCGCGGATCACGCCACCGTGGGCGATCTGGGGGTAGAGCAGGGCGACTTGAACGGTTCCGACCAGAGCCACAAGGCCAGCCAGCAGGGATTCGGTGTTACGTGCATTGTGCGGCAGCAAGGCCGCCAGACAGCTGCCGATAAAAGGCAGAAGCAGTAGAACTATCAGGGACATAGGCTTCTAATCTGCGGGAGTTTGGGATGCATCATACGTGCCGCTTTGTCGATCACCAAACGGCAACATGTGGCAGGATCCTACAAAGTAGGTCGAAAACTCCCGTTTGGCATTGTTTCGGACCCTAGCCCTGTTGCTCCTGTTCCCGCTCATCCTGCAACTCGATGGCCTTTTGCCCTTTTGTCTTGATCTCACTCACAATCACCGCCACCACAATCAACGCCGCCCCCAGCATGGCAATCGGCGGGAACCGCTCGCCGGCGATCCGCCCGACTACCCCGGCCCACACCGGCTCACCGGCATAGATCAACGTGGCCCGTGTCGGCGAAACGCTTTGCTGCGCCCAATTCATGGCGACCTGGATCACCGCACTGGTCAGGCCCAGGCCCACGGCGCTGAACAATAGCAGCCAGGAGAACCCCGGCAGTGCCTCGCCCATCGGCACCACCATCAAAAACGACAGCAGCGACGCCGTCGCCAGTTGCACCACCGTCACCCGGCGTACGTCCACTTGCCCGGCGAACGCACTGATCAAAATGATTTCCGCCGCTATCGCCACGGCACCGATCAGGGTGGCGATTTCCCCGGGGCTGAAATTCAGCGAAGCCCCGGCGGGGCCGGTCAGTAACATCAACCCGGCAAACGCCAGCATGATGCCGATGCTTGGCATCAACCCCGGGCGCCGGCCCAGCACCAGCCATTGCAGCAGCGGCACGAACGGCACATACAGCGCGGTGATGAACGCCGATTGGCTGCTCAGGATCGTCTGCAGGCCAATGGTCTGCAAGCCGTAGCCGAACATGATCGCTACGCCGATGAACACGCCCGCCTTCAGCTCGAACAACGTCAGGTCGCGCAGTGTACGCAAGGAAAAGAACCCGACCACAATCGCCGCCGCTGCAAAGCGCAGGCCCACGAAAAACATCGGTCCGCTGACAGTCATGGCATGCTGCACCAGCAAAAACGTGCCGCCCCAGATCATGGTGATAAACACCAGGATGCACTCGGCTTTGCTGAAACGGTGGAAACGCGAGGGGGAGTTCGGCGTGGTCATGGCGGCTCGGTCTTGCAAGGGAAAGGCACGGACCGCACAATGCGCCGCACGCTGGGCAGTATACTGCGCACACCCACCCATTGAGCAATATAGTGCACAAAGAAAATCCACAACGGGCCTCGGTCCTGCAGCACGTCAGCCAGAACGTTCGTCGCCTGCGCCACGCCGCCGACCTGAGCCAGACTGCGCTCTCGGAAAAGTCCGGGGTCAGCCGGCGCATGCTGGTGGCCATCGAGGCCGGGGAAAAGAACGTCAGCCTGTCCACCCTCGACCGTGTGGCCGAAGCGTTGGATGTGGCGTTCAGCGACCTGATCCAGGCACCGGATGTGCGCGATCACAGCCGCATCAACGAACTGGCCTGGGCGGGGGAAATCGACGGCAGCAAGGCGGTGTTGCTGGCCAAGGCCACGGCGCGGCGCGAGGTCGAGTTATGGGAGTGGCGCCTTGAACCGGGCGATCGTTATTGCCCGGACCCCGACCTGGAGGGGTGGAGCGAGCAACTGTTCGTCTTCGAGGGCAGCCTGACGTTGGTGGTCGGCGAGCAGGAAAATACCATCGGCGCCGGCGAATTCTTCATGTTCGCCAGCCACCAGCCCCATGCCTATCGCAATGACGGCCAGGTCGCCGTGCGCTTTGTGCGCAATGTGGTGATCTAACTGTTTGCCAGCCAACAGTGGATGCACACTTTGCTGGTTTGAAACAGCGGTTGTACGCCTGTTTACGCGGCAACCGGCTGATTTTACTGACGATTAAATTCAGGCACGACTCCTGCAAACACTCCAGTATCCCCTCGGAGCCTGGAGTCGGCCCATGTCTGCCCACCCTCAACAACCTGCCCATATCATCCGCTCGGACGCGGAGGCCATCGAGGTCGCCAAGCGCCTGGCCGAACGCTTTGCCGTCGACGCCAGCGCGCGTGACCGTGAGCGTCGCCTGCCCGTCGCCGAACTGGACGAGTTTTCCGCCAGCGGCCTGTGGGGCATCACCGTTCCCAAGGCCTATGGCGGCGCCGGGGTGTCCTATGTGACGGTGGCCGAGGTGATCAAGTTGATCTCCGCCGCCGACCCGTCATTGGGCCAAATCCCGCAGAACCACCTGGGCGTGGTGGACATCCTGCTGCAAACCGCCACCGAGGAACAAAAGCGCCACTACTTTGGCAAAGTCCTGGCGGGTTATCGCTTTGGTAACGCCTTCTCCGAGGCCAAGAGCAAAAACGCCGGCACCTTCGATACCCAGATTCGCTTCCACGGCGACACCGCGCAAATCAACGGCGAGAAGTTCTACTGCACCGGCGCGCTGTTCGCCCACATCGTGCCCACCGTGGGTAATAACGAAAAGGGTCAGGCCTTCATCGGCCTCGTCGAGCGCGATGCGCCAGGCCTGACCGTCATCGACAACTGGGACGGCTTCGGCCAGCGCACCACCGCCAGCGGCGGCGTGACCCTCGACGGTGTGAGCGTGCCCTTGAGCGCGGTGATTCCCGCCCACCTGGCGTTTGACCAACCCACGGCCGATGGGCCGATTTCGCAAATTATCCAGGCGGCGGTCGACACCGGCATTGCCCTCGGCGCCCTTGAACAGGCAAAAATCTTTGCGCGGCAGGCCCGTCCGTGGATCGACAGCCAGCAGGATCACGGTTGGCAGGACCCGTTCACCATCGCCGCCATCGGCGACCTGGAGTGGCGTGTGCACGGCACCGAAGCGATCCTCGCCAAGGCCGGCCTGGCCGTCGACCGCGCCCTCGCCGAACCGAATGAAGACACCGTCGCCCAGGCTTCACTGGTGGTCGCCCAGGCCAAGGTCCTGTCGGCCGAAACTGCCTTGCTCGCCAGCAGCAAACTCTTCGAACTGGCCGGCACCCGCTCGGTCACCGCCAAGCACAACCTCGACCGCTTCTGGCGCAACGCGCGGACCCACACCCTGCACGACCCGGCCCGCTGGAAATACCACCTGATCGGCAATTTCGTGCTCAACGGCGTCAAGCCTGCGCGCCACGCCTGGAACTGAGGACCTGACCCATGACCGCCCTGACCCTCGCACGCCAACTGCTGGACAGCACCCGTCGCCACGTCGAAAAAAGCGACGACCCCTACGTGATCAGCCGCTTCGGCGATTGGCAGATTCGCGTGGATGTAGCGGCCGCCTTGCTTGAACGCGCCGAAACCGATCCAAGCCCGGTCGCCGTCACCGAAGCGCAGATCGCCGCCGCTGAAGCCTTGCTCTTTGCCAGCAACACCGAATTCGAACTGACCGGCCAACGCACCGCGCTGCCACCGACCCTGGATGATCCGTTGCGCTGGAAATACCAGGTCGTCGGCAACTACCACCTCAACGGAGTGCTGTGATGTCCCGTGAAATCCGCTTGAACGCCTTCGACATGAACTGCGTCGGCCACCAATCGCCGGGCCTGTGGGCGCATCCGCGCGATCGCTCGTGGCAGTACAAGGACCTTGAATACTGGACCGACCTGGCGAAGATCCTTGAGCGCGGCAAGTTCGACGGCCTGTTTATCGCCGACGTGCTGGGCATCTACGACGTGTACAACGGCAATGGCGACGCGGCGATTCGCCAGGCGACCCAGGTGCCGGTCAACGATCCGTTGTCGCTGATCGCACCGATGGCGCTGGTCACCGAGCACCTGGGTTTTGGCCTGACCGCGTCGCTGTCGTTCGAACACCCGTATCCGTTTGCACGCAGGCTGTCGACCCTCGACCACCTGACCAAGGGCCGCATCGGCTGGAACATCGTCACCTCCTACCTGGAAAGCGGCGCCAAGAACCTTGGCCAGAAAGCCCAGACCGAACACGACGCCCGCTACGACTATGCCGAGGAATACCTGGAGGTCTGCTACAAACTCTGGGAAGGCAGTTGGGAAGAGGGCGCGGTACTGCGCGACCGCGAACGTCGGATCTTCAGCGACCCGAGCAAGATCCACGAGATCCGCCACGTCGGCAAACACTTCCAGGTGCCCGGCATCCACCTGTGCGAACCCTCGCCGCAGCGCACGCCGGTGCTGTACCAGGCCGGTGCTTCCAGCCGTGGCAAGCAGTTCGCCGCCGAGCAGGCCGAATGCGTGTTCGTTGCCGCGCCGTCCAAGGTGCTGCTGAAAAAGACCGTCGCCGACATCCGCCGCCGTGCGGCCGAAGCCGGGCGCGACCCGAAGAAAATCCTGATTTTCAACTTGCAGACCGTGATCGTCGACGAGACCGACGCCAAGGCCAAGGCCAAATTCGACGAATACAAATCCTACGCCAGTTATGAAGGCGCGATGGCGCTGATCTCTGGTTGGACGGGCATCGATTTCAGCCAGTTCAAGCCGGATGAGCCGCTCAAGCACGTGCACACCAATGCGATTCAATCGGCGGTGGAAGCTTTCTCCACGGCGGACCCGAACAAGGTCTGGACCCCCAGCGAGCTGGCCGATTGGGTCGGTATCGGCGGCTTTGGCCCGCTGTTCGTCGGCGGCCCGGAGACCGTGTCGGACCTGTTGCAGGAGTGGGTCGAAGAGACCGACGTGGACGGATTCAACCTCGCCTATGCGCTGACCCATGAAACCTTTGTCGACGCCGTCGAATGGCTGGTGCCGGAGTTGCAGAAGCGCGGCGTGTACAAGACCGAATACGCCCAGGGCACATTGCGCGAGAAGTTGTTTGGCGACGGTGCAAGGTTGGGTGCGAACCACCCGGGCGCTGGCTATCGAAACCTTGCTGAGTCCCGCAAAGCAAATGTTGCGTAGCAACTGCGCAGCCTTGGCGAGGCTGCGAATGCCAATCCCCATCGCGGCCTCATCCCGTAGCAGCTGCCGAGCGCAAGCGAGGCTGCGTCGGCCGCGACTCGGGCTCGAATCGGCAGCGCGCCTGACGCAGCCTCGCTTGCGCTCGGCAGCTGCTACGGACTTGCGTGGTGCTCGGTATCTACTTACGGGAAATTGAGTTTGATTTATTTCAGCCAGCGGACCACCGCACGCATACCCCCCAATAGGAGCAACCCCCTATGAGCGTGCACGAACCAACGGCCCTCCTGGAACACCTGCGCCACTGGGCGCAACTCACGCCGTTGCACATCGCCCTGCGCCACAAGCGCCAGGGCCAGTGGTACGCCTGGCGCTGGATCGACACCTTGCGCGATGTCGAACGCCTGGCCGATGGTTTGCGCCAGCAAGGTTTCAATCAACAGTCACGCTTGGTGCTCAGCGGCGCCTTTGAGCCGAACCTGCTGTTGCTGGCGTTGGCGGCCCAGTCCGTCGGCGCACAGGTACTGACGCTGGCCGATAACCTCGAGCCGCAGGCCTTGGAGCAACAGCTGTGGCGTATTCATCCCAGCCATGCCTACGTTCAAGGTCGCCAGCGCGATTGGACCTTCACCCAGCGGTTGGATTTCGCCCAACTGCTCGGCCCCGTCGACCCGGCGCAACACCTGCAGCGCTGGTGGCAGCCAGCCGGTGAAACCGCGTTGTGGAGCGAGGAGGGCACCCACTGGCAAGGCGGCCTAGCCGTGGTGCTGGAGCAGTGGCTGAGCAGCGGCCACGGCCTGGCCTTCCCGGAAAGCCTGGCCTCGGCGCGACGTGATCGCAGCGAAGTCGCGCCCACCGGCCTGCTGCTGTCGCCCGCCCGTTTGCTGCACCTGGCCGACGAGATCGAAAGCCGCCTGCCACCCCACGGCACCTGGCGTCGACGCCTGTGCGACTGGGCCATTGCCCACCCGCACAGCGGCCTGCGCCGCCTGCTGAAAAACCGCGTGCGCACACTGTTGGGCTTCCAGCGCCTGGCCTATATCTGGCAGCCCCTCAAATCCAATGCCGAGCCGACGTGGCTCGCCGAATTCAAACGGGAACGTGCATGAGCCAAGCCATTCTCCAGGTGCGGGACATCTCGCTGTCGTTCAAGGGTGTCAAGGCGATCAATGGGTTGTCGTTCGAGGTGGCGCGCGGGGAAATCTGCGCGTTGATCGGGCCCAACGGTGCCGGCAAAAGTTCATTGCTCAACGTCCTCAACGGCGTGTATCGCTTCGATGCCGGCGAGATCGTGTTCGAGGCGCAGCATTTCCAGCGTATCGACCCCCTGGGCGCCGCGCGTCGAGGCATTGGCCGTACCTTCCAGAACAACGCCCTGTTCAAGAAAATGAGTGTGCTCGACAACATCCTCACCGGCCTGTCGCGGCATATGCACACCAGCCTTATCGAGCAGGCGCTCGGCTTGCCCCGCGCACGCCGTGAAGCCGACGCCTTCCGCCTGCGCGCCCAGGGCATCCTCGAGTTCCTGGAGCTGCAAGCCTACCGCGATGTGCTGGTGGGCAACCTGTCCTATGGCCTGCAAAAGCGTGTGGAACTGGGCCGTGCATTGATCGCCGGGCCGAGCCTGTTGCTGCTGGACGAACCCATGGCCGGCATGAACGCCGAGGAAAAACAGGAAATGGCGCGCTTTGTCGCCGACGTGAACCGCGACCTCGGTACCACCGTGGTGTTGATCGAGCATGACATGGGCGTGGTCATGGGGCTGTCCGACCATGTTGTGGTGCTCGACTACGGGCGCAAGGTCGGCGACGGCACCCCTGCCGAGGTGCAGGCCAATCCCGAGGTGATCGCGGCCTACCTGGGAGTGACGCACTGATGACGTTCTTCTTCGAAACCCTGCTCGGCGGCCTGCTCGCCGGCACCATGTATTCCCTGGTCGCCATCGGCTTCGTGCTGATCTACAAGGCCAGCGGCGTGTTCAATTTTGCCCAGGGCTCGATGCTGCTGTTTGCCGCGCTGACCTTCGTCAGCCTGCACGACCAGGGCGTGCCGTTTGCCCTGGCGTTGCTGTTGACGGTGATCGTGATGATTGTCGGCGCTTTGCTCATCGAGCGCCTGGTGCTGCGGCCGTTGGTGAACCGCTCGCAGATCACGCTGTTCATGGCGACGCTGGGCCTGTCGTTCATTATCGAAGGCCTGGCCCAGGGCGTGATGGGCTCGCAGGTGCGCGCTCTGGACCTGGGCATCGACGATGTACCGCTGTTCGTCGGGCCGCTGATGCTCAGCCAGTTCGACCTGATCGCCGCGGCCGTGGCCGTGGTGCTGGTGACGGTGCTGGCGCTGCTGTTCAACAAGACCCGTATCGGCGTGTCGCTGCGCGCGGTGGCGGATGACACCACGGCGGCGCTGTCCATCGGCATCAACCTCAACCGCATCTGGCAGATCGTCTGGGCGGTGGCCGGCATCGTCGGGCTGGTGGCGGGGTTGTTGTGGGGGGCGCGCCAGGGCGTGCAGTTTTCGCTGTCGCTGGTGGTGCTCAAGGCCTTGCCGGTGTTGATCATCGGCGGCTTCACCTCGATTGGCGGGGCGATTGTCGGCGGGCTGATTGTCGGCGCAGCGGAGAACCTCGCCGAGGTGTATATCGGTCCGCTGATCGGTGGCGGCATCACGCCGTGGTTCGCCTATGTGCTGGCGTTGTCCTTCCTGTATATCCGTCCCGCCGGCCTGTTCGGCGAGCGCGCCATCGAGCGAGTCTGAAAGCATGTCGATCCCTGTTGCTGAACACACCGCCCCCTTGCTGCTGGTCCAGCGGCGCGTGCCCTGGAGCCTGCTCGGCCTGCTGGCACTGGCGTTTATCGTGGTGCCGCTGTGGGGCAATGACTATTGGCTCAACGCGATCCTGATCCCGTTCCTGGTGCTGTCCCTGGCCGGGCTGGGCCTGAATTTACTCACCGGCTATACCGGGCAAACCTCGGTGGGCGCAGCCGGCTTCATGGCGGTTGGGGCGTTCGCCACCTATGGGTTTTTACTGCGCCTGCCTGAGCTGGGCTTGCCGGTGGCGCTGCTCGGCGGCGGCATCATCAGCGCCGTGGTCGGGCTGCTATTTGGCTTGCCCAGCTCGCGGATCAAAGGCTTCTACCTGATGGTCACCACCTTGGCCGCGCAGTTTTTCCTGGAGTGGCTGTTCGTCAAATTCCCCTGGTTCTACAACTACGGTTCGTCCGGAACCATTTCGGCGCCGAAGCTGGCGTTGTTCGGCCATGACCTTAACACGCCGCTGGGCCGCTACTGGCTGACCCTGGTCACGGTGCTGTTGTTGACCTGGGCCGCGGTCAACCTGGTGCGCAGCCAGGTGGGCCGCAACTGGATGGCGATCCGCGACATGGACACCGCCGCCGCCGTGGTCGGCATCCCGGTGGTGCGCTACAAGCGCCTGGCGTTTGCGGTCAGTTCGTTCTACCTCGGCATCGCCGGCGCGTTGTGGGCGTTTGCCTACCTGGGCACGGCCAGCGCCAGCAGCTTCGACATCAACCGCTCATTCCAGATCCTGTTCATCATCATTATCGGCGGCATGGGCAGCATTGCCGGCAACTTCGTCGGCGCGGCATTCATCAGTTTGCTGCCGATCTTCCTCAGCCATGCCGGGCAGGCGTTGTTCGGTGGTGCGGTGGATGCCGGGCAGTTGCAGAACCTGCAGAAAATCATTTTTGGCGTGTTGATCATCGTGTTCCTGATCAAGGAACCCGAGGGCTTGATTCGCCTGTTGCATAACCTTCGCGATCGGCTGCGTCAGTGGCCCCTACGTTTCTGACTGAATAAGAGAATCCCTATGCGTGCATCCTTGAAACGTTCCCTGGCCGGCGCCGCCTTCGCGCTGGCAGCCCTGGCCGGTGCCGTGCCCCAGGCGGTAGCCTCGGCCGACCAGCAGTTCTTTCCCCTGGCCACCTACCGGGTGGGTGCCTACGCCTCCAGCGGCGTGCAGGTGTGGGCCGGGATGATCGACTACCTGCGCTATATCAACGAGGTCGAAGGCGGCATCAATGGCGTGAAGCTGGTGTGGCAGGAATGCGAGACCGAGTGGACGGCGGAGAAGGGCATCGAGTGCTACGAGCGCTTCAAGAACGGCCTGGATGGCGCGCCGGTCGCGGTGTACCAGCCCAACGGTGCACCGGCGGCCTATGCGCTCAGTGAAAGGGCTGAGGTGGACAAGATCCCGCTGATCACCCTCGGCTACGGTCGCACCGAAGCCACCGACGGCACGGTGTTCCCGTACAACTTCCCGGTGATGCTGACGTTCTACAGCGAGGCGTCGACCCTGGTGAACTACATCGCCCAGCGCGAAGGCGGCTTCGACAAACTCAAGGGCAAGAAGATCGCCACGGTCTACCACGACTCGGCCTACGGTCGCGAAACCCTTGGCCCGCTGAAATTGCTGGCGGAAAAATACGGTTTTGAAAACATCCAGATTCCGGTGGCCGACCCGGGCAATGAGCAGTCTGCGCAATGGCGCCAGGTACGCCAGGCCAACCCGGATTGGGTGTTCCTGCGTACCTGGGGCGTGTCTACCCCGGTGGCGGTGAAAACCGCCGCGCGCTTCGGCTTCCCGGTGGACCATATCATCGGCGATATATGGGCCAGTTCCAGCGAAGACGTATTGCCCGCAGGCGCCGCCGCCAAGGGCTACCTGGCGCTCACGCCTTACCCGGCAGGTACGGATTTCGAGATCCACAAGCGCCTCAAGCAATACATCCTCGACAAGGGCCACAGCGACCTCAAGGACCTGAAAAACTTCGGCAGCGTCTACTACAACTCCGGCCTGGTGAACGCCGCCGTAGCTGTGGAAGCGATCCGCACCGGCCAGGCCAAGTTCGGCAAGCGTCCGCTCAATGGCGAAGAAGGCCGCTGGGGCCTGGAACACCTGAATATCGATGACGCGCGCTTGAAGGACATGGGCTACCTGGGCCTGATGCAGAACCTCAAGCTGTCGTGCCGCGACCACGAAGGCGGCGGCTCGGCGCGCGTGCAGCAATGGGACGGCGCCCACTGGACGCTGATCAGCGACTGGATCGCCGCCGACCGCGCCCTGTTGCGCCCGCTGATCGATGAAAAATCTGCGGCTTTCGCCAAGGAAAAAGGCCTGACGCCACGCACCTGCACCGGGGATGAATAAATCATGAGCCAGCTCGCCAGCGAAGCCATGCGCCCGTCGTTGTTGACGGTCAACGATATTGAAGTGATCTACGACGGCGCGATCCTCGCCGTGGCCGGGGTGTCGCTGAGCGTGCCCAAGGGCGCCATCGTCGCCCTGCTGGGGGCCAATGGCGCCGGCAAGAGCACCACCCTCAAGGCGATCTCCGGGCTGGTGCGTGCCGAGCGCGCTGAAGTCAGCCGGGGCGTGATCGAATATGCGGGCGTCGACCTGGCCGGCGTCGACCCCAGCCAGCGCGTGCGCCAAGGCATGGTGCATGTGCTGGAAGGCCGCCATGTCTTCGGCCAGCTCAGCGTCGAAGACAACCTGCGCAGCGGCGGCTTTGTGCGGCGCCTGAGCCGCAAGGCCATGGAGCAGGATCTGGAGCGCATCTACGCCTGGTTCCCGCGGCTCAAGACCAAGCGCCACACCCGTGCGGGCCTGACGTCCGGCGGCGAGCAACAGATGGTCGCCATCGGCCGCGCGTTGATGACCCGTCCTACTTTGGTACTGCTCGACGAGCCGTCCATGGGTTTGGCGCCTATGATCGTGCAGGAGATCTTCGAGATCATCGCGCAGCTCAACCGCGAGCAGCAGGTGAGCTTCCTGATCGCCGAGCAGAATATCAACGTCGCGCTTAACTATGCGTCCCAGGGCTACGTGCTGGATACTGGGCGCGTGGCCTTGAGTGGCAGCGCCGCCGAGCTGTTGGCGCGGGGCGATTTGCACGACATTTATCTGGGTAAACAGTAAAGGCGAATGTGCATGACTGAATCCCTCCGCAACGCTGATGTGGTGATCATCGGCGGCGGCCTGAGCGGCACCATGCTGGCGGTGCAACTGCTGCGTCGGCCTGGGCAGCGCCGGATCCTGGTGATCGAACCGCGCGCCGAACTCGGCCGTGGCGAGGCCTACAGCGCCGTCGAACTGGGCCACACCTTGAACGGCAACGCGGCGCGCATGAGCGTCGACCCGGACAACGCCGATGACCTGACCCAATGGCTCACCGACTACATCGGCGCCGGCGGTTGGCCCGAGTCGGACCAGCAGCACGTGCCCATCAGCGAACTGTTCCCGCCACGCGGGATTTTTGGCCTGTATGCACAGCAACGGCTGGCTGAAGCCAAGGCGTTGTCGGCGTCTACCGTCGAGCATATCCGCGCCGAAGTCGTCGACCTGCAGGTCGGCGACGATTCAGTGGTGCTGACCCTCGACAATGGCCAGCAACTGCGCGGCGCCCAGGCGGTGTTGGCCACCGGCATGTTCCCGGCGGCACGCACGCCGCAGACCCAGTCCAGCGGCTTGAACGCCGCCGCCGTGGACCCCTGGGACGTGCAGGCCATGACCCGGATCGACCCGCAGGCGCCGGTGCTGATCATCGGCTCCGGGTTGACCATGGTCGACGCTGTGGTGTCCCTGGAACAGGCCGGGCACCGTGGGCCCATCGAGGTGTTTTCACGCCACGGGTTGTTGCCCCATGTGCGCCGGCAGCCGCCGGGCTGGGACGATTTCCTCGCCGCCGACCACGCCTTGTGCAGCCCGCGACAACTGCTGCGCGAGGTGCGGCGTCAATGCCGCCTGGCACTGGCGCAGGGCATCGATTGGCAGGCGCCACTGGACACCGTGCGCGCCCATATCGGCCGGCTGTGGAGCCAGGCCAGCGAAGGCCAGAAACGTCAGTTCGTGCGGCATGTGCGGCCCTGGTGGGAAAGCCATCACCACCGCTCGCCGCCGTTGAGTGCCCAGTTGGTGGCCCGGCTGCATGAGCAAGGGCGGTTGCGCATTCGCGCGGCGTCGTTCAAGGGGCTGGAGCCTTCGGGCGAGGGCGTGACCATTCGCTTGCGTTACCGTGGCGAGCAGGTGATCAGCCAAGTGTCGGGGGCGGCGCTGATCAACTCCAGCGGTATCGAATACGACTGGCGCCGCGTGGCCCGGCCGCTGCCGCAGCAGTTGCTCAAGCGCGGGCTGATCACGCCCGGGCCGTTGGCGTTGGGGATTGCGGCGGACACGTCCGGCGCCGTGCTGGATGCCCAGGGCGAGGTCAGCGCGCGATTGTTCGCCATGGGCCCGCCGTTGCGGGGGATGTGGTGGGAGAGCACGGCGGTGACGGATGTGGCGCTTCAGGCCAAGGCATTGGCATTGGCATTGAAGTTGGCGCATTTCTAAATGTGGGAGGGGGCAAGCCCCAATGCCGGTCAGTTAAGGGACAGAACGGGCAACCCGTCACCTGTGGGAGGGGGCTTGCTCCCGATAGCGGTGTGTCAGACACAGGTTTTTAACTGATCCACCGCCATCGGGAGCAAGCCCCCTCCCACAGGGGATCTCCATTTATCTTGAGGTCTTTACGAAGCCGGGTTTTAGGCCGAATACTTCCACCCCCTGCGGCGTCGATTGCCCGGTAGTCACCTTCACCCGCTCCACCGGCTTATCCATCGCTTCTCGATACTCCACCGTCCTGTCCGCCTGGATCGCCTCGCTCGGAATCACCATCGCCTGCGCATTGTTGTAAGTGACGATGGTCAACCTCGCACTCATTCCCAGGCGCACCCGCTGCAACTGTTGCGGGGTCAGCTTGGGAATCGACAACGTCACCGGAAACTGCGCGCTGCCCTGGCTGTCGCTGGCAATCGCCAGGCCGCTGACCACGCTCACCGAGCCGCTCAGCCGTTCGCCGTCAAAACCGTCGCCCAGCACTTCCACCGCCTGGCCCTGGTG
Source organism: Pseudomonas sp. CFBP13509 (assembly GCF_005233485.1). NCBI lineage: Bacteria > Pseudomonadati > Pseudomonadota > Gammaproteobacteria > Pseudomonadales > Pseudomonadaceae > Pseudomonas > Pseudomonas sp. CFBP13509. The sequence goes on from NZ_QGAA01000007.1 coordinate 106,951, forward strand.
CAGCTGGTTGATGTCCAGCTCAGAGACCTTGGCGACGATTTTCAGCCGCTCGATATTGGCCAGGCCGAACAGCACCTGGCCCTGGCTGACCTTGCTGCCGGCCTGAATCGGCGCGTTGGTGTTGCCGCCGCCTTGGGGCGCATTGTTACCGGGGGCGGGCACCACGATGCCGGAGAACGGCGCCTTCACCTCCTTGCCTGCGAGCAGGGTGCGCAAGGCCTCGTATTTCACCGTGGCGTTGGTCAGTTCCATGTCGGCGATCTGGCGGTACTCGCCCTTGCCCTGGTCGAGGGCCTGTTGCAGTTCGCTGCGGGCGGAGGCGAGGTCCAGCTGCTGTTGCTGGGCCTGTTGCTTGAGGTCGTCCAGCTCATTGCGCGGGATGATGCCGCGCTTGAACAGGTTTTCGCTTTCGGTGAGTTTGCGTTGGGTATTGCCGGCGGTCATTTCGGCGGTGCGCAGGCTGCGGCGCGCACGGCTGACGGTGGGGCCGCTGTCCCAGTCCTGCAGTTCTTGCACGGCGCGGCGGGCCTTGAGCTGGGCGGAGAGGGCGTCGCGCAACTGCACTTCAAGGGTGGCCGGGTCCATGCGCAGCAGGACCTGGCCAGCCTCGACCCGCTGGCCTTGCTCCACCAGATTGGCCTGCACGTTGCCGTCGAACGGCGCCGTGAGGGTGAGGGTGGTGTCGGGTTCGATCTTGCCCACCAGGCCGATCTGGTGCACCAGCGGGTCGGGCTTGACGGCCAGCCATTGCTCGCCGGTGGTAGCCGGGCCTTCGGCCGGGCTGCGCAGGACCAGCCCGGCGCCGGCCAGCAGCACGATCAATACAGCGCCCAGCAGGCCTTTGTGTTTAATAGTCATTGAGGGCGATTTCCCAACTTTCCAGCGTCATGCCCAGGGTCAAGTCGAGCTGGGTCTGGGCGTTCAAATAAGCGATCAGGGCGTTGAGCTGCGCGTTTTCGGCATTGCGCAGGTCGGTCTCGAAACTCAGCACCTGGAAGTTGGTGGAGCGCCCGGCGCTGAGTTTCTCGCGTTCGATCTCGATCTTGCGCCGCGACAACTCCACCGCGCGCTGGGAGATTTCATACTGGCGCCAGCGGGTGCCGAGGTCGCGTACCACGTCGTTGACGTTGCGTTCCAGTTCCTGGCGTGCGTCGGTGATGCGGATCTCCTGGTCCTCCACGTTGACCCGCGCGCGCACTTCGGCCTGGCGCGTGCTGATGTCGCCGATGGGGATCTGCACCTGCACCCCGGCGTAGCTGTTCCAGGTGCGGTTGTTGGTGCTGCCGGCATCGTTATTGTAGGCGTCGCGTATCTGGTTCGCGCCGGCCACCAGGTCCACCTGCCAGCGCCCGGAGTCCTTGGCGATCACCAGGTTGAGGTCGGCCTGCTGGCTGCCGAGCAGGGCGGCGAGGTATTCCGGTTGCTGGGTCTGCGCCAGGTTGAAAGCCTGGCGTTTGTCGATCTGCATGGGCTTGGCCTCCAGGGCTTCGGTGGCGCGAATCGGCGTGGACAGGTCCAGGGCCAGCAGGCGCAGCAAGGCCAGGCGGTTGGTGTCGAGCTGGTTCTGCGCTTCTTCGACGCCCAGTTGCTGGGTGGCGATGTCGGCTTCGGTCTGCACGATTTCGAATTCGGCCATGCGCCCGGCGCTGATCAAGGCCTTGTTTACCTCCAGCAAGGTGCCGGAGCGCTTAAGGGCGTCCTGTACGATGCTCAGTTGCTCCTGGGCCCGCAGCAGTTCGCGGTAGGTGGCGATGATCTGGCTGATGGTCTGCGCCACGGTCGCCTTGAGGTTCAGGCGGTTGGCCTGCTCCGACAGGCGCGACAGGCGCAACGGTGCGGTGGTGGCGTCCCAGCCGGCGCCGCGCATCAACGGCTGGATGATCGCCAGGTCGAGGCCGTCGCTGCGGTAGCGCCCGGCGCGGTCGGCGTTGTTCAGCTGCTGGGTCCAGGCCATGCTCAGGCGAGTGCCGTATTCACTGAGCAAGCTGGTGGCCGGCGCCACGTTGGCATTGCGCGCACTGTCCTGAGAGCCGCGGGTACTGCGGTAATAACTGTTGAGGGTGAGCTTGGGGTTGAACACGTCTTCGGCGACGCGCAGGTCGAACTTCTGCGCCACCCGTTGCAGGTAGGCGCTGCGGATCGCCGGGTTGTTGCGCAGGCCCAGGTACACGGCGTCACCCAGGGTCATGGTGGTGACCTGGGCATTCAAGGACACGCCCCGGTCGTAACCGCTGCGCGTGCTGCTGGGGGCCGACGGCTTGATGACCACCTCGGCGGCCATGCCGTGCAGGCTGATCAACACGAGCAACCCCAGCCATTTACTCATCGCGCAAGGCCTCCACCGGCTGCAACCGTGAGGCCGATACCGCCGGGTAGATGCCAAAGAACAAGCCCACCAGCAACGTACTGCCCACCCCCAGGGGCAGGGCGGCGACGGCCAGGTCGAATAGCCAGCCCGACAGCCAGGCATAGAGCCAGGCGGCGGTCATGCCAAGTACCGCACCGCACAGCGCGCCGACGGCGGTGAGGGTGACGGCTTCGAGCAGGAACAGGTTGCGGATGTCGCGCTGGCGAGCGCCCAGGGCCATGCGAATGCCGATCTCACGACGGCGCTCCGACACGTTCATCAGCATCACATTCATCACGCCTACGCCGCCGCCGACCAGGGAAATGGCGCCGAGGGCCAGCAGCAGGTAGGCGAAGGTGCGGCTTTGCCTGGTCATGCCGTCGATCATTTGCTGGGGCACCTGGATGTCGACAGTGTGGTCGGTGAGCTGGGCCTGCAAGGCGCTGGCGGCTTCCCTGGCAATGTGTTCCATGTCCTGGCCGGGCGCGGCGCGGATAATTACATTGCCGATCTGCGGCATGGCATGGATGCGGCGCATGCCTTCGGCGGGAATGAACAACGACTCGTTGGCCTGTACCGGCATCAGCATTGCCCTGGGCTGGTTCTGCAGAATGCCCACCACCAGGAACAGGTAGTCGTTGATGCGCACGCGGTCGCCCAGTTGCAGCGGATCGCCCGGCGCTCCGAGGGCCTGGGCCAGCTGGTCACCGATCACGCCATAGGTTTCGTTGGCGTCGAAGCTCGACAGGAAGCGCCCCTGCCGTACCACCAGGCGCATCGCTGCCTGGATGTCCGGTGTGCTGCCGACGAGGTTGGCGTTGGTGGTGCGGCCATGGAACACGATGGGCCCGCTGAACAAGGTCAGCGCGCCGATATGGGCAATGCCCGGCACGGCCTGGCGCACGGCATCCAGGTCGAGCCTCGCGGGTGTGGGGATCGTGCTGTTGCCCTTGGGCGGGAACTGGGCGACCAGGGTGTCGGTGCCCATGTCCTTGAAAATCATCGCGGCATCCACCGCGGCGTTATGGCCGATATTGATCAGCGCCACCACCGACGAACTGCCGATGACGATGCCCAGCAGGGCCAGCACCGAGCGCTTGCCCAGGGTGCGCAGGCTGACGAAGGCTTCATGCAGCAGTTGGCTGAAGCTCTGTTCGACCCGCAGGCTCATAGGCGCCCGGCCTCGTGCACTACGCCGTTGCGCACCAGGATCTTGCGCTCCAGGCGTTCGGCGATATGCGGGTCGTGGGTGACGATGATCAGCGTGACCTGTTGCTCGCGGTTCAATGCCAGCAGCAGGTCCATGATGTCCTGGGCGGTGCTGCTGTCGAGGTTGCCGGTGGGCTCGTCGGCCAGGATCACCGAAGGCTTGCCCACCAATGCACGGGCAATCGCCACACGTTGGCGCTGGCCGCCGGAGAGGTCGGCGGGGCGATGGTGGGCGCGCTCCGCCAGCCCGACCTGTTCGAGCATGCGCAGGGCCTGCGCCACCGATTCATGCCGCGACACACCGCGATAGCTCAGGGGCAGGGCGACGTTGTCCAGGGCGCTGAGGCGCGGCAGCAGGTTGAAGCTCTGGAACACAAAGCCGATCTGCTGGTTGCGGATCGCCGCCAGTTGATCTGGAGTGGCGCTGAAAATATCGTGGCCGGCAAAGTGGTACTGGCCGCAATTGGGCAGGTCCAGCAGGCCGAGGATATTGAGCAGGGTGCTTTTGCCTGAGCCCGAGGCGCCGAGGATGCCGCAGCTGTCACCGCGCTCGATGGACAGGCACACCTCATTGAGAATGGTCAGTTCCTGCCCGGCGAGCTGATAGCGCTTGCCGATGCCTTGCAGGGAAATCAAGCCTGGGTGCGCGGGGGTATCTGTCATCGTGACTACGCCTGCAGTCTCGACGCTGCCGTCATGCGCCCTTTGTAAATCTTTGTAACAAGTTCGGGGGCTATCTGGTTCGCGTCACGGACTGGTTTTATTTCTTGTTTTTAAAATATTGTTTGAATACTAACCGTGTTCCCGGTGCTTCGCCAGCCGTGGATGTAGAGCGGTTTTACGCTTTGAAAAGATTTCCCTCGCCGGTACGGGGGTCTACCGAAAGGTCCCTGGCTTGCCTGAGAATCCCCATGGGCAAAGGCTTTGGATAGTATGGCGGTGTGTCACTACTTGCTTTCGACCGGCCACACCGGTATAAAAAATCAAATTATTTTTTAAAACAATATTTCCGCCGTGGAACCCTTATGGTCGCGAAGAAACTCAGCGCTCCAAACGTTACCAAGACTCGATTGCTGGATGCGACAGAGGCTCTCTTCATCAAATACGGCTATGACGCCGTGCTGCTGCGGCAGATTACCGAGCGCGCCCAGGTGAACCTGGCTGCGGTGAACTACCACTTCGGGGACAAGGACTCCCTGATGAAGACCCTGCTGATGCAACGCCTGGAGCCGCTCAACGAGCAGCGCCTGGAATTGCTGGCGCGCTGTGAGGCCGAATCCGACGGCCCCCTCGACTGCGACACCTTGCTCGGCGTGCTCTTCGCCCCGGCCATGGGCCTGGAACGCAGCGACCCGGCGAGTGGGGAAGGGCGTTCGTTCATCCGTTTCCTTGGGCGGGTGTACAGCGACACCTCGCCGTTTATCCAGGAATACCTCAAGGTGCATTACCAGCCGGTGTTCCAACGCTTCTTCGAAGCCTTCGCCCTGGCCTTGCCGGACTTGCCGCGCAACGAGCTGGGGGTGCGCCTGCAATTTGCCCTCAAGGCGATTTCCGGGGTCATGGCCGGTACCGAACTGCGCCTGCTGATGAACTCCATGAGCCTGGGCCGCCCGGCGACCGATGCCGAGGTGATGGCCAAGCTGATCACCCTGGTCTCGGCGGCGATTCGTGTGCCGCAGCAAAGCCCCGAAGCCGAACACGCGCTGGCCAAGGTGCTGGATACCCAGCGTGCCATTCGTGAACAGGCGACAGCGCCGGCCGCCAAGGCCTCGCGCTGAGAAATCCCAGGCAAAAAAAAGCCCGCTGGGGCGGCGGGCTTGATGTGCAACGTTTGTAACGGATGAGGCTTCACCCTACGTCCCGGGATGTGAATAAAACGTGAAAAATATGTAAGAGAAAGTGTGAAAGTGTTGATGTGAGTAAACCGGTCAACGGGCCACCTTTCTAGATCTTCCAGCGCCCGGCGCTTTTAGCCAGGCGTTGGCGCATCGCGTCCACATTCGCCGCCAGTTGCACGGTCAACAATCGATACCCATCCAGCGCGCTGTAAACCGGCGCATCCAGGCTGGGCTCGCCGCCGCTGACAGGGCTGGGGCGCTCCAGCCGCTCCGTAACCCCCGACTTCAATGCCCGCGCCATCCCCACCAACTGCACGCGAATCTGCCGATGCTCGGCTTTCAACATCACTTGCATGCGCGCCATCGCCTGTTCGTCTCGAGGGGCCGGGCGGGTGTTGCCGAGAATCTCCAGGGTGCTGATGCACATGCGCAGGTGGCGTTGGATCGCGTCCAGCTCGGTCATGGAGATGCGCACCTCCTTGGACACCGACGGCATCAGCGAGCGCAATTGCAGCATTGCCGCATTCAGGCGGTTGAGCAGCTTCAGGTGTTCATCGTCGGTGACCGACTGGCCATTGATGATCCGGCTGTAGATCTGGGCGCAATCACGCAAGGCGCTGGCCAGGTTGTAGCGCCAGGAATACACGGCATACAGCGGCAGGGCGAAGGAAAACGCCAACGCCAAGGCAATGCCGATCAGGATATCCACGGTGCGCCACAGCCCGTCCGACAACGGGTTGTCACCGTGCCCCGCGACGATAAACACCGTGATCGCGGACAACAGCGCCGTGTACCCGCCCTTGCCGATGGCGTGATAGGAAAAGAACCCGCACACCACCGACATCAGCAGGTAGGTGAGCAACGGCTGGCCGACATACGCCTCCTGCACCACCAGCAGCAAACCGACGCTGGCACCGATCAGCGTGCCATAGGCGCGCTCAACGGCCTTCTTGCCGATATTGCCGTGGTGTTGCAAACCGCCGATCACCACCAGCATGGTCACCGATGCCCATTCACCATGGGGCAGGTTGATGCCGGTGGTCAGCAGGATCGTCGCCAGCAAGCCGATGGATACGCGCACGGCGTGGATCAGTTTGGCGTGGCGATAGCGGCGGTAGGGGTCGAGCAAGGGGCGCAGCAGGCGCCGGGCGAAGAGTGGCAGGTTCATCGGTAATTAAAGTGGCCTCGGTTTTGGATATGTACACAATCCAAATGTGGGAGGGGGCGGTCCCCTCCCACATTGCGATCGGCATTGTGCTTAGAAGATATAGTCGGTGGTCAGGAAGCTTGAGTCACGGTTACGCAGGATATCGCTGACCAGCGCCTTGTTGCTGTCCTGGAACTTGGTCGCCACCAGGGTGCGGATCGAAAACACGCGCAGCGCATCATGTACCGACAGCGTGCCTTCGGCCGAGTTCTTGCGCCCGTTGAACGGGAAAGTGTCCGGGCCGCGCTGGCATTGGGCGTTGATATTGATGCGGCCGACCTGGTTGGCGAAGGTGTCCACCAGGCGTCCGACTTCCACGGCGTTGGTGCCGAAAATACTCAATTGCTGGCCGAAGTCCGAGTCGAGTACGTACTCGATCACCGTCTCCAGATCGCGGTAGGGCACGATGGGCACCACCGGGCCGAATTGTTCCTCGTGGTACACGCGCATCTGCGGGGTCACCGGGTACAGCACCGCCGGATAGAAGAACGAACCACGATGGGTACCGCCATTGGCATTCACCACGTGGGCGCCGTGTTGTTGGGCATCGGCCACCAGGTCGTTGAGGTAATCCACCTTGCCGACTTCCGGCAGCGGTGTCAGTGAAACCCCGTCTTCCCAGGGCATGCCGGGCTTGAGGGTCTCCAGCTTGCGGTTGAATTTCTCGATGAAGCTGTCGACCACGTCTTCATGCACAAACAGGATTTTCAGCGCGGTGCAACGCTGGCCGTTGAAGGACAGCGAACCGGTGACAGCCTCGCTGACGGCGTTGTCCAGGTCCACCTCGGGCAGCACGATGCCGGGGTTTTTCGCATCCAGGCCCAGGGCCGCACGCAGGCGGTGCGGCTTGGGGTGCAGCTTTTTCAAGTCGCTGGCGGCCTTGTTGGTGCCGATAAAGGCAAAGATGTCGATCTTGCCGCTGGCCATCAACGCACTGACGGTTTCGCGGCCGCTGCCGTAGATCACGTTGATCACCCCGGCCGGGAAGCTGTCGCGGAAGGCTTCCAGCAACGGACGGATCAGCAGCACACCGAGTTTGGCCGGCTTGAACACCACGGTATTGCCCATGATCAGCGCCGGGATCAGCGTGGTAAACGTCTCGTTGAGCGGGTAGTTGTAGGGGCCCATGCACAGCGCCACGCCCAGGGGCACGCGGCGGATTTGCCCGAGGGTGTCCTGTTCCAGCTCGAAGCGGCTGCTGCGGCGGTCGAGTTCCTTGAGGGCATTGATGGTGTCGGTGATGTAGTCGCAGGTGCGGTCGAATTCTTTCTGCGAGTCCTTGAGGTTCTTACCGATCTCCCACATCAGCAGGGTGACCACTGCGTCGCGCTGTTCGCGCATACGTCGCAAAAACGCCTCGACGTGCTGGATACGCTCCACCACGCGCATCGTCGGCCATTCACCCTGGCCACGATCATAAGCGCGCACGGCGGCATCGAGGGCGGTGAGGGCGGTGTCGGCGTCCAGCAACGGCGTGCTGCCGATCACCACGCGGCGGTCGCCCAATTGCACCGGGCTCTGCACCTGGGCCAAGGGGCCGTTCCACACCTGCAACTGGCCATCCACCAGGTAGTCACGCTGTTCGATGGGCGCCGCCAGGCGGTATTGCTCGGGAATATCGGCGACGCTGGTGGGAAACAGCTGGGCGAGCAGGTTGCTGGTGGTCATGGCACTACCCCTGAAATAGTTGCAAAACATGACGAGAGAGTCACCCAACACAGGGCTCTATGGCAAGGCTTGTGCGCGTTGCATACACACCTGGGCGTGTCGCCTGCTCTTCGAGATAGTAGACTGCGCGCCTTTCTTGAAGGAGTTCACATGAGTCAGTACCAGCCGGGCATTCTTGCCGCACCGGTGCCTTTGCAGGCACGCCATCTGTTTTTTGCCGTGGACACCCTGGCAGCCGTGCCCGCTGCGCTGGACGCGCTGGTGCAGTTGGCCGATTCGGCGGCAGTGGTCGGATTTGGCGAGCCGCTGGTCAACGCGCTGGGTGCAACGGTTGATGGTTTGCGCAGCTTTCCTGCCGTGAGCGCACCGGGTGCGCACAACCCGTCCACCCAGCAGGCACTGTGGGTGTGGCTGCATGGCGTCGATCGCGGTGAGTTGCTGCTGCGCAGTCGCGCTTTCGAGAAGGCCCTGGCCCCGGCGTTTCGCCTGGTGCAGTCAACCGAAGGCTTCCGCTACAAGACCGGCTTCGACCTCACCGACTACGAAGACGGCACTGAAAACCCCCACGACGACGCTGCCGTTGAAGCCGCCCTGACCGACAGCGGTGCCAGCTTCGCCGCGATCCAGCAATGGCAGCACGACCTCGATGGCTTCGCCGCGTTGCCCGCCCAGGAGCGCGACCATATCATCGGCCGCCGCCATGGCGACAACGAAGAGCTTGAAGACGCTCCCGAATCCGCCCACACCAAACGTACCGCCCAGGAAAGCTTCACCCCGGAAGCCTTCGTGGTGCGCCGCTCCATGCCCTGGGCCGAAAATGGCCAGGCCGGGTTGATGTTCCTCGCATTCGGCCATTCCTTCGATGCGTTCGAAGCCCAACTGCGCCGCATGAGCGGGTTGGAGGACGGGATTGTCGATGGCCTGTATCGCATCAGCACGCCGTTGACCGGTGGTTACTACTGGTGCGCGCCGGTCAAGGACGGACGCCTGGACCTGAGTGCAATCCTTCAAGGACCGCGTATCTAACGCTGTCCGGACTTGGGTGGCGAAGCGGTTTTTGCGTACGACTGCGGAACCACCCTGGCGTGGGTCGCCACAGAGACAACAGTCTGCTTTGCATATCCGTTTTTCGACGGTATGTAGAGCGGATTTGTCGAGTAATCAAGGAAACTCACTCATGGCTATCATTCATCAGCACCACGTGTCTCTTGTCCATAGTGCATCTTTCGCCACCCATGCCCCTGTTGTTGCCCATTGGCACCCTGCCAACCCTTATGCGGGGCTGTCCGACGCCGCGCTGGCGCGGGAGTTTGACAAAAATTTCGATGCATTCAGGCCAGCAGGCTCGCCACATGCGACGCTGGGGAAAATTCGTGAGGTCGCGAGGCGCCCGCTGACGGGAGATGCGCAACAAAACAAGTTGACAATGTTGGCCAGGGAAGTGCTCAAGCGTGACCAGGTGATGAATCAGCTGGATACGGTGGATGTTGCGGGTCGGGACGGTATTATTGGCCGCTGGAATCCGAAGATGGCCGCCGCCAAGTTATCGGACGTTCCCCCACAATGCTCTGCTTCAACTCCAGAAGCTTGCCGTCCCAGTCCCATCATTGCTGCGAGCTTGATTGTTTACTAAGGGATGACAGGCAGGCGTGATGCGCGATGAGGCGCACATTCCATGTTCATCAACATGAAAATTTTGACAGCGGCGCCATGGGCCACTGAAATCAATCCCCGTTGATCGTATGCTAGTGGCCTTTGTTACCTGTCCGGATGGTTCATGTCTTCTGTCGTCGATGGGCTGCCCCTCAATAAACGCCTGCCGGCCGTGATCGCGATCTCCCTGGGGATCGGCATGGCGACCCTGGACACGGCCATCGTCAACACGGCCTTGCCGACCCTGGCCGAAGGGATTGGCACCGATTCCGCCTCGGTGATCTGGGTGGTCAATGCCTACCAGTTGGCGATTATCGCCACGGTTCTGCCGTTTGCGTCCCTCAGCGATGTGCTCGGGCACCGCCGCGTGTATCTCGGCGGGTTGCTGCTGTTTATCGTCTCGTCGCTGTTTTGCGGACTGGCCGGTTCGCTGGTGACCCTGACTGCCGCGCGAGTGGTGCAGGGGCTGGGGGCGGCGGCGATCATGAGCGTCAATACGGCGTTGCTGCGGCATATCTACCCGTCAAAAATGCTCGGGCGTGGCCTGGGCTATAACTCGCTGGTGGTGGGGCTGGCGTTTACCCTGGGGCCCACGGCGGCGTCGGCGATTCTGTCGGTGGCGACCTGGCACTGGCTGTACCTGATCAATGTGCCGTTGGGGCTGTTGGCCCTGGGATTGGGCCTGCGTTCATTGCCGACCCTGCCGATGGCCGGGCATGCCTTCGACCGCCTCGCGGCTGCACTGTGTGCCGGGTTGTTCGCCTTGCTGGTGCTGGGGCTGGGCACGGCGGTGCATGGTGCGCAGGGGGCGTTGACCCTGGGCTTGATTGCGGTGGCGCTGCTGTGTGGCGCCTTGCTGCTGCGTCGGCAGGCCGGTCACCCGGCGCCGATGCTGGCGTTGGATCTGTTCAAGCGGCCAGTGTTTGCCTTGTCTTCCTTGACGGCGATCTGCGCCTTCAGCGCCCAGGGCCTGGCCTTTGTGTCGCTGCCCTTTCTGTTGCAGGCGGTGTTGGGGCATAGCCAGGTGGAAACCGGGTTCCTGATGACACCGTGGCCGGCGGTTGTGGCGGTGATGGCGTTGGTCGCCGGGCGCCTGGCTGACCGTGTGTCCCTGGGCCTGCTGTGCGGTATCGGGCTGTTGATGTTGAGTGTGGGCATGGCCGGGTTGGCGACCTTGGGCCACGGCGCGTCGGCCTTCGATATTGGCTGGCGCATGGCGTTGTGCGGTGCCGGTTTCGGCTTCTTCCAGTCGCCCAACCTCAAGGCCTTGATGACCAGTGCGCCGTTGGCGCGCAGCGGTGGGGCCAGCGGCATCGTGGCGATTTCGCGGTTGCTGGGGCAGACGCTGGGGGCGTCGTTGGTGGCGCTGTGTTTCCACCTGTCCCTGGGCAATGGCCCGCTGTATGCGCTGTGGCTGGGTTGCGTGTTTGCGCTGGTGGGCGCCGTGGCCAGTGGCCTGCGTTTGCTGCCCTACGGGAAAAAGCCGTTGTAAAACCTGCGGTGGGAGGGCTACCGTGGCGACCTGAATATTTCGGGATGTTTCAGATTTATGTCCAGCCTGGCCCTCCGCACTGCCGATACCCATTCCCGCCGCGCTGCGTTGACCCTGGCCTTATGCCTGCCCAGTGACGTGTTGCTTTATCTGCTGCTGCCCATGGAGTCCCAGGCCTTCGGCATCACGCTCGCCCAGGCCGGGGTGTTGCTGGCGGCCAACCGCCTGGTGCGGATTTTCGGCTATCGGCATGTGTTGAATTTCTACGCGCGCAACGGTGATCGCCTGACCTGCATGATTGCCGCCGGCGCCGCAACGCTGTGCGCCCTGGGCAATTCGGTGCTGTCGGGTTTTGCCGCGTTGTTGGGGCTGCGGCTGGTGTGGGGCCTGTGTTTTGCCGCGTTGAACCTGTCGACTCAGGTATTGGCCACCTCCGAACCGGAGGGCGCCGCGCGCCGGGCCGGGCGTTCGCGGGCCCTGATCGCCTGGGGGCCGATGCTGGCGTTGCCGTTCGGTGGTTGGCTGACGCTGTGGGCCGGGCCGCGTCCGATCTTTGTGATCCTCGCCGGCTGTTGCCTGGTGGGGCTGTGGATGGCGCGCGGCCTGCCCAGCGCCGGGCATGATTTGCACAGCACCCCGGGGCGCCGTTTCAAGTGGCCCGACAGCGTGGCGCTGTGGTCGTTTATCGAAGGCGTGGCGCTGGACGGACTGTTTATTTTCGGCCTGTCGATCCAGGCGCAGAAGCTGCTCGGCGGTAATGCGGTGCTGATCGCCGGCGGCTTGATGGCCCTGCGTTATGTCTCGGAAATGCTCCTGAGCCCCCTGGGAGGTCACGCCGCCCAGCGCTTTGGCGCGACCTCGATGTTGTTGCTGTTTTCGTTCCTGAGTGCCTTGGCCTTGACGGCGTTCGGCAGCTATTGGGTGATTGTCGGCGCGGCGGCGGTGTTGGTGCTGCGCGCGTTGCAACTGCCCCTGGTGACCACCCTGGTCGCCGAGCGCAACCCCGGTTCGCTGCGGGTGTCGGCCCTGGCGTCGAATGCGGTATGGCGTGACATCGGTGCGGGCCTCGGGCCACTGCTGGCAGGCCTGCTGTTGCCGGTGGCCTCGGCACCCCTGGTGTTTGGCGTGGCGGGTGCGGCGATTGCGGTGAGTGCGTTGTTCTGCTGGCGCACCCGTGTGGCAGCAGACTGACTTACGTGCGTTTCAATCCTTCCAGCCAGGCGGGATCAAAGCGGGTTTGTTCGGTGTCGATCCCCAGTGCCAGCATCGTGTTCTTATGCGCGTCCATTTCACCGACCAACTGCGCCTGGGCACTGGAGTTGGCGTCCAGGGCGTGCATCTGCGTCAGCCCCAGGTGATAGAAACGCAGTATCTTCATGGCCGTCGGATCATTCGCCTGCACACGCTCGGTGACGGTGTGCATCACGTTGGTCACGCGCATCAGGGTGCGCTTGAGCTGCCAGCCATACACGGCCGGTGCCAGCCACGGTTGGGTGCGGAACGGGCCGCGCAGCAGGGCGACCGTTATCAACACCCCGGCGAATACGCCACCGACATTAAAGCGGAAGTTGTCACCGCCGGGTTCGCCGAACAGCATCACCGCCAGGCTCGACAGCAGCATGGCCAGGGCCACGAACAGCACGGCCACGATCAGCGTGCTGCGGCGCGTCTGTTGGCGGTAGGTGACGGGGTCGCAGGGTTTGAGCTCGAACATCCGGTCCAGGTCTCCAGGGCGGGTAGGGGGGAAGGCATCTTCTCATGGTCAGCGGTCAGTGGTGGGGCAATCAAGTTGAACCATGATCTGGGGCAGTTTCTCTAAACCGGTGTAGTCCCTTTGAGGTCAACCACCATGCCCGAATACAAGCAGCCACCGCCCGGAACCCCCGACCCTGACCGCACGCCCGGTGAAGAGGAGCGCGACAACGATGCCTTGCGCCCCAATGACCCGAAAGAGCGTGACGCCCAGGATGATGTGGAGCGCGTCGAAGACGACCTGGAAAACCTCCACGACAAAGCTCGCCCGCTATAACAGGAGACCATGATGAACAAGCGCTCGGATGGACCGCCCTCCAATGAACACGCCAGCGGCAAGGATGAGCTGGGATTTGATCCGGACTCGCCCGATGTGGCTGATCCGCAGGTTGATCCCATCGGTCCGGCCATCGCCCCTCTGGATAAAAAGGCCAAGGACGACGGGAAAAAAAAGCCGCCCTACGATCCGTTGGGCGACTTGAAGAAATGAGCTGGGCCCCGCCAATGAGCGGGGCTTTTTGTTTATCTGGGCGGCATCCAGGTGACGTCGGTAATGCCGTACTTCTCGGCCCACGGGCGCGTGGTTTTTTTCACTTGCTCATGGCCGACCCGGCCGATACGGCTCACATGCGCAATGTCAGCGTCAACGGCTGCCCAGTGCCAGGCCTCGGCGTTGTTCATCACTTCGGCACGCACCACAAAGGACTTCGGTTGACCGTGCAGTTGGTAGTGGATGGTGTAGATTTTTGCGGTACTCATGTTGCCTCCCTGTCTTGTTATAGATGGATAGGGAACGGTTTAAAAAGGTTCACTCAAAATGACAATCTGCATGCTTGCGCGGCATAGTGACGCATTCCTCCCGCGCCCAAGGATCGCGCCATGACCCTCCTGAACCACAGCCGCCTGTACCTGCAACGCTTGGGTTACGACTCGCCACCACCGCCCACCCTGCAGACCCTGCGGGATTTGCAACTGCGTCATGTGTGCACCTTCGCCTTCGAAAGCCTGTCGACCCTGCTGCGCCTGCCGGTGCCGATCGACTTGCCCAGCGTCGAGCAGAAAGTCCTGTTCGATGGGCGGGGTGGGTATTGCTATGAGTTGAACCAGATGTTCCTGGCGCTGTTGCAGGAACTGGGGTTCGAGGCGCGCGGCATTACCGGGCGGGTTGTGATGGGTGGTCCGCCGGACGCACGTACGGCGCGCACCCATCGCCTGAGCCTGGTGACCCTGGACGGCGTGCGCTACATCACCGACGTCGGCTTTGGTGGCATGGTGCCCAGCAGTCCGTTGCAGTTGGACACGCAGGCCGTGCAGGCCACGGCCCATGAGCCGTATCGCCTGACACTCAATGAGCAGGAGGGCAGCTACACGTTGTGGGCCGAGGTCGCGGGGGAGTGGCGTGGCTTGTATGTGTTCGACCTGCAAGTGCAGGCAGACATCGACTACGAAATCGGTAACTGGTACGTCTCGACCCATCCAGGTTCGCCGTTCCTGGGCCAATTGAAAGTCGCACGCCTGGCAGCGGGCGAACGCCACACCTTGAACAACGCCCACTATGGGATTCACTACCTGGATCGGCCGAGTGACAAGCGTGTGATCCAGAGCGCCGACGAGCTGCTGGACGTACTGGGCACTACCTTTGGGATTCGCGTGCCGGTTCACCCTCAGCTTGATTCAACCCTTGAGGGCTTGGTAATGGCTGCACGCCAGGAGTATTGATCTAGAGCCATCGCTGAACCGTTTTACCTCCAAGTGGGGGCAAATTTTTTCGAACCTTTGGTGCCAGCCTGGGTTCGAAGCGTTTCCTGAATAATTTGCCCACCAGACAAGGAGATGTAAACGATGTCCAAACTATTCGCAAACCTCCTCAAGCATTCCTCACTGCTGGCGCTGGTCGCCGCGCCAGCAGTGGCGTTCGCCGCACCGTCCACTGACCCGATTTCTACCTTTGGGATTCTGGGCAGCTACAACGACTTCAAGCTCGAAGGCGGTAGTGAAAGTGATAAGGACCACATGCCCGAAGCCGGTCTTTTCTACAACTTCGGCAACAAGCTCACCGCCGAGTCGGGCTTTATCTACCAGGCAGGTGTGGAAGCCAAGTACGGTAAAAAGAGTGATAACAAACTCAAGGAAGGCCAGGCCGACCTGGATCTCGGCTGGCGTGCCGCGCTGGATGCGCGCAACTTCGTCGACGTGATCGTTGGCGGCGGTTACAGCTGGACCCGCTATGAGCTGGACTCGAACGACTACGACATGGAACTCACCAACAAGTCGCCGTTCGCCAAGGCAGCCCTGGGCTACAACCATCAGTTCGATGACATGACGCTGCGTTTCGAAGCCGGTGCGCGTCGCACCATTGATGGTCGTACCAAGCTCAAGGTGGACGGCGTGGGCAGCGACACCGTAGACCTCAAGGACCGTACTAACCCGTATGCGGAAGTCAGCCTGCTGATGAACCAGAAGGGCGACCTGCCGGTGATGGCGGGCCTTTACTACACCCGCACCGAATACAAGCTCGACGGTGATTCCGAAGTGGCCGATAACACTCGGCTCAAGCGGGATGAGTACGGGGTCAAGCTAGGCATCGCGTTCTGACGCGGTTGCAATGTAAAACGCCCCGAACATTCGGGGCGTTTTTTTGGGCTGTTGCAGGTCAGCCCAGAACGCAAAAACGGCGCCCTGGGGCGCCGTTTCTGTTGATTCGCATACCGCTAAGGGATCAAACCCCCAGCACCGCGTGCTGCACCAGGGTCAGCAACGGTTGTGGGTACACGCCGAGGAAGAAGGCGAGCAGGGCGATAGCCAGCAGCATCACGCCACCGGCTTTCTGTTCCCAGTGCAGCTCGGCATCCACACGGCGCAGGTTTGGCTCGATCAGGTACAGGGTGACCATCACGCGCAGGTAGTAGAACACGCCGATGGCACTGCCCAGCACCAGGGACGCAACCAGCCACCACTCGTGGGCTTCGACACCGGTCGCGACGATGTAGAACTTGCCGATAAAGCCCGCGGTCAGCGGGATACCGGCCAGGGACAGCATCATCACGGTGAGTACGGCGGTCAGGTACGGACGGCGCCAGAACAGGCCGCGGTATTCGTACAGGGCGTCGGCGTCACGGCCCTTGTAAGGCGAGGACATCAGGGTGATCACGCCGAACGCGCCGAGGCTGGTGATCACGTAGGTGACCAGGTACACGCCGATGGCTTCCACGGCCAGGCCTTTGCTCGCCACCAGGGCGATCAACAGGTAGCCGAAGTGGGCGATGGACGAGTAACCCAGCAGACGCTTGAGGTTGTTCTGGGTCAGCGCCAGCAGGTTGCCGAACAGGATCGACGCGATGGCGATCACGGTCAACACGTTGCTCAGCACGCCGGTGTTGGCGGCAGGCGAGATCTGGAACAGACGCACCATCACCGCAAACACAGCGACCTTGGACGCGGTCGCCAGGAACGCCGCCACCGGCGCCGGGGCGCCTTCGTACACGTCCGGGGTCCACAGGTGGAACGGCACCAGCGACAGCTTGAACGCCAGGCCGATCAGCATCATCGCCAGGCCCAGTTGGGCAATCGGCGCGGGGCTGTTGGTGGCGGCCAGGGCGTGACCGATACCGGTGAAGCTCAGGCTGCCGGCTTCGGCGTAGAGCAGGGCCATACCGAACAACAGGAACGCGGAACCGGCGGCCGACAGCACCATGTACTTGATGCCGGCTTCCAGGGAACGCTTGTTGAAGAAGGCGTAGGCCACCAGGCCGTAGGTCGGGATCGACAGCAGTTCCAGGCCGATGAACAAGCCGGCCAGGTGCTGCGCGCTGACCAGCACGATACCGCCGGCCGCAGCCAGCAGGATCAGCAGGTACAGCTCTTCGCGGTTGCCCGGGTAGCCGGTGCCGCCTTCGCCGAGGTAGGCGTGGGCGAGGGTGACGCAGGCGAGGGTGGCGACGAGGATCAGCGCGATATACAGCAGCGCGAAGTCATCGACCATCATCAGCGGGGTCACCGCCAGTGGCGCGACCTTGAGTGCCGGGATAATCGACAGCAAGGCCAGGTTCAAACCGGCGCAGGACAGCAGGAACGTTTGTGAGTGATTGCGGCGCCAGGCGATCGCCAGCATCACCACCACGATGGTGAGGCTGGTGATCAGCAGCGGCGCAAGCGCGATAAAGTGTTGGATCGTGAATTCCATAGCGCTCTTACCGGGCCGAAGCGAGTTGAGAGAAGGCGGTGCCGAACCACTGCTGCACGCCATGCATCGTCGCGGCAGAAGTGTCCAGGAACGGTTGCGGGTACACGCCGATGTAGATCAGCAATACCGCAAGGCCGAGCACCATGATCAGTTCGCGAGCATCCATCCCTTTCAGGACGGTGTCGGACTTGGCCGGGCCGAAGTAGGCGCGGTGGATCATGATCAGCGAGTAGACCGAACCGAATACCAGGCCGGAGGTAGCAATGGCGCTGATCCACGGTGTTTGCACGAAGGCACCCATCAGGATCAGGAACTCGCCGATGAAGTTACCGGTACCCGGCAAGCCCAGGGAAGCGGCGGCGAAGAACAGGCTGATCGCCGGCAGGTACGCAATGCGCGACCACACGCCGCCCATCTCACGCATGTCACGGGTGTGCAGGCGCTCGTACAACTGGCCACTCAGGATAAAGAGTGCCGCGGCCGAGACACCGTGGGCCAACATCTGGATCACCGCACCTTGCAACGCCAGCTGGCTGCCGGAGTAGATGCCGATCAGTACGAAGCCCATGTGCGAAACGGACGAGAAGGCAATCAGACGCTTGATGTCGGTTTGGGCGAACGCGAGGAATGCACCGTAGAAGATCCCGATCAGGCCGAGGGTCATGGCAATCGGCGCGAACTCGGCCGAGGCGTTCGGGAACAGCGGCAGGGCGAAACGCAGCAGGCCGTAGGCCGCCGTCTTCAGCAGGATACCGGCCAGGTCCACGGAACCGGCGGTCGGCGCCTGGGCGTGAGCGTCAGGCAGCCAGGAGTGGAACGGCACCACCGGCAGCTTCACCGCGAAGGCGATGAAGAAGCCCAGCATCAGGATGTACTCGGTGGTCAGGGACATCTTGGTTTTCAACAGGTCGGCGTAGTTGAAGGTAATCACGCCAGTCGAGTTGAAGTTGACCAGTACCAGGCCCAGGATCGCCACCAACATGATCAGGCCGGAAGCCTGGGTGAAGATGAAGAACTTGGTCGCCGCGTAGATCCGGGTTTTCTTGCCGTCCGAAGAACTGTGACCCCAGAGCGCGATGAGGAAGTACATCGGCACCAGCATCATCTCCCAGAAGAAGAAGAACATGAACAGGTCGAGGGCGAGGAACACGCCGACAACGCCGCCCAGGATCCACATCAGGTTCAGGTGGAAGAAGCCCACGTGACGCTGGATCTCTTTCCAGGAGCAGAGTACCGAGAGGATACCCAGCAGGCCGGTCAGCAGGATCATCAACAGCGACAGGCCGTCGAGGGCCAGGTGCACGTTGATGCCGAAGCGCTGGATCCACACGTGCTTGAATTCAAGCGCGAACGTTGGATCGACACCCGGTGCCGGAGCGAATGAATAGTCGCCATGGGCCCACAGCCAGAGGCCGAGTGCGAGTTCCAGGGACATGGTCAGCAACGCAATCCAGCGGGGGAGGGTGGCGCCGAAGCGTTCACCCATCCAGCAGAGCAGGCCGCCGATAAAGGGGATCAGGATTAGCCAGGGCAGAATCATGACGGGCTCGTTTCCTTTCGCAAGTTCGCAAAGTTCATATCAGACCGCTACCACAACGATGGCGCCGATCACCAGCACGGCACCAGCAGCCATGGAAGCCGCATACCAACGCAACTGGCCGGTCTCGGTACGGCTCAGGGCGGTGTGACCGCCTTTGGCCGCGCGCGGGATCAAACCGATGGTCTGGTCGAGCGGGTCTTTACGCAGTACATGACTGATGGCCAGGTAGGGCTTGACGAACAGTTTGTCGTAGAGCCAGTCGAAGCCCCAGGCGGCGAACCACCAGGCCGAGAGGAAACGGCCGATGCCACTGTTGGCCACGGCGGTCACGAAGCGACGCTTGCCGAGGAACAGCAGGGCCGCCAGCAGGATGCCGGCGATGGCAATGGCGCCCGAGGCGATTTCCAGACTGTGCTTGGCGGCGCCGCCGGCATGGCCGGCGCTTTCCGGCAGTACACCGGCCAGTGGCGGGGTGATCAGCGCGCCGATGAAGGTCGACAGGATGATCAGCACCGACAGTGGCAGCCAGTGGGAGATGCCATGGCCTGCGTGGGCTTCGGTCTTGGCTTCACCGTGGAAGGTGATGAAGATCAGGCGGAAGGTGTACAGCGAGGTCATGAACGCACCCACCAGGCCTGCGTACAGCAGGTTCTGGTTACCGCTGGCAAAGGCTTCCCAGAGGATTTCGTCCTTGGAGTAGAAACCGGCGGTCACCAGCGGCAGGGCGGCCAGGGCGGCACCACCGACGATGAAGCTGGCGTAGGCCAGTGGCAGTTTCTTCCACAGGCCGCCCATCTTGAAGATGTTCTGCTCGTGGTGGCAGGCCACGATCACCGCACCGGAGGCCAGGAACAGCAGGGCCTTGAAGAAGGCGTGGGTCATCAGGTGGAAGATCGCCGCGTCCCAGGCGCCGACGCCCAGGGCCAGGAACATGTAGCCAATCTGGCTCATGGTCGAGTAGGCGAGGATCCGCTTGATGTCGGTCTGCACCAGCGCGGCGAAGCCGGCCAGTACCAGGGTCACGCCGCCGACGATGCCCACCAGGTGCAGGATGTCCGGCGCCAGGGTGAACAGGCCGTGGGTACGGGCGATCAGGTAGACACCGGCGGTAACCATGGTTGCGGCGTGGATCAGTGCCGACACCGGGGTAGGACCGGCCATGGCATCCGCCAGCCAGGTCTGCAGCGGCAGTTGCGCGGATTTACCCACGGCGCCGCCCAGCAGCATCAGGGTCGCCAGGGTGATCCAGAAGTCGCCGACCTGGAATTTCTGCGGTGCCAGCACCAGCAGTTCCTGGATGTTCAGCGTGCCCACCTGTTGGAACAGGATGAACAGGCCGATGGCCATGAACACGTCGCCGATCCGGGTGACGATAAACGCCTTGAGTGCCGCGTTACCGTTGTTGCGGTTGCTGTAGTAGAAACCGATCAACAGGTACGAGCACAGGCCCACGCCTTCCCAGCCGAAGTACAGGAACAACAGGTTATCGCCGAGCACCAGGAACAGCATGCTGGCGATGAACAGGTTGGTGTACGAGAAGAAGCGCGAGTAGCCCGCTTCACCACGCATGTACCAGGACGCGAACAGGTGGATCAGGAAGCCCACACCCACCACCACGCCGAGCATGGTGATCGACAGGCCGTCGACGTAGAGGGCGAAGTTGGGCTTGAAGCCTTCCACCGACATCCACTGCCACAGCACCAGGGTGTAGTGACCGCCTTCCGGCGGCGCCACGTTGAATTGCCAGATGACGTAGGCGGCAACGATGGCCGACAGGCCAATGGAGCCCACACCGATCAGGGCAGAAAGGTTTTCCGACCAGCGTCCGCGAGAGAACGACAGCAGCAGGAAACCGATCAGGGGAAATACGAAAGTCAGAAAGATCATGTTCATCCGCGCATCTCACTGGCAGCGTCGATATCAAGCGTGTGGAAGCGACGATACAGTTGCAGCAGGATCGCCAGGCCGATACTGGCCTCGGCGGCTGCCAGGCTGATCACCAGGATGAACATGACTTGTCCATCCGGCTGGCCCCAACGTGCACCTGCAACGATGAACGCCAGTGCCGCAGCGTTCATCATGATTTCCAGGCTCATCAACACGAACAGAATGTTACGGCGAACCATCAGGCCGACCAGGCCAAGGCAGAACAGGATGCCGGCGACCGCCAGACCATGCTCCAAAGGGATAGCAGGCATCGTCATTGCTCCTTGGCTTCGTTACGGCCCAAGTGGAAGGCGGTGATGGCTGCGGCGAGCAGCAGCATCGAAGCCAGTTCGACCACCAGCAGGTACGGGCCGAACAGGCTGATGCCCACGGCTTTTGCGTCCACGGTGGTGTGGCCGATGGCCTGGCCGCTCTGGTGAGCGAACAGCACATACAGCAGTTCACCCAGCAGCAGCGCTGCGAGGACAACCGGGCCGAGCCAGATGCCGGGCTTGAGCCAGACGCGTTCCTGGGCGACCGAGGCCGGCCCGAGGTTGAGCATCATCACCACAAACACGAACAGCACCATGATGGCGCCGGCGTAGGCGATCACTTCCAGCACACCGGCGAACGGTGCGCCGAGGCTGAAGAAGGTCATGGCCACGGCGATCAGCGAAATGATCAGGTAGAGCAGGGCGTGCACGGGGTTGGTGTTGGTGATCACGCGAAGCGTGGACACAACCGCGATACCCGATGCGAAATAGAAAGCGAATTCCATCTTTCTTCCTTAAGGCAGCAAGCTCTTCACGTTGATCGGCTCGGCTTCGTTTTGTGCGGCGCCTTTCGGCTTACCGGCAACGGCCATACCTGCAACACGATAGAAGTTGTAATCAGGGTTTTTACCGGGACCAGAGATCAGCAGATCTTCTTTCTCGTACACCAGGTCCTGACGTTTGAACTCGGCCATCTCGAAATCCGGTGTGAGCTGGATCGCGGTGGTCGGGCAAGCTTCCTCGCAGAGGCCGCAGAAAATGCAGCGCGAGAAGTTGATGCGGAAGAAGTCCGGGTACCAGCGACCGTCTTCGGTTTCAGCTTTCTGCAGGGAGATGCAACCCACCGGGCACGCCACGGCGCACAGGTTGCAGGCTACGCAACGCTCTTCGCCATCGGGGTCGCGGGTCAGCACGATGCGGCCGCGATAGCGCGGCGGCAGGTACACCGCTTCTTCCGGGTATTGCAGGGTGTCGCGTTTACGGAAGCCGTGACCGAACACCATCACCAGGCTTCGCAACTGGGTACCGGTACCCTTAACGATGTCGCCAATATATTTGAACATGGGTCAAATCCTCACTGAACCGCGCCCGCTGGCGTGTTCAACAACACAACGGCAGCAGTCACCAGCAAATTGATCAGGGTCAGCGGCAGGCAGAAACGCCAGCTGAAATCCATCACCTGGTCATATCGTGGACGCGGAATGGAAGCGCGCAGCAGGATAAACAGCATGATGAAGAACGCGGTCTTCAGGAAGAACCAGAAGAACGCCAACTGCGGCAGGATGCCGAACGGACCGTGCCAGCCGCCGAAGAACAGCGTGACCAGCAGGGCCGAGATCAAGATGATGCCGATGTATTCACCGACGAAGAACATGCCCCATTTCATGCCGGCGTATTCAATGTGGTAACCGTCGGCCAGTTCCTGTTCTGCTTCCGGCTGGTCGAATGGGTGACGGTGAGTCACGGCCACGCCAGCGATGAAGAAGGTACAGAAGCCGAAGAACTGCGGAATGATGAACCACAGGTTCTGCGCCTGGTACTCGACGATGTCGCGCATGTTGAACGAGCCGACCTGCACCACGATGCCCATCAGCGCGAGGCCCATGAACACTTCGTAGGACACGGTCTGGGCCGAGGCCCGCAAGCTGCCCAGCAGGGCGAACTTGTTGTTGCTCGACCAGCCGGCGAACAGCACCGCGTAGACCGACAGGCCGGCCATGGCGAAGAAGAACAGCAAGCCGATGTTCAGGTCCGCCACGCCCCAGGTCGGGGTGATCGGGATGATCGCGAAGGCGATCAGCAAGGCGCTCATGGCCACGACCGGTGCCAGGGTGAAGATCACCTTGTCGGCAAACGGCGGGGTCCAGTCTTCCTTGAAGAACATCTTCAGCATGTCGGCGGCGATCTGGAACATACCGAACGGGCCAACGCGGTTCGGACCGTAACGGTCCTGCCACCAGCCCAGCAGGCGACGTTCGACGAAGCTGAGCAGGGCGCCCGCGACCACCACGGCCAACAGGATCACGATGGCCTTGACGACCGAGATGATCACGTCGATCACTTCAGGGGTGAACCAGGTCATTGCGCTGCCTCCTGCAGACCGTCAACGGTTTTGCCGAAGATCGCCGGCGGGATGCCGGCGACGCCTTTAGGCAGGGCAACCAGGCCGGCACCCAGCTCTTCGTTGATACGCAGCGGCAGACGCAGGGTCTGGCCGGCCACGGTCACGCTGAGCAAGGCTCCGTCGTTGACGCCCAGGCGGTCGGCTTCGGACTTGGCCACGGACACGTAGGCCTCGGGAATGCGCTCTTGTACCGGCGCGGCCTTGGAAGAGGTCTCTTCGCTGCCGAACAGGTGGAAGAACGGCACGACCTGCCAGGTGCCCTGGGCCGGATTGAACGGACGCGGGACCGCAGCGAACCAGTTCAGCGCGTCGCCCTGGGTTTCGATCAGGCGGGTACCCGGGTCGCCGGCGCGGATATGCCCACCGACTTCGTCCTGGAACTTGTTCCAGGCCTGTGGCGAGTTCCAGCCCGGCGACCAGGCAAACGGCACCTGCTGACGCGGCTCGACCGAACCCGAGTAACCTTCCATGGAGAAGGCGAACGCGGTGTCGTTGTCTTGCGGGGTACGCGGCTCGTGCACGCTGATGTCGGCGCGCATGGCGGTACGACCGGAGTAACGCAGCGGCTCACGGGCGAGCTTCATGCCCTTGATGCGGAACGCGGCGGACGGTGCGGCGTCGACGATACGCGCCAGCTGCGGCGCGCTCGCGGCGGCTGCGGCGGTGACGTGGTCGAGCTGGGTCCAGTCGATCGGCTGGTTCAGCAGGGTCGCGCGCAGGGCATGCAGCCAGCGCCAGCCTTCGTGAACCAGGATGCTGGCGTCCATGTACTTCGGATCGAACACCTGGAAGAAGCGCTGGGCACGGCCTTCCTGGCTGACCAGGGTACCGTCGCCTTCGGCGAAGGTGGCGGCTGGCAGTACCAGGTGGGCGCGATCGCTGGTGGCGGTCTTCTGGTGGTCGGCGACGATCAGGACCTTGGCGGCGTTCAGCGCAGCGTCAACCTTGGTGGCGTCGGTGCGGGTGTACAGGTCGTTTTCCAGCACCACGATCGCATCGGCGGTGCCGTCGATCACAGTTTGCAGGGCGGCGTCCAGGGACTCGCCACCGAGCATGGCCAGGCCGAGGCTGTTGGCTTCCGGCACCACCAGGCTGATGGAACCGTTCTTGTCGCGCAGCTTCAAGGCCTTGGCGATGTTGGCGGCGGCTTCGATCAAGGCCTTGGAACCCAGCGAGGTACCGGCAATGATCAATGGACGCTTGGCTGCCAGCAGGGCGTCGGCAATGCGCTGGGCCAGTTCGACGGCTTCAGTGTCCAGGCCTTCGACTGCCGGCGCGCTGGCGTCGAGGGCGTGGGCCACGGCGAAACCGATGCGGGCCAGGTCGTCCGGTGCGGCGTGGACGCATTCTTCGGCGATGTCGTCGAGCTTGGTTTCCGCCAGGCTGGCGATAAACAGCGGGTTCAGCGCGTGCTGGCCGATGTTTTTCACCGCAGCGTCGAGCCAAGGCTGGACGCGCATGGCGTCGGCCATGTCTTCGGCCTTGCCTTTGACCGACTGGCGCAGGGACAGCGCGATACGCGCGGCGGTCTGGGTCAGGTCTTCACCGAGCACGAAGATGGCATCGTGGTCTTCGATGTCGCGCATGTTCGGCACCGGCAGCGGGCTGTCGTTCAGCACCTGCAGGACCAGGCGGATGCGCTCAAGCTCACCGGCTTCGATACCGGAGTAGAAGTGCTCGGCACCCACCAGCTCACGCAACGCGTAGTTGCTTTCGAGGCTGGCGCGGGGCGAGCCGATACCGACGATGTTGCGGCCGCGCAGCAGGTCGGCGGCTTTGTCCAGCGCCGCGTCCAGGCTCAGCTTGGCGCCATCGGCCAGCAGTGGCTGGCGTGGACGGTCTTCACGGTTGACGTAGCCATAGCCGAAACGACCACGGTCGCACAGGAAGTACTGGTTGACCGAACCGTTGAAGCGGTTTTCGATGCGACGCAGTTCGCCGTAGCGTTCGCCCGGGGAGATGTTGCAACCGCTCGAGCAGCCGTGGCAGATGCTCGGCGAGAACTGCATGTCCCACTTGCGGTTGTAGCGCTCGGAGTGGGTCTTGTCGGTGAACACACCGGTCGGGCAGACCTCGGTGAGGTTGCCGGAGAACTCGCTTTCGAGCACGCCGTCTTCAACGCGACCGAAGTACACGTTGTCGTGGGCGCCGAATACGCCGAGGTCGGTGCCGCCGGCGTAGTCTTTATAGAAGCGTACGCAGCGGTAGCAGGCGATGCAGCGGTTCATTTCGTGGGAAATGAACGGGCCCAGCTGCTGGTTCTGGTGGGTACGCTTGGTGAAGCGATAGCGGCGCTCGTTGTGGCCGGTCATCACCGTCATGTCTTGCAGGTGGCAGTGACCGCCTTCCTCACAGACCGGGCAGTCGTGGGGGTGGTTGGTCATCAGCCATTCGACAACGCTGGCGCGGAACGCCTTGGATTCTTCATCGTCGATGGAGATCCAGGTGTTGTCGGTGGCTGGGGTCATGCAGGACATGACGATACGACCACGGGTGTCGTTTTCGTCGGTGTACTGCTTGACCGCACACTGGCGACAGGCACCGACGCTACCAAGCGCGGGGTGCCAGCAGAAATACGGGATATCGAGGCCGAGTGACAGACACGCCTGTAACAGGTTGTCCGCCCCATCGACTTCGAGCGCTTTGCCGTCTACGTGGATAGTGGCCATGGTTCAAAGTTCTTCGTTGGCCCGTTGTCAGCGGGCGTGGCTAATGGAATCTTGTTATTCATGTGCATCTACACAGCCTTCACGGCGTCAGCACATGAGCAGGCGAAGGGCACGGACCCTTTGCCTGTTTAAGCGTTACGCGCCGACTACGATCGGCCTTGCCAGAGGCGGGACGGCGGCGCTGGTGGGCGCGATGCCGGCTTCGAACTCCGAGCGGAAGTATTTGATTGCGCTGCCCAATGGCTCCACGGCGCCCGGTGCGTGAGCACAGAAGGTCTTGCCTGGGCCGAGGAAACCGACCAGGCCCAGCAGGGTCTCGATGTCACCCTCGCGGCCTTCGCCATTTTCCAGGGCCATCAGCAGCTTGACGCTCCACGGCAGGCCGTCGCGGCATGGGGTACAGAAGCCGCAGGATTCACGGGCAAAGAACTGCTCCATGTTGCGCAGCAGCGAGACCATGTTCACGGTGTTGTCCACCGCCATCGCCAGGCCGGTACCCATCCGGGTGCCCACCTTGCCGATGCCGCCGGCATACATTTGTGCGTCGAGGTGCTCGGGGAGCAGGAAGCCGGTGCCGGCGCCGCCTGGCTGCCAGGCCTTGAGGGTGTAGCCGTCGCGCATGCCGCCGGCGTAGTCCTCGAACAGCTCGCGTGCGGTCACGCCGAACGGCAGTTCCCACAGGCCAGGGTTCTTGACCTTGCCGGAGAAGCCCATGAGCTTGGTGCCCATGTCTTCACTGCCTTCACGGGCCAACGATTTGTACCAGTCCACGCCGTCGGCGATGATCGCCGGCACGTTGCACAGGGTCTCGACGTTGTTCACGCAGGTCGGCTTGCCCCACACGCCCACGGCGGCAGGGAAGGGCGGCTTGGAGCGCGGGTTGGCGCGGCGGCCTTCGAGGGAGTTGATCAGTGCGGTTTCTTCACCGCAGATGTAACGCCCGGCGCCGGTGTGCACGAACAGTTCGAAGTCAAAACCCGAACCGAGGATGTTCTTGCCCAGCAGGCCTGCGGCCTTGGCTTCTGCCACTGCACGGTTGAGGTGCTTGGCGGCGGTGGTGTATTCGCCGCGCAGGAAGATGTAGCCACGGTAGGTTTTCAGCGCGCGGGCGCTGATCAGCATGCCTTCGATCAGCAGATGGGGCAGTTGCTCCATCAGCATGCGGTCTTTCCAGGTGTTGGGTTCCATTTCATCCGCGTTGCACAGCAGGTAGCGGATGTTGATGGATTCATCTTTGGGCATCAGGCCCCACTTAACACCGGTGGGGAAGCCTGCACCGCCGCGACCCTTGAGGCCGGCGTCCTTCACGGTCTGGACGATGTCGTCCTGGGCCATGTCGGCGAAGGCCTTGCGCGCAGCGGCGTAGCCGTTCTTGGCCTGGTACTCGTCGAGCCATACCGGCTCGCCGTCGTCACGCAGGCGCCAGGTCAGCGGGTGGGTTTCGGCCGAACGCTTGATCAGGTTGGCCGGGCCGAAGGAAGTCAGGGTCATGGGTAGCCCTCGAGCAATTGGGTCACGCCAGCGGGCTGCACGTCACCGAATGTGTCGTCGTCGATCATCAACGCCGGCGCCTTGTCGCAGTTGCCCAGGCAGCACACCGGCAGCAGCGTGAAGCGGCCGTCCGGGGTGGTCTGGCCGAGGCCGATGCCCAGCTTGGCCTGGATCTCGCTGACCACCGACTCGTGGCCACCGATGTAGCAGACCATGCTGTCGCACACGCGAATGATGTGGCGGCCGACCGGCTGGCGGAAGATCTGGCTGTAGAACGTTGCCACGCCTTCAACGTCGCTGGCGGGGATGCCGAGGATCTCGCCGATGGCGTAGAGGGCGCCGTCCGGCACCCAGCCACGTTCCTTCTGGACGATCTTCAAGGCCTCGATCGACGCCGCGCGCGGGTCTTCGTAGTGATGCAGCTCGTGCTCGATGGCCGAGCGCTCGGTTTCACTCAAGGTGAAACGGTCTGTCTGGATAAGCGTGCTGTTCATGCTTAGCGGTCCACGTCGGCCATAACGAAATCGATACTACCCAGGTACGCAATCAAGTCCGCGACCATCTCGCCTTTGATCACCGAAGGGATCTGCTGCAAGTGGGCGAAGCTTGGGGTACGAATCCGGGTGC
This sequence comes from Pseudomonas sp. CFBP13509, assembly GCF_005233485.1. Lineage (NCBI taxonomy): Bacteria > Pseudomonadati > Pseudomonadota > Gammaproteobacteria > Pseudomonadales > Pseudomonadaceae > Pseudomonas > Pseudomonas sp. CFBP13509. The sequence continues at coordinate 134,950 of NZ_QGAA01000007.1, forward strand.
GGTAGCTCATGGTGCCGCCATCGCTCGTCAGGTAATAACTGTTGATACCCTTGGTCGCTTCGATCATCTGGAAGGATTCGTTGGCCGGCATTACCGGGCCCCACGAAACCTGCAGGAAGTGCGTGATCAGGGTTTCGATGTGCTGCAGCGTGCGCTCTTTCGGCGGCGGCGTGGTCAGCGGGTGATCCGCCTTGTACGGGCCGGCCGGCATGTTGCGCATGCACTGCTCGATGATCTTCAGGCTCTGGCGCATTTCTTCGACACGCACGATGCAACGGTCGTAGGCATCGCCATTGGCGGCCAGCGGTACTTCGAACTCGAAGTTTTCGTAGCCCGAGTACGGACGCGCCTTGCGCAGGTCGAAATCGCAACCGGTGGAACGCAGGCCGGCACCGGTGACGCCCCATTCCAGGGCCTCTTTGGTGTTGTACTGGGCGACGCCGATGGTACGGCCCTTGAGGATGCTGTTATCCAACGCAGCCTTCTGGTACTCGTCCAGGCGCTTGGGCATCCAGTCGATGAATTCCTTGACCAGGCGTTCCCAGCCATTCGGCAGGTCATGGGCGACGCCGCCGATACGGTACCAGGCCGGGTGCAGGCGGAAACCGGTGATGGCTTCGATGACCTTGTAGGCGCGCTGACGGTCGGTGAAGGTGAAGAACACCGGGGTCATGGCGCCGACGTCCTGGATATAGGTACCCAGGAACAGCAGGTGGCTGGTGATCCGGAAGAACTCGGCCATCATGATGCGGATGGTGTCGACGCGGTCCGGAACCTTGATGCCGGCCAGCTTCTCGACCGAGAGCACGTACGGCAGGTTGTTCATCACGCCGCCGAGGTAGTCGATACGGTCGGTGTACGGGATGAAGCTGTGCCACGACTGACGCTCGGCCATCTTCTCGGCACCACGGTGGTGGTAGCCGATGTCCGGCACGCAGTCGACGATTTCTTCGCCGTCCAGTTGCAGGATGATGCGGAAGGCACCGTGGGCCGAAGGGTGGTTCGGGCCCAGGTTGAGGAACATGTAGTCCTCGTTGGTGCCGGAGCGCTTCATGCCCCAGTCTTCCGGACGGAAGCGCGCGGCCTCTTCTTCAAGCTGCTGCTTGGCGAGGTTGAGGCTGAACGGGTCGAATTCGGTGGCGCGGGCAGGGAAGTCCTTGCGCAGCGGGTGACCTTCCCACGTTGGCGGCATCATGATGCGCGTCAGGTGCGGGTGGCCCGGGAAGTCGATACCGAACATGTCCCAGACTTCGCGCTCGTACCAGCTGGCGTTCGGCCAGATACCGGTCACGGTCGGCACGCTCAGGTCGCTCTCGGACAGTGCGACCTTGATCATCACGTCGCTGTTACGTTCCAGCGACAGCAGGTGATAGAACACGGTGAAATCGGCGCCGCTCGGCAGGCCCTGGCGCTTGGTGCGCAGGCGTTCGTCCACGCCATGCAGGTCATAGAGCATGACGTACGGCTTGGGCAGGTTGCGCAGGAAGGTCAGGACTTCGACGAGCCTGGCGCGCGCCACCCACAGCACCGGCATGCCGGTGCGTGTGGCCTGGGCGGTGAAGGCGTCAGGGCCAAAACGGTTATTGAGTTCGACGACCACATCCTGGTCGTCTGCCTTATAAGGCGGGATGCGTCGAGCACTGCCTGTAGTCATGGTTTTTTATCGCTTTCGGTCAACGTAAAGAATGAAGCCAGGTTTTCGTTCTATAAAAGAAGCGGTGCTGGATCAGACTTCGTCTGGGCTGCGCAGGTTGGTGACTGCGATTCGCTGTTCGCGGCGCTGTTCCTTTTGCGACGGCATCTCGGCGCGGTACACGCCTTGATCGCCGACGACCCAGGAAAGCGGGCGACGCTCCTTGCCAATCGATTCCTGCAACAGCATCAAGCCTTGCAGGAATGCTTCGGGGCGGGGCGGGCAGCCAGGCACGTAGACGTCCACGGGCAGGAACTTGTCCACTCCCTGAACCACGGAGTAGATGTCGTACATGCCACCGGAGTTGGCGCACGAACCCATGGAGATAACCCACTTTGGCTCGAGCATTTGCTCGTAGAGACGCTGAATGATCGGCGCCATCTTGATAAAGCAGGTACCGGCGATAACCATGAAATCCGCCTGGCGCGGTGATGCCCGGATAACTTCGGCGCCAAAGCGCGCGATGTCGTGGGGCGCCGTGAAGGCGGTGGTCATTTCCACGTAGCAGCACGAAAGGCCGAAGTTGTACGGCCACAGGGAGTTCTTACGTCCCCAGTTGACCGCGCCACTCAGCACGTCTTCGAGTTTGCCCATGTAGATGTTCTTGTGGACTTGGTCTTCTAACGGATCGGAAACGGTTTCCCGTTCGCCGATGGGGTACTGCTCGTTAGGAGCATCCGGGTCGATCCTGGTGAGATTGTATTGCATCGCCAAAGCCTCATTGTTTCAGCTTCGCTTGCCGCTTACGACGAGCTTCCGGAGCCCAGTCAAGGGCGCCCACTCGAAATAGGTAGACAAGGCCTGCCAACAGAATTGCTATGAAAACGAGGGCTTCGACGAATCCGGTCCAGCCGCTTTCGCGGACGGACACAGACCAGGCAAAGAGAAAGAGGGCTTCGATGTCGAAGATCACGAAGAGCATCGCGACCAGATAGAATTTGGCTGAGAGCCGCAAGCGGGCGCCACCTGTAGGCAGCATGCCGGATTCGAACGGTTCATTCTTGCTGCGGCCCCAGGCTTTTGACCCGAGGAGGCTGGACACACCGAGCATGAAGGCGCAAAGGCCGACAACACCGAGGAGGAAAATGGCAAAGCCCCAGTTGTGGGCCATGAGTCCTGTCGCTTCGGTCATGCTGGAAATCCTTAACAGAGAGCAAAGGTCTCTGAGCTCGAAAAAGTAACGATGCAGTGACGATATGTCGCACTGCAATCAATCGCGGTGATTTTATGGCTAAACACCGGGCAAGTAAAATTCCTAGGGCGAAATTATTCGATGGAATAAGCACATAGTGCACCTTCTTGGGGCTGTAGCCCTTGCGGAGCGGGCATTAGCGGGCATTTGATCAAATGTGTTTTGTTTAACCTGTAACGAAGTTTTTATGTTCTAAATGATAATGAATATTGTTTGCGTGGGGTTTAAGCGATTGTTTCTCATACAGCGGAGTAAGTTGCCGTTACTTGCCTGATTAGCGCGAGTTGTTGGAGCGGATCTTTTAACCGATTTATCTGCGGCAAATACCGCTCTGGATCAAGGTTTTGCACAAAATCTTCAGGCTGCAAGCGTTCCTCATGTGGGAGGGAGTTGCCTCCTCCCACATTTGGCTTTGGTGAACCAGCGTGATGTGTACCGGCAAAAAAACGCCCCGAACCAGTCGGGGCGTGATTGTCGTGCGGCACTGCGGTTAGCTCTTTAACGGGTCCGCCGTGGCCGTGTACTCACATCGATCAGTGGAACTGCTCTTCTTCGGTCGAACCGGTCAGCGCGGTCACGGACGAGGTGCCGCCCTGGATCACGGTGGTCATGTCGTCGAAGTAGCCGGTGCCGACTTCCTGCTGGTGGGCCACGAAGGTGTAGCCCTTGGCGGCGTCAGCGAATTCCTGCTCCTGCAGCTTCACGTAGGCAGTCATGTCGTTGCGGGCGTAGTCGTGCGCCAGGTTGAACATGCTGTGCCACATGTTGTGAATGCCGGCCAGGGTGATGAACTGATGCTTGTAGCCCATGGCGGACAGTTCGCGCTGGAACTTGGCGATGGTCGCGTCGTCCAGGTTCTTTTTCCAGTTGAAGGAAGGCGAGCAGTTGTAGGACAGCAGTTGGTCCGGGTATTCCTTCTTGATCGCTTCGGCAAAGCGACGCGCTTCGTCCAGGTCCGGCTTGGCGGTTTCGCACCAGATCAGGTCGGCGTACGGTGCGTAGGCCAGGCCGCGGGCGATGGCCTGGTCGAGACCGGCGCGCACTTTGTAGAAACCTTCCTGGGTGCGTTCACCGGTTACGAACGGCTGGTCGTACGGGTCGCAGTCTGAAGTCAGCAGGTCCGCAGCGTTGGCGTCGGTACGGGCCAGGATGATGGTTGGCGTGCCGGCAACGTCAGCCGCCAGACGGGCAGCAGTCAGCTTCTGTACAGCTTCCTGGGTCGGTACCAATACCTTGCCGCCCATGTGGCCGCATTTTTTCACCGATGCCAGTTGGTCTTCGAAGTGCACGCCAGCAGCGCCAGCTTCAATCATGCTCTTCATCAGCTCATAGGCGTTCAGTACGCCGCCGAAACCGGCTTCGGCGTCGGCCACGATGGGCGCGAAGTAGTCGATGTAGCCTTCGTCGCCCGGGCCTTTACCGGCTTTCCACTGGATCTGGTCGGCACGACGGAACGAGTTGTTGATGCGCTTGACCACGGTCGGCACGGAGTCCACCGGGTACAGCGATTGGTCGGGGTACATGGATTCAGCGGAGTTGTTGTCCGCTGCCACTTGCCAGCCGGACAGGTAGATCGCCTGGATACCGGCTTTCACCTGTTGGACTGCCTGGCCGCCAGTGAGGGCGCCCATGCAGTTGACGAAATCTTTCTCGGGGCGGAAGGACGGCTTGGCACCTTGGGTGACCAGCTTCCACAGCTTCTCGGCGCCGAGTTTTGCAAAGGTGTGCTCAGGTTGAACCGAGCCACGCAGGCGGACGACGTCAGCAGCGGAATAAGCGCGGGTTACGCCTTTCCAGCGTGGGTTTTCAGCCCAGTCTTTCTCGAGGGCTGCAATTTGCTGTTCGCGTGTCAGTGCCATGGGGGAAAACCTCGTCGCATAGGTCTAGGTGGAAAATTCCATTTGCCAGCCACGTAGTGAATGCGTGGTTATGGCTGCTCGCTGACCAGAAGCTCAGGTGTTCAAGTCAAGTTCGGCGGGGCAGGCGACGGGATGAACGATGGCTCAAGGGGGGAGTTGAGCAGGCAAGGGCGAACTGCGAACGGTCTTCGGGCATCGTGGGCCTTTGTACGATCCATCAGTGTGTAGCCGGGTTACCTGGTTAGCTTCCGTCCCTCGGGACAACTTCGTTCCAGTCGCAACCTCGTCAAACACACCTTGTGGGCGGTACAGACACGAATCGGCTCGGGTGGGTAGCTTGGAGCGTCGATCCGAAGGCCCTTGCCAGGGCCCCTGATTAGCGGGAGCGAGGCCATCATGCCCATGCTTTTTTGGATCGTCAAATGTTTTGTAGTGCTTTTTTTCAGGCACTACATCTTTAGTCTAATACGACTCATCAGTCAGTTTTTGGTGCTTCAGTTCAGGGTGTCGACCTTAACCCGCAACGTCAGGTCATCGCGGCCCTGGGTAGAGTAGCTGCGGGTTGTGGAGGATTTGTCGGCCTGGGTCTCGCGGTTGATGCCGGCCAGGGGGATCCATTCGCCAAGGCGCCCGCTGACGGTTGTGTCGGTGCTTTGCACATTCACTACATCGGGACGTTCCTGGCTCATGCGGTCACGGTTGGTACTGATCGCCAGATGCACGGTCTCGCCGGTGACGCTGGCGGTGACATAGAAGCCCTGGGTGACGTTGCGGTACTGGGTCTGGTTCTGCGGGCGACCGTAGGCGTCAGGCTGAGTGGTGGTCATTGGCACGCTCTGGCCGACCTGGATCAGCGCGGGCACGCCTTCGCTGGCCTGAATCTGCTGGATGCCGCCGTCGCGGCTGGCGGTGCCGTAGCTGATGATGCGGGTCTGGCTGTCGCCGCTGTTCTGCTGGTTGTTTTCATTGGTATCGACGGTGATCAGCAGACGTTTGGCTGGTGTATCCAGCTGGGCGAGCAGCGTGCGCAGGTCCTGGATCTTGCCGGGGGCAGCGTTAACGATAAGCTGGTTGCCGTAGGCGCTGACGGTGCCGTCCTTGCCGATGAAGTTCTGCGCAACCGGGAGCAGGTCGGTGCTGGTGCGGTTGCTCAGGTTGACGACTTCGGTGTCGGCCATTGCCGAGCAACTGGCGGTGAGGAGGAGGGCGGTGAGCAGGGTGCGTAGGGACATGTCCGTGATCTCTGCGAGTCATTTGGGCTTGATAGTGCCAGTTTGTCGGCCTGGAGTGTAGTAAGCGGACTTGCCTGTGGTGAGCGGGCTTGCCCCGCGCTGGGCTGCGTAGCAGCCCCTATAAAAAACGCCGCGTTCTTACGGAAAGAATGCGGCGTTTGGTTTGGGGCTGCTGCGCAGCCCAGCGCGGGGCAAGCCCGCTCACCACAGGACCACAGGCAAGCTGGCTCACCACAGGCAAGCCCTTACAGCAGGGATCAGGCCCCGCGCACCATATCGACATGGGGAATCCCGACTTCCAGGAATTCCTCGCTGACAATCTTGAAGCCCAGTCGCTCATAGAACGGCGCCGCATACACCTGCGCGCTCAGGAACTGCTTGGTCTGGCCACGTTGCTCGGCCACGCCAATCACCGCTTCCATCAGCTTGTCGCCGACCTTCAGTCCGCGCCAGTCCTTGAGCACCGACACCCGGCCGATCTCGCCGCTGGGCAGCAGGCGCGCGGTACCAATCGGAAAGTCGCCTTCGAATGCAAGGAAATGCACTGCGTCTGCGTCGTCCGCATCCCACTCAAGCTCAGGTGGAACCGATTGTTCAGCGATAAATACCGCTTCACGAATGCGCCGAATCTCGGCGATATCCTTATGCCAGTCCGCGACACCTACGTGAATCCTATTCATCGGCAAACCCCAGGCTTCCTTGCTTGACCAGCTCGCACAGCAGGTCACGGGCGTCTTCGTCCAACAGCCATTCGCCGAGGTTTTCGGCGTGCAGGGCATCGGCGGCGCAGACCAGTTTCAGCAGTTCGCGCAGTTTGCCCGGCAGGTAACGGCTCTGGCCGCTGGCGAACAGCAGGACGTCATCGTCGACTTCCGACCAGGCCATGCGCGCGCTTGGGTTGCGCACCAGGATCGCACCGTCCTGCAGGCTGTTGATGAAGTCGTCTTCGCCCAGTTCTTCGCCCGCCACCAGTTCCGGGTAGCGCGGCTCGGTCATGAATTGGCCGAACCAGGTCAGCAGCATGCGCTCGTCGCTCATGTGCTCGGCCAGCAGGCTCTTGAGGCGGTCGAGGGCGTCGCTCTGGATCTGGTGCGGGTCGCTGACCGGCTGCGCGTCGGCGTCAGTGTAGCGCTCTTCGTCGGTCAGGTACTGGGCAAGGAAGTCGGTGAAGTGGGTCAGCACTTCGGCGGCGCTTGGGGCGCGAAAGCCCACCGAGTACGTCATGCAGTCATCTTCGGCGATGCCGAAATGCGCCAGGCGTGGCGGCAGGTAGAGCATGTCGCCCGGTTCCAGCACCCATTCGGCGCTTTCTTCGAATTCGGCGAGGATGCGCAGGTCGGCGTGTTGCAGCAGCGGGCTTTCGGAGCTGCACATCTGGCCGATCTTCCAGTTGCGCTTGCCCTGGGCCTGCAGCAGGAACACGTCGTAGTTGTCGAAGTGCGGGCCTACGCTGCCGCCGGGTGCGGCAAAGCTGATCATTACATCGTCGATGCGCCAGCTTGGCAGGAAGCGGAACTGCTCCAGCAACTCGGCCACTTCCGGCACGAACTGGTCGACCGCCTGTACCAGCAGGGTCCACTCACGCTCAGGCAGGGTGCTGAAGGCGTCTTCGGCGAAGGGGCCGCGGCGCAGTTCCCACGGGCGTTCGCCGTGTTCGATCACCAGGCGCGATTCGACTTCTTCTTCCAGGGCCAGGCCGGCGAGTTCGTCGGCGTCGATCGGGCTTTCGAAGTCAGGGATCGCCTGGCGGATCAGCAGTGGCTTTTTCTGCCAGTAGTCGCGCAGGAATTCCCGTGCCGTGATGCCGCCCAGAAGTTGAAGAGGGATATCAGGATTCATGTGTAACCTATTGAAAAAAAGCACTTTTCAGACTGAAATAAAAACGCCCGGCGCGGCCGGGCGTCTCAAGGGGGCTTGCGCTAATCAGATGCGCTTGGCTTGCTCTACAGCGTTGCCGATGTAGTTGGCCGGGGTGAGCAGTTTCAGCTCGGCCTTGGCCGCGGCTGGCATGTCCAGGCCGTCGATGAAAGTTTGCAGTGCTTCAGGGCTGATGCCCTTGCCACGGGTCAACTCTTTCAGCTTCTCGTAAGGGTTTTCGATGTTGTAGCGGCGCATCACGGTCTGGATCGGCTCGGCCAGCACTTCCCAGCACGCGTCCAGGTCAGCGGCGATTTTCTGCGCGTTGAGCTCCAGTTTGCTGATGCCTTTGAGGCTGGCTTCGTACGCGATCACGCTGTGGGCAAAGCCCACGCCGAGGTTGCGCAGTACGGTGGAGTCGGTCAGGTCGCGCTGCCAGCGGGAGATCGGCAACTTGCTGGCCAGGTGCTGGAACAGGGCGTTGGCGATGCCGAGGTTGCCTTCGGAGTTTTCGAAGTCGATCGGGTTGACCTTGTGCGGCATGGTCGACGAACCGATTTCACCGGCAATGGTGCGCTGCTTGAAGTAGCCCAGGGAGATGTAGCCCCAGATATCGCGATCGAAGTCGATCAGGATGGTGTTGAAGCGCGCAATGGCGTCGAACAGCTCGGCGATGTAGTCGTGCGGTTCGATCTGCGTGGTGTACGGGTTGAAGCCCAGGCCCAGCTCGTCTTCGATGAAGGCGCGGGCGTTGGCTTCCCAGTCGATCTCCGGGTAGGCCGACAGGTGGGCGTTGTAGTTGCCGACAGCGCCGTTGATCTTGCCCAGCAGTGGGACTGCGGCGACTTGAGCGATCTGGCGCTCCAGGCGGTACACCACGTTGGCGAGTTCCTTGCCCAGGGTAGTCGGCGACGCCGGCTGGCCGTGGGTGCGCGACAGCATCGGCACGTCGGCGAAACGGATGGCCAGCTCGCGGATGGCTTCGGCGGTCTGGCGCATCAGCGGCAGCATCACGTCATCACGGCCTTCGCGCAGCATCAAGGCGTGGGACAGGTTGTTGATGTCCTCGCTGGTGCAGGCAAAGTGGATGAATTCGCTGACCTTGGCCAGTTCCGGCAGCTTGGCCGCCTGCTCCTTGAGCAGGTATTCGATGGCCTTGACGTCGTGGTTGGTGGTGCGCTCGATCTCTTTCACACGCTCGGCGTGCTCCAGGGAGAAGTTGTCCGCCAGGGCATCGAGTACAGCGTTGGCTTCGGCGGAGAACGCCGGTACTTCGCTGATGGCGGGGTGAGCGGCCAGGCGCTGGAGCCAGCGCACTTCAACCAGTACACGAGCACGGATCAGGCCGTATTCGCTGAAAATAGGGCGCAGGGCCTGGGTTTTGCCGGCGTAGCGGCCGTCAACAGGGGAAACCGCAGTGAGCGAAGAGAGCTGCATGGGGTGTTCTCGGACAGTCGGGCAACGAAATGGGGCGCGTATCATACATGAAAAAATTCGCCGGTCCGTTGCCAACTGACCGGCGTATTACGCGTAACGGCTTGAAAATAGCCTGTCGGTGCGACTTATTCGTTGCGCATCAACGGGTAAAGCTCTTTGAGCAATTTGCGTCGGCTGATCACCAGCTGCCAACGATGACCGCCCAATTGCCGCCACAACCGCGCCGACCGAATACCGGCCAGCAGCAGTGCGCGGATTTTCGAGGCGTTGTTCGGTTGCTGCAGGTTGCGCATGTCGCCGTGCACCTGGATGCGTTGGCGCAAGGTGCTCAAGGTGTCCTGGTACAGCGCACCGCAGGCGGCGATCACGTTTTCGTGGGCCGGGCCGAAGTGTTCTACCTGGGACTGGATCTGTGGCAGGCGTTTGCCGATGGTTTCCAGCATGTCTTCGCGCTTGGCCAACTGGCGCTCGAGGCCGAGCATCGACAGGGCGTAGCGCAGCGGCTCGCGCTGCAAGGTGCTGGGGTCGCGCTCCAGGGCGCCGATCAGGGCGCGATAACCTTCACGCAGTGCGAGGTCGTCGCCGCCGTAGACTTCCAGGGTGTCCTTGGGGTCGCGGATCAGCAGGCTGCCGAGCATGCAGGTCAGGCCGGCTTCGGTGACCTGGCCGGTCTTGGCGATCTTGTCCACCAGCACGGCGGAGAGAAATACCCCGCCGAGTGCCGTCAATTGCTCCTGGGTCGGGCTCATGCCGGGTTGCTCCAGGCTTCGGCGACTTCAATCACGCCGCCGCCCAGGCAGATTTCGCCGTCATAGAACACCACGGACTGGCCAGGAGTGACCGCACGTTGCGGGTCATCAAAGGTGGCGCGGTAGCCCGTCGCGGTTTTTTCCAGGGTGCAGGGCTGGTCGCCCTGGCGATAGCGCACCTTGGCCGTCAGGCGGCGCGGGGTGCTCAGGTCGATCGGGTTGACCCAATAGATCTCCGAGGCCAGCAGCGCGCCCGAGAACAGCAGCGGGTGTTCATTGCCCTGGCCGACGATCAGCACGTTGTGCTCCAGGTCCTTGACCAGCACGTACCACGGCTCTTCGCCGGCATCCTTCAAGCCGCCGATGCCCAGGCCCTGGCGCTGGCCGATGGTGTGGTACATCAAGCCATGGTGACGGCCGATCACTTCGCCGTCGGTGGTCTTGATCTCGCCCGGTTGCGCCGGCAGGTACTGCTTGAGGAAGTCGCTGAAACGGCGCTCGCCGATAAAACAGATCCCGGTGGAATCCTTCTTCTTGGCGGTCGCCAGGCCGTGTTGCTCGGCGATCCTGCGCACTTCTGGCTTTTCCAGCTCGCCCACCGGGAACAGGGTCTTGGCGATCTGTTCACCGCCGACGGCGTGCAGGAAGTAGCTCTGGTCCTTGTTCGGGTCCAGGCCCTTGAGCAGTTCGGTACGGCCATCGATGTCGCGGCGACGCACGTAGTGGCCAGTGGCAATCAGGTCGGCGCCAAGGATCATGGCGTAGTCGAGGAACGCCTTGAACTTGATTTCGCGGTTGCACAGGATGTCCGGGTTCGGCGTGCGACCAGCCTTGTATTCGGCCAGGAAGTGCTCGAACACGTTGTCCCAGTACTCGGCGGCGAAGTTGGCGGTGTGCAGCTTGATGCCAATTTTGTCGCACACGGCCTGGGCGTCCGCGAGGTCGTCCATGGCGGTGCAATATTCCGTTCCATCGTCTTCTTCCCAGTTCTTCATGAACAGGCCTTCCACCTCATAACCCTGCTCCATGAGCAGAACGGCGGAAACGGAAGAATCCACGCCGCCGGACATGCCGACGATGACGCGCTTCTTTTGTGTGTCAGAAGGGGCTGGATCACGCATAGGGTTTCAACGGGTGTCTTGAAAAAGGACGCGATTCTAACAGGCCTGGGCCCGCAAGGCTAAAGAGAAGGGCGGATCAATTCCAGGCTGTGACGCTGGCCGGCCAGATAATCATCGATACAGCGGATGATCAGCTCGCTACGCCAGTCGTCGCGCACGGCCAGCAGCTCGTCACGGCTCAGCCAGCGGGCGCGCAGGATGCCTTCGTCCAGTTGATAGTCCGGGTGGTGTTTCAGTGCCTTGGCAATAAAGCAGACGCGTTGATAGGTAACCCCGTTGCTGGGTGCGGTGTACAGGTAGATGCCGACGATGCCGGTGGCTTCCACGTCCCAGCCGGTTTCCTCGAGGGTTTCGCGCACGGCGGCCTCGGTCAGGGTCTCGTCTGGGTCGAGGTGGCCGGCAGGCTGGTTGAGCACGGCGCGGCCGCCCTTGAGTTCTTCGACCATCAGGAACTTGCCGTTGTCTTCGACGATGGTGGCGACGGTGATGTGGGGTTGCCAGGTCATGGGATGCCTCTCGATTCTGAATGCAGCGCAGTCTTGGAGCAGGATTACAGCAGTGTGGGAGGGGCAATCCCCCTCCCACAAGGATGATGCATAAGCAATCTGCATGATGCGCCTGACATTTTATGATTTTACCGATTTCAGCGCCTGGCGCAGCTTATCTCTCCAGAACCCTCAGTTTGGAGAGTGTCATGAACCCTATTGCCGATAAAAGCTACGAAGTACGCCTTACATCGCCACTGCCCATTGTCTTCATCCTGCTGTGGAGTTCCGGCTACATCGGCGGTGCGTACGGTGTGCGTTATGGCGAGCCCTTCACCATGACGTTCTATCGGTTTGCCCTGGCTGCCCTGGTGTTCCTGGGCGTTGCACTCGCCATCAAGGCGCAATGGCCTAAACGACTTGCCCCCTACCTCCATGCTGCGACAGTGGGGCTGCTGTTGCAGGCCCTGCAGTTCGGCGGCCTTTACACCGGCATCAGCCACGGCGTTCCCGCAGGGCAGGCGGCATTGATCGTCGGGCTGATGCCGGTGTTCGTGGTGATCGGTGCCTATTTCTGCCTGGGTGAACAATTGAGCTGGCGCGACCTGCCGGGTTCGATCCTGGGTGTTGGCGGCGTGGCCATCGTCGTGGCCAGCAGCTTTTTTGGCTCCGAGGCGTCAGTGGGTGGTTACGGCGCGGTGGGCTTGGCGCTATTGGGTATCACGCTTGGCACGCTCTACCAGAAGCGCTTTCTGGGCGGGGTGAATCTATGGGTGGGGTGTTTCATTCAGATGGTCACCGCGTCGTTGGTCATGTTGCTGCTGGCATACACCACTGAAACCATGCAGGTCACCGAGTGGGTTCCATTCGCAGCGTCGGTGGCCTGGATCACGCTGATGAACTCCGTGGGTGCGCTGACGCTGCTGTATTTGATGATTCGACGCGGGGAGGCGAGTAAGGCGACGAACTTGTTTCATGTGATTCCGGCGGTCACGCAGATCATGGCGTCGTTGGTGTTGGGTGAGGTGCCGAGTGGGGTGGCGATTGTAGGGTTTGTTGTTTCAGGGGCAGGGGTTTATTGGATGAATCATGTGCGCGCCAAGTAGGTAGTCTTGACAGGTATAGCGGGCGCCTTGCACTAATGGCAGGGAATAATTACTCACTCCCATGGGTGTGGCATGAGAGTCAATCTTGATATTCAGTCGCTGCGCAGTTTCCTCAAGGTCGCAGAGCTGGGCAGTTTCACTCGGGCCGCGCAAGCGTTGAGCCTGACCCAGCCGGCAATCAGCCAGCAAATTCGACGACTTGAGGATTTGCTGGGTGTCGAGCTTTTTGCCCGCGACAATCGGCAGGTGTTGCTCACCCTCGAAGGAGAGCGCTTGACCGGCTATGCCCAGCAAATGGTCAGCGTCAACGACAAAGTGGGGAGCCTGTTTGATGCCAGTCGCACTCAAGAGTCCGTGACGCTGGGTATTCCCGAATATTTCAGCGAGGAAATCCTGCAGCGCGTTATTCCTGCTCTGGCGCTTGAATTACCTTCAGTGCGAATTGTGGTCAAGGTCGCGCGTTCCCTGTTGCTCGCGGAGGCGTTCAGTGAGGGACGAATCGATATTGGCCTGATGATTGATGAGTTGCCAAAAGTCGCTGGCGTGCCTTTGCATGCACTTTCGTTGATGTGGCTGGGTGGCGAGTGTGCGGCAGCCCCCATGGAAGGGCAGGAAGTTTCGCTGGCGCTGTTCAAGGCGCCCTGCGTGTTCAGGAGCCTGGCGATTCGGCGTTTGGAGGAGAGTGGCATCAGGTGGCGCTGCGTGTATGAGTCTGAAGACTTGATGTCGCTGCGTTCAGCGGTCCAGGCGGGAGTCGGTGTGACGCTTTTACCCTGGTTTGCCCAGGTGCCGGGCTTGAAAAACGTCGAAGCGCTCGCGCATTTGCCTGCGCTGCCGGGGTTTGGGGTTGAACTCAAGCAGCGGCCGGGCTGGGAGCCTTGGTACAAACCGCAGTTCCTGGCGATTATCGAGGCCGCATGGCGCGAGGAATACGGTGTTGCATAAACCCTGAAAACACAAACCCCGGCACGTGGCCGGGGTTTGTGATGCATCCCTACAACCTTACTTCAACTTGGCAATCGCCGCATTGAGGGTGTTGCTTGGGCGCATGGCCTTGCTGGTCAGCTCCGGGTTCGGCGCGTAGTAGCCGCCGATGTCCACTGGCTTGCCCTGTACGGCATTGAGCTCGGCAACGATGGTTGCTTCGTTCGCGGCCAGGGTCTTGGCCAGTTCGCTGAATTGACCTTGCAGTGCAGTGTCTTCGGTCTGGGCGGCCAGGGCCTGGGCCCAGTACAGCGCCAGGTAGAAGTGGCTGCCGCGGTTGTCGATGTTGCCGACTTTGCGCGATGGCGACTTGTTGTTGTCGAGGAACTGGCCGGTGGCCTGGTCCAGGGTCTTGGACAGCACCAGGGCTTTCGGGTTGTTGTACGTCACACCCAAATGCTCGAGGGAAGCGGCCAGGGCCAGGAACTCACCCAGGGAATCCCAGCGCAGGAAGTTCTCTTCCAGCAGCTGTTGCACGTGCTTCGGCGCCGAACCGCCGGCGCCGGTTTCGAACAGGCCACCGCCATTCATCAGCGGTACGATGGACAGCATCTTGGCGCTGGTGCCCAGTTCCATGATCGGGAACAGGTCGGTCAGATAGTCGCGCAGTACGTTGCCGGTCACCGAGATGGTGTCCAGGCCTTTGCGGGTACGTTCCAGGGTGAACTTCATCGCGTCGACCGGCGACATGATGCGGATGTCCAGGCCTTCGGTGTTGTGGTCTTTCAGGTAGGCCTGGACTTTCTCGACCACGACGCCGTCGTGTGCACGCTTGGGGTCCAGCCAGAAGATGGCCGGGGTGTTGCTGGCGCGGGCACGGTTGACGGCCAGCTTGACCCAGTCCTGGATCGGCGCGTCTTGGGTCTGGCACATGCGGAAGATGTCGCCGGCTTCGACTTTCTGTTCCATCAGCAGGTTGCCCTTGCTGTCGGTCACGCGGACGACGCCGTCAGCCTTGACCTGGAACGTCTTGTCGTGGGAGCCGTACTCTTCGGCTTTTTTCGCCATCAGGCCAACGTTTGGCACGCTGCCCATGGTGGTAGGGTCGAAGGCGCCGTTGGCCTTGCACTCTTCGATCACCGCCTGGTAGATGGTGGCGTAGCAGCGATCCGGGATCACGGCCTTGGTGTCGTGCAGCTGGCCGTCGGTGCCCCACATCTTGCCGGAGTCACGGATCATGGCCGGCATCGAGGCGTCGACGATCACGTCGCTCGGCACGTGCAGGTTGGTGATGCCTTTGTCGGAGTTGACCATCGCCAGGGAAGGGCGAGCGGCGTAGACCGCCTGGATGTCAGCTTCGATCTGCGCCTGCTGCTCGGCCGGCAGGGCCTTGATGCGGGCGTACAGGTCGCCGATGCCGTTGTTCAGGTTGAAGCCGATTTGTGCCAGCACGTCTGCGTGCTTGGCCAGGGCGTCTTTATAGAATTCGGCAACGATCTGGCCGAACATGATCGGGTCGGAGACCTTCATCATGGTGGCTTTCAGGTGGACCGACAGCAGTACGCCTTGTTTCTTGGCGTCTTCAATTTCAGCGGCGATGAAGCTGCGCAGGGCGTTCTTGCTCAGTACTGCGCTGTCGATGATTTCGCCGGCCTTGACGCTGGTCTTTTCTTTCAGGACGGTGGTGGTGCCGTCCTGGGCGACCAGCTCGATCTTGACAGCGTCAGCGGCTTCGATCTGCACGGCTTTTTCGCTGCCGTAGAAGTCGCCGTTGCTCATGTGGGCAACGTGGGACTTGGAGTCTGCAGCCCAGGCGCCCATCTTGTGCGGGTGCTTGCGAGCGTAGTTCTTGACCGACAGCGGCGCGCGGCGGTCGGAGTTGCCTTCGCGCAGTACCGGGTTCACGGCGCTGCCCTTGACCTTGTCGTAACGTGCACGGGTTTCTTTTTCCGCGTCGGTGGTTACGGTTTCCGGGTAGTCCGGCAGGGCGTAGCCCTGGGCCTGCAGTTCCTTGATCGCCGCTTGCAGCTGCGGGGTCGAGGCGCTGATGTTAGGCAGCTTGATGATGTTGGCTTCAGGGGTAACGGCCAGGTCGCCCAGTTCGGCGAGGTGGTCCGGTACGGCCTTGGTGCCCAGTTGCTCGGGGAAGCTTGCGAGGATGCGCCCTGCGAGGGAGATGTCGCGGGTTTCCACGGCAATATCAGCGGAAGCGGTGAAGGCCTCTACGATAGGCAGCAGTGAATAGGTGGCGAGGGCTGGGGCTTCGTCGGTGAAGGTGTAGATGATCTTCGAGCGGGTGGGCATATTCGGATTAACTCTCTTCTTTGCTGAAAGCGTGCGCAGAAACTCGAGATGCGCCGGGTGGAGCGCGTTCGTTCAAAGTCATCCATGAGCGAAAGGTCGAGGTTTCTTCGCGGTGATGTTGGGTTGCATCAGTCGAGCGTCAAGCGGGTGGACTATTGTATTAGTCCTGCTTTGTAGCGGAGGGCCCTGTTCCAGAGCGGTCTGCCATCGTGACTCTTTGGTCAGCGGCGGCATTATACATAGGTCGCTATGCTTACGCCGAGCCTTCATACAAAAGGTGTGTCGTCCATTGGTCTAAAGGTCGCAGGTACCGGGTTACGCCTAAAGTCGCACGAAGTGCTCAAGATTGGCGCTTTTCCCTTTGCTTTCAGGCTTGTAGGCGGCAATTTATGCTGTTTTCGATGCAAATGAGCATGGCGCGAGGTTTCAGTCGCCATTTATCTGGAGTAGGCTCGAACGCAGCCAGATGTTCAATCCATAGATGGAGTTCAGCATGGGATACAAGAAGATTCAGGTTCCGGCAGTCGGCGACAAAATCACCGTCAATGCAGACCATTCTCTCAATGTTCCTGACCAACCGATCATCCCGTATATCGAAGGTGACGGTATTGGCGTCGACATCAGCCCGGTGATGATCAAGGTGGTCGACGCCGCTGTTGAAAAGGCCTACGGCGGCAAGCGCAAGATCTCGTGGATGGAGGTGTACGCCGGCGAGAAAGCGACCCAGGTCTACGACCAGGACACCTGGCTGCCCCAGGAAACCCTGGATGCGGTCAAGGATTACGTGGTGTCCATCAAGGGCCCGCTGACCACTCCGGTAGGGGGCGGCATTCGTTCGCTGAACGTGGCCCTGCGTCAGCAACTCGACCTCTACGTGTGCCTGCGCCCGGTGCGCTGGTTCGAAGGTGTGCCCAGCCCGGTCAAGAAACCAGGCGATGTGGACATGACCATCTTTCGCGAAAACTCCGAAGATATTTACGCCGGGATCGAGTGGAAGGCCGGCTCGCCGGAAGCGACAAAGGTCATCAAGTTCCTCAAGGAGGAAATGGGCGTCACCAAGATTCGTTTCGATCAGGATTGCGGCATTGGTATCAAGCCGGTATCGCTGGAAGGCACCAAGCGCCTGGCGCGCAAGGCCCTGCAATATGTAGTGGATAACGATCGCGACTCGCTGACCATCGTGCACAAAGGCAACATCATGAAGTTCACCGAAGGGGCCTTCAAGGAATGGGCCTACGAAGTGGCGGCTGAAGAATTCGGTGCGACCCTGCTGGATGGCGGCCCGTGGATGCAGTTCAAGAACCCGAAGACCGGCAAGAATGTAGTGGTCAAGGATGCCATCGCCGATGCCATGCTCCAGCAGATCCTGTTGCGTCCGGCCGAGTATGACGTGATCGCGACCCTCAACCTGAACGGCGACTACCTGTCCGACGCCCTGGCGGCAGAGGTGGGCGGTATCGGGATTGCGCCGGGTGCCAATCTGTCCGACACCGTTGCCATGTTCGAGGCGACCCACGGTACTGCGCCCAAGTATGCGGGCAAGGACCAGGTCAACCCGGGTTCATTGATCCTGTCGGCGGAAATGATGCTGCGTCATATGGGCTGGACCGAAGCGGCCGACTTGATCATCAAGGGCACCAACGGTGCTATCTCGGCCAAGACCGTGACTTATGACTTCGAACGCCTGATGGATGGCGCGAAGCTGGTGTCTTCGTCGGGCTTTGGGGATGCATTGATTTCGCACATGTAAAAGCCTGGTACAAAAAAACCGGCCAACCCAAGTCGATCGGGTGGCCGGTTTTTTATCGCATGTCACTCGCTTCGCGGGGTGTCAGGCCGTTTGTTTCTTTTCGTTATGAGCGGTTGATGGCGTGTTTTTTTCATGTGTTTCGGCTTTCACTGCACCGATATTCACGGCGTGCAGCCCTTTCGGTCCTTGAATGATTTCAAAGCTCACAGCTTGGCCCGCCTTCAGCGTTTTGTACCCATCCATGTTAATCGCTGAATAGTGCGCAAAAAGGTCCTCGGTTTTACCGTCTTCATTAACAAAGCCATATCCCTTGGCGTTGTTGAACCACTTGACCTTGCCACTGATCTTGACGCCAGACATACCCATATCCCTCTGCACCAGACTCCATCACTGGAGTATCATCCAGTTTATCCGTCCTAACCCGAATAAATAAGGTTGACTGCGCGGACCTTTTTTACCCACTGTGGGTTCTATTGGTTGTAACACCGATTTGCCGATAGTCAAGGCGACTGAGCGGTCAGAGTTGAAATTCTGACAGGTCGCCCCCACCACTGTATTTGAACCACTGACGAACCTTTCTTTCCATGCATGCAATCAGCCAGATTCGACTAACATTCAATCAGGATCGACCGGATCACGAACACGATGACGACGGTTCTGCAGGCATTGCTGTTCAGGAGGCCAAGCCTGCTTTACAGGCGCCGCCGATGTACAAGGTGGTTTTGTTCAACGATGACTACACACCGATGGATTTCGTGGTCGAAGTGCTCGAGGTGTTTTTTAACCTGAACCGCGAGTTGGCGACCAAGGTAATGCTGGCCGTTCACACAGAAGGACGGGCAGTATGTGGAGTGTTTACCCGTGACATCGCCGAGACAAAGGCCATGCAGGTCAACCAGTACGCCAGGGAAAGCCAGCATCCGCTACTCTGTGAAATCGAGAAGGACGGTTAACGCCGACCACTTGGGTATGAGGTGAAGCTATGTTAAACCGCGAGCTCGAAGTCACCCTCAATCTTGCCTTCAAGGAGGCTCGTTCGAAGCGTCATGAATTCATGACCGTCGAACACCTGCTGCTGGCACTTTTGGATAACGAAGCTGCCGCCACGGTACTACGTGCGTGCGGCGCCAATCTCGACAAGCTCAAGCATGACCTGCAGGAGTTTATCGACTCCACCACGCCACTGATCCCCGTGCATGACGAGGACCGTGAGACCCAGCCAACCCTGGGCTTCCAGCGGGTATTGCAGCGTGCTGTTTTCCACGTACAGAGCTCCGGTAAGCGTGAAGTCACAGGCGCCAATGTGCTTGTGGCGATCTTCAGCGAACAGGAAAGCCAGGCAGTGTTCCTGCTCAAGCAGCAAAGCGTTGCCCGTATCGATGTCGTCAACTACATCGCCCACGGTATCTCCAAGGTGCCTGGGCACGGCGATCATTCCGAGGGTGAGCAGGATATGCAGGACGACGAGGGCGGTGAGTCTTCTTCTTCAAGCAACCCGCTGGATGCCTATGCCAGCAACCTCAATGAGCTGGCGCGCCAGGGGCGGATCGATCCGTTGGTGGGGCGTGAGCTTGAGGTGGAGCGCGTAGCGCAGATCCTGGCGCGCCGTCGCAAGAACAACCCGTTGCTGGTGGGTGAGGCGGGCGTGGGCAAGACCGCGATTGCCGAAGGCCTGGCCAAGCGCATCGTCGACAACCAGGTGCCGGACCTGCTGGCCAATAGTGTCGTCTACTCCCTTGACCTGGGCGCGTTGCTCGCCGGGACCAAGTACCGTGGCGATTTCGAGAAGCGCTTCAAGGCCCTGCTCGGCGAGCTGAAAAAACGCCCGCAGGCGATCCTGTTCATCGACGAGATCCACACCATCATTGGTGCCGGTGCGGCATCCGGTGGTGTGATGGACGCCTCCAACCTGCTCAAGCCGTTACTGTCGTCGGGTGATATCCGCTGCATCGGTTCGACCACCTTCCAGGAATTCCGCGGCATCTTCGAGAAAGATCGTGCCTTGGCGCGTCGCTTCCAGAAAGTCGACGTGTCCGAGCCGTCGGTCGAAGACACCATCGGCATCCTGCGCGGGCTCAAGGGGCGGTTTGAAGCGCACCACGGCATCGAGTACACCGATGAGGCGCTGCGTGCGGCCGCCGAGTTGGCGTCGCGCTACATCAATGACCGGCACATGCCGGACAAGGCCATCGATGTGATCGACGAGGCAGGGGCCTACCAGCGCCTGCAGCCGGTCGAGAAGCGTGTGAAGCGCATCGACGTGCCTCAGGTCGAGGACATTGTCGCGAAGATCGCGCGGATTCCGCCAAAACACGTCAACAGTTCCGACAAGGAGCTGCTGCGTAACCTGGAGCGCGACCTCAAGCTCACCGTGTTCGGCCAGGACGCAGCGATCGACGCGCTGTCCACCGCGATCAAGCTGTCGCGTGCGGGCCTCAAGTCGCCGGACAAGCCTGTCGGTTCGTTCCTGTTCGCCGGTCCTACCGGTGTCGGCAAGACCGAGGCGGCGCGGCAATTGGCCAAGGCCATGGGGATCGAGCTGGTGCGCTTCGACATGTCCGAATATATGGAGCGTCACACCGTGTCGCGCCTGATCGGTGCGCCTCCGGGCTATGTCGGTTTCGACCAGGGCGGCCTGTTGACCGAGGCGATTACCAAGCAGCCCCATTGCGTACTGCTGCTCGATGAAATCGAGAAGGCCCACCCGGAAGTCTTCAACCTGCTGCTGCAGGTAATGGACCACGGGACCCTGACCGACAATAACGGGCGCAAGGCGGACTTCCGCAATGTCATCCTGATCATGACCACCAACGCCGGTGCCGAGACGGCCGCGCGGGCTTCGATCGGCTTTACCCACCAGGATCACTCGTCCGATGCGATGGAAGTGATCAAGAAGAGCTTCACGCCGGAGTTCCGCAACCGCCTGGATACCATTATCCAGTTTGGTCGCCTCAGCCATGAGGTCATCAAGAGTGTGGTGGACAAGTTCCTTACCGAGCTTCAGGCGCAGTTGGAAGACAAGCGCGTGCAACTGGATGTCACGGAAGCGGCACGCAGCTGGATCGCCGAAGGTGGCTACGACGCGGCAATGGGCGCTCGCCCGATGGCGCGCCTGATCCAGGACAAGATCAAGCGGCCGCTGGCCGAAGAGATCCTGTTTGGCGAGCTTTCCGACCATGGTGGCGTGGTGCATATCGACCTGAAGGATGGCGAGCTGACCTTCGAGTTCGAAACCACGGCTGAAATGGCCTGATCGTTCTGCAATAACGCAAAAGGCGCCGAAAGGCGCCTTTTTGCTGTCTTGAAATGCAATTCTCAGAATGGGGCTTGCCCCCTCCCACAGGATCCCTTGGTGTTGGAGAAATCCCATGCACACAAAAACGCCCGGCATAACCGGGCGTTTTGTATTGACTTGCTTAGCGAGCGCGGTAAGTGATGCGCCCTTTGCTCAAGTCATAGGGCGTCAGCTCGACGCGCACTTTGTCACCGGTAAGAATACGAATGTAGTTCTTGCGCATCTTGCCGGAGATATGCGCGGTTACGACGTGCCCATTTTCCAACTCCACACGAAACATGGTGTTGGGCAGGGTGTCGACGACAGTGCCTTCCATTTCGAAGCTGTCTTCTTTCGACATGCAGTAAAGCCCTCGGTATCCAGTGAATGGCCCGGTGCAACTGCGCCAGGCAAAAGCGGCGTGCATTGTGCCCGAAAAAGGGTGTTTAAGCCAAGGGGTTCTAGTTAAGCGTGACCCATCTTTGATTAATCAGCAGTTCTATGGGGCGATATTGGGTCTTGTAGTTCATTTTTTTGCAGTTCTTGATCCAGTATCCGAGGTACACCGCCTCCAGTTCCAGGCGCAGTGCTTCACCGATTTGCCAGAGGATCGCGAAACGCCCGAGGCTGCGCCGCTCTTCGGCTGGCTCGTAGAAGGTGTAGACCGCTGATAGGCCGTTAGGCAGCAAATCGGTCACGGCGACGGCCACCAGGCGGCCGTCCGCGCGAAATTCGTAAAAGCGCGAGAACGGCAGGTCACGCACCAGGAAGGTGGAAAACTGGTCGCGGCTGGGTGGGAACATATCGCCGTCGGCGTGGCGCTGCTCGATATAGCGCTGGTACAGGTCGAAGTATTCTTCGGTAAATCGCGGCTTGGCAGCTGTCACCGTCAGGTCTGCGTTGCGCTTGAGGATGCGCTTCTGATTGCGGTCCGGCAGAAACTGCGCCACGGGGATGCGTGCCGGCACGCAGGCATTGCAGTTCTGGCAGTGGGGCCGGTACAGATGATCGCCGCTGCGTCGAAAACCCATTTCCGAGAGATCGGCATACACGTGCACATCCATTGGCTGGCTGGGGTCGAGGAACAGCGTGGTGGCCTGCTCGTCGGGCAGATAGCTGCAAGAGTGGGGTTGAGTGGCATAAAACTTCAAGCGCGCCAACTCGGTCATGATCAACCCTCGGATAAGCTTTGAAATAAGTGTAAGCCAGGTGTGCGGATGTCGCCTAAGAAACCCATGGCCCGGAATTGCGTTGGTCCAGGTGGTCTTTTAGGAAATCGGCAAATTCACTGCGAGGAATGGCGCGAGCACCCAGGCTATGCAGGTGATCATTGGGCATCTGGCAGTCGATCAGTACAAAGCCCCAGGCCTGCAATTGCCGGGTCAATGTAGCAAAGCCGAATTTCGAGGCATTGTCGGCACGGCTGAACATGGATTCGCCAAAAAACAGCTGGCCCATCGCCAGGCCATACAGTCCGCCCACCAGCACGCCTTCGTCCCATACCTCAACCGAATGTGCATAGCCGCGCTGATGCAGTTCCAGATAGGCGCGCTGGATACCTTCGGTGATCCAAGTGCCATCGGCATACGCACGCGGCGCGGCGCACGCCTGGATGACGGCGGCAAAGTCCTGGTCGAAGGTCACGGTATAGCGCTGCTGGCGCAATAGTTTGCCCAGGCTGCGGGAGACATGCAGCTCGTCGGGGAATATCACGGTGCGCGGGTCCGGCGACCACCAGAGGATCGGCTGGCCCTCCGAGAACCAGGGAAAGCAACCGTGGCGGTAGGCTTGCACCAGTCGCTCGGCCGACAGGTCGCCACCGGCGGCGAGCAGGCCATTGGGTTCACGCATGGCCTTGGCCAGCGGGGGAAATGTCAGTGAGTCGCGTTGTAACCAGGTCAGCATGGCATCCAGGCTTGCGGAAGGGGAGGGGAGTGGCAGGCGGATCGCCTGCCCCAAGGGGTGTGATTATTGTCGACGCAGCGCTGTGGGGCCAGCCCGAATCGGCTGTTGGCGTGCATAAGCGTGAGCGGGTGTTTCTGCAACTCTCTGCGTGAGGCGTGGTCGTAATCGGGTCTGGCCCATGCAGGCCATTTGCCAAGCTTGCCTGGATTGGTAAAAACAGCTCATAAGCCTTTGTCAGCAAAGACAATGCATGCTCAAATTGAACATGTTGTGACACACAATTGGCTATGCTGCCTGAAGAAAGCCAAGTGGCGTGGCAACCGCAACACAAACCCGTACAATGCGGCCATTGTGGCGTTATCGCCATTTCATCCAGCAATCGCCCAGTGTTAAAAGTAGATTCCACGACGTTCGTTCATTTTTCAGCTGCTCGGATTGGGCAGTATTTGCACTTATTCAACAGATGGACGCGCTAACAGGCGCAGGAAAAGACCCGTTTTGAAGAAATCCGCCGCAACACCTAAAGCAGCCGTCGTGCCGGCCTGGCGCCAGCACCTGCACTATCGACTCAAGGAAGGCGCGCTGATCGCTATCGGCGCGCTGTGCCTGTTCCTGATGATGGCCTTGCTCACCTATGGCAAGGACGATCCGGGCTGGAGCCACAACAGCAAGATCGAAGACGTGCAGAACTTCGGTGGGCCTGCCGGTTCCTACAGCGCCGATATCCTGTTCATGGTGCTGGGTTACTTCGCCTATATCTTCCCGCTGTTACTGGCGATCAAGACCTGGCAGATCTTCCGCCAGCGTCATGAGCCGTGGCAGTGGAGCGGCTGGCTGTTTTCGTGGCGCCTGATCGGCCTGGTATTCCTGGTGCTGTCCGGTGCCGCCCTGGCGCATATTCATTTCCACGCACCCACCGGCCTGCCGGCGGGCGCGGGTGGGGCGCTGGGCGAGAGCCTCGGCGACCTGGCGCGCAAGACCCTGAATATCCAGGGCAGCACCCTGATGTTTATCGCGCTGTTCCTGTTTGGCCTCACCGTGTTCACCGACCTGTCGTGGTTCAAGGTGATGGACGTGACGGGCAAGATCACCCTCGACCTGCTGGAGCTGTTCCAGGGCGCTGCCAACCGCTGGTGGGCCGCCCGGGTCGAACGCAAGCGCATGGTGGCCCAGTTGCGCGAGGTGGATACCCGCGTCAACGAAGTGGTGGCCCCAAGCACACCGGACCGCCGTGAGCAGGCCAAGGTCAAGGAACGCCTGATCGAACGCGAGCAGGCCCTGAGCAAGCACATGTCGGACCGCGAGAAGCAGGTGCCGCCGGTGATCGCCCCGGCGCCGCCCAAGCCGGCCGAGCCAAGCCATCGCGTGCAGAAAGAGAAACAGGCGCCGTTGTTTGTCGACAGCGCCGTGGAAGGCACCTTGCCGCCGATCTCGATCCTCGACCCGGCCGAAAAGAAACAGCTCAACTATTCCCCTGAGTCCCTGGCGGCCGTCGGCCATCTGCTGGAAATCAAACTCAAGGAATTCGGCGTCGAGGTGTCGGTGGACTCGATCCATCCCGGCCCGGTGATTACCCGTTACGAAATCCAGCCGGCTGCCGGCGTCAAGGTCAGCCGCATTTCCAACCTGGCCAAGGACCTGGCGCGCTCCCTGGCCGTGACCAGCGTGCGCGTGGTGGAAGTGATCCCGGGCAAGACGACCGTGGGTATCGAGATTCCCAACGAAGATCGCCAGATCGTGCGCTTCTCCGAAGTGCTGTCGACGCCCGAATACGACAACTTCAAGTCGCCGGTCACCCTGGCCCTGGGCCACGACATCGGCGGCAAGCCGGTGATCACCGACCTCGCCAAAATGCCTCACCTGCTGGTGGCCGGTACCACCGGTTCGGGTAAATCGGTGGGCGTGAACGCGATGATCCTGTCGATCCTGTTCAAGTCCGGCCCGGAAGACGCCAAGCTGATCATGATCGACCCGAAGATGCTCGAACTGTCGATCTATGAAGGCATTCCGCACCTGCTCTGCCCGGTGGTCACTGACATGAAGGACGCCGCCAACGCCCTGCGCTGGAGCGTTGCCGAGATGGAGCGCCGCTACAAGCTGATGGCGAAGATGGGCGTGCGTAACCTGTCGGGCTTCAACGCCAAGGTCAAGGAAGCCCAGGACGCCGGCACGCCGCTGACCGACCCGCTGTACAAGCGCGAAAGTATCCACGACGAAGCACCGCTGTTGAGCAAGCTGCCGACCATCGTGGTGGTGGTCGACGAGTTTGCCGACATGATGATGATCGTCGGCAAGAAGGTCGAAGAGCTGATCGCGCGTATCGCCCAGAAGGCGCGGGCGGCCGGTATTCACTTGATCCTCGCCACCCAGCGTCCGTCGGTGGACGTGATCACCGGCCTGATCAAGGCCAACATCCCGACCCGCATGGCGTTCCAGGTGTCGAGCAAGATCGACTCACGGACCATCATCGACCAGGGCGGTGCCGAGCAACTGCTGGGCCACGGTGACATGCTCTACATGCCGCCGGGTACCAGCCTGCCGATCCGGGTCCACGGCGCCTTCGTCTCCGACGATGAAGTGCACCGCGTGGTGGAGGCCTGGAAGCTGCGTGGCGCGCCCGAATACAACGACGACATCCTCGCCGGTGTCGAAGAGGCCGGCAGCGGCTTCGACGGTGGTAGCAGCGGTGGCGACGATGATGCCGAAACCGACGCGCTGTATGACGAAGCCGTGGCGTTCGTGCTGGAAAGCCGCCGCGCCTCGATTTCTGCGGTGCAGCGCAAGCTGAAGATCGGCTATAACCGCGCTGCGCGCATGATCGAAGCCATGGAAAACGCTGGCGTCGTCACTGCAATGAACACCAACGGCTCGCGCGAAGTCATCGCCCCCGGGCAGATGCGCGACTGATTCCGTGCCGCGTGGCAGCACGCGGCGCGCCCTTACGACTCAATGAGGACTCCCATGCGTCTTATCCGCATGCTGTTGTTGCCGGCACTGGCCCTGACCGCTGTTTCGGCCCACGCTGACCCGGCCTCCGTCGCCAGCCTGAAAAACCTGTTGGACAAATCCCAGACCCTGACTGCGCGCTTCTCCCAGCTCACCCTGGATGCCGGTGGCACCCAGTTGCAGGAAACCGCCGGCGAGATGGCCGTGCAGCGCCCAGGGTTGTTCTACTGGCACACCGAAGGCAAGGCCGAGCAGACCATCGTCTCGGACGGCCAGAAAGTCACCCTGTGGGACCCGGACCTGGAGCAGGCGACCATCAAGAAGCTCGACCCGCGCCTGAACCAGACGCCGGCGCTGCTGCTGTCGGGCGATGTGTCGAAAATCAACGACAGCTTCGACATCACCTCCAAGCAAACCAGCAACGTGATCGAGTTCACCCTCAAGCCGAAATCCAAGGACACGTTGTTTGACACGCTGTCCCTGTCGTTCGGCAACGGCGTGATCAATAACATGCGCCTGGTCGACAGCGTCGGCCAGCGCACCGATATCCTGTTCTCCGGGGTCAAGGCCAACCAGCCGGTACCGGCGTCCAAGTTCAAGTTCGACATCCCCAAGGGTGCCGACGTGATCCAGGAATAAACTGCCCAGAGGTTTCAAACGCTGCCCATGGATCTGTTTCGAAGTGACCCGATTGCCCAGCCTTTGGCCGCGCGCCTGCGCTCGACCAACCTGGATGAGTACGTCGGTCAGGAACACCTGCTCGCTCGCGGCAAGCCTTTGCGCGAAGCCCTGGAGCAGGGTGCGCTGCACTCGATGATTTTCTGGGGGCCGCCGGGCGTGGGTAAGACCACCCTGGCGCGGCTGCTGGCAAAAGTCTCGGATGCACACTTCGAAACGGTCTCGGCCGTGCTGGCCGGGGTCAAGGAGATCCGCCAGGCCGTCGAGGTGGCCAAGCAGCAGGCCGGACAGTACGGCAAGCGCACCATCCTGTTTGTCGACGAAGTGCATCGCTTCAACAAGTCGCAGCAGGATGCGTTTTTGCCCTACGTCGAGGATGGCACGCTGATTTTTATCGGTGCCACCACCGAAAACCCTTCGTTTGAATTGAACAATGCGTTGCTCTCGCGGGCGCGGGTCTATGTGCTCAAGAGCCTCGATGAAGCCGCGATGCAAAAGCTGTTGCACCGCGCCCTGAGCGAAGACAAGGGCTTGGGCAAGCGCCAACTGAGCCTCAGCGATGAAGGCTTCAAGATTCTGCTAAGCGCCGCCGATGGTGATGGCCGGCGCTTTCTCAACCTGCTGGAGAACGCCTCCGACCTGGCCGAAGACGGCAGCGAGATTGGCGTCGACCTGCTGCAAAGCCTGCTCGGCGATACGCGTCGGCGTTTCGACAAGGGCGGCGAAGCCTTCTACGACCAGATTTCGGCGCTGCACAAATCCGTGCGCGGCTCCAACCCGGACGGCGCGCTGTATTGGTTTGCGCGCATGATCGACGGCGGCTGCGACCCGCTGTACCTGGCGCGCCGCGTGGTGCGCATGGCCAGTGAAGACATCGGCAACGCCGACCCGCGCGCCCTGAGCCTGTGCCTGGCGGCCTGGGAAGTGCAGGAGCGCCTCGGCAGCCCGGAAGGTGAGCTGGCGGTGGCCCAGGCCATCACGTACCTGGCCTGCGCGCCGAAAAGCAACGCGGTGTACATGGGCTTCAAGTCCGCCCTGCGTGCGGCCGCCGAACACGGCTCCCTCGAAGTGCCGCTGCACCTGCGCAATGCGCCGACCAAGTTGATGAAACAACTGGGCTACGGTGATGAATACCGCTATGCCCATGATGAGCCGGACGCCTATGCCGCCGGCGAAGACTATTTCCCCGACGAGCTTGAGCCGCAGCCGTTCTACCAGCCGGTGCCCCGTGGCCTGGAGCTGAAGATCGGTGAAAAGCTCAATCACCTCGCCCAACTCGACCGCCTCAGCCCAAAACAGCGGAGAAAGTAGTGTTCAAGACGATTCTTGCCGTGTCCGCAGCCGGCATCGCTGGTACATTATTGCGTTTCGCCACCGGTACTTGGGTGAGCGCCCATTGGCCGAAGCATTTTTATGCGGCGACCCTGGCGGTCAACCTGGTGGGTTGCCTGATCATCGGGTTGTTGTACGGCTGGTTCCTGTTGCGCCCGGAAGTACCGATTGAAATTCGCGCCGGCTTGATTGTCGGCTTTGTAGGCGGTCTGACGACCTTTTCATCCTTTTCACTGGATACGCTGCGCCTGCTGGAAAGCGGGCAGGCCCTGGTCGCCTTCGGGTACCTCGGCATCAGCGTGTTCGGCGGGCTGCTCGCCACCTGGGCCGGCCTGTCCTTGACCAAACTTTGATAAACGAGAGACCGACATGCTCGATTCCAAACTGTTACGTAGCAACCTTCAGGACGTAGCGGACCGCCTGGCATCCCGTGGCTTTGCCTTGGATGTTGCGCGCATCGAAGCGCTGGAAGAACAGCGCAAGACCGTCCAGACCCGCACCGAAGCACTGCAGGCTGAGCGGAATGCGCGTTCCAAATCCATCGGTCAGGCCAAGCAACGTGGCGAAGACATCGCGCCGTTGATGGCGGACGTCGAGCGCATGGGCACCGAGCTGTCCGACGGCAAGGTCGAGCTGGAAGGCATTCAGTCCGAGCTGGATTCGATCCTGTTGGGTATTCCCAACCTGCCGCACGAGTCCGTGCCGATTGGCGAAGACGAAGACGGCAACGTCGAAGTGCGTCGCTGGGGCACGCCAAAAGCGTTTGATTTCGAGATCAAGGACCACGTCGCCCTGGGCGAATTGACTGGCGGCCTGGATTTCGAAACCGCCGCCAAGATGTCCGGTGCACGCTTTGCCTTGCTGCGCGGCCCGATCGCACGCATGCACCGTGCCCTGGCGCAGTTCATGATCAACCTGCACACCGGCGAGCACGGTTACGAAGAGGCCTACACCCCGTACCTGGTACAGGCGCCGGCGCTGATGGGCACCAGCCAGCTGCCGAAGTTCGAGGAGGACCTGTTCAAGATCAGCCGCGATGGCGAAGCCGATCTGTACCTGATCCCGACCGCCGAAGTGTCGCTGACCAATATCGTTGCGGGCGAGATCCTCGATGCCAAGCAACTGCCGCTCAAGTTCGTCGCCCACAGCCCGTGCTTCCGCAGTGAAGCCGGGGCGTCGGGTCGTGACACCCGCGGCATGATCCGCCAGCACCAGTTCGACAAGGTCGAGATGGTGCAAGTGGTTGAGCCGTCGACCTCCATGGACGCCCTGGAAGGCCTGACCGCCAACGCCGAACGCGTCCTGCAGCTGCTGGAGCTGCCGTACCGCGTCCTGGCGCTGTGCACCGGCGACATGGGTTTCAGCGCCGTGAAGACCTACGACCTCGAAGTGTGGGTACCCAGCCAGGACAAATACCGCGAGATTTCCTCGTGCTCCAACTGCGGTGATTTCCAGGCCCGGCGCATGCAGGCGCGTTTCCGTAACCCGGAAACCGGCAAGCCGGAGCTGGTGCACACCCTCAACGGTTCGGGCCTGGCTGTAGGTCGTACCCTGGTGGCGGTGCTGGAAAACTACCAGCAGGCTGACGGTTCGATCCGCGTACCTGAAGTGCTCAAGCCTTACATGGCGGGCGTCGAGGTCATCCGCTAAATGGAATTCCTGCCGCTGTTTCATAACCTGCGCGGCAGTCGTGTGCTGGTCGTCGGTGGGGGGGAGATTGCCTTGCGCAAATCCCGCCTGCTGGCTGACGCCGGCGCAGTGCTGCGGGTGGTTGCTCCCCAGATCGAAGACCAGTTGCGTGAGTTGGTGCATGGCAGTGGCGGGGAAATGATTCTGCGCGGTTATCAGGAGGCCGACCTGGAAGGCTGCACCCTGATCATCGCGGCGACCGACGACGAGCCACTGAACGCGCAAGTGTCCAGTGACGCCAAGCGTCGTTGCGTTCCGGTCAATGTGGTGGACGCGCCGGCCTTGTGCAGCGTGATTTTCCCGGCGATTGTCGACCGTTCGCCCTTGGTGATCGCGGTGTCCAGCGGCGGCGATGCGCCGGTGCTGGCGCGCTTGATCCGCGCCAAGCTGGAAACCTGGATTCCGTCCACCTACGGCCAGTTGGCCGGGCTGGCGGCGCGCTTTCGTGCCCAGGTCAAAGGTTTGTACCCGGATGTGCAGCAGCGTCGGGCGTTCTGGGAAGAAGTGTTCCAAGGGCCGATTGCCGACCGTCAGTTGGCCGGGCAGGGCGATGAGGCTGAGCGTCTGTTGATCGAAAAGGTCAACGGCGCACCGCCTTATGCGCCGGGCGAGGTGTACCTGGTCGGTGCCGGCCCGGGCGACCCGGACCTGCTGACCTTCCGTGCCCTGCGCCTGATGCAGCAAGCCGACGTGGTGCTGTACGACCGTTTGGTGGCGCCGGCGATTCTGGAGCTATGCCGTCGTGATGCCGAGCGCATCTACGTCGGCAAGCGCCGCGCCGACCACGCCGTGCCGCAAGACCAGATCAACCAGCAACTGGTGGACCTGGCCAAGCAAGGCAAGCGCGTGCTGCGCCTCAAGGGGGGCGATCCGTTCATCTTTGGTCGTGGCGGTGAAGAAATCGAGGAACTGGCGGCTCATGGCATCCCGTTCCAGGTGGTGCCGGGGATCACCGCAGCCAGTGGTTGCGCGGCGTACGCCGGGATTCCGCTGACCCATCGCGACTACGCACAGTCGGTACGCTTTATCACCGGGCACTTGAAGAACGGGACGTCGGACCTGCCTTGGAGTGACCTGGTAGGGCCGTCGCAGACCCTGGTGTTCTACATGGGCTTGATTGGCTTGCCGATCATCTGTGAGCAACTGATCAAGCATGGGCGTGCCGCGGATACCCCGGCGGCGTTGATCCAGCAGGGCACCACGTCCAACCAGCGCGTGTTTACCGGCACCCTGGCGGACTTGCCGCGCATGGTGGCGGAGCATGAAGTGCATGCGCCGACGCTGGTGATCGTCGGTGAGGTGGTGGTGCTGCGCGAGAAGCTGAAGTGGTTTGAAGGCGCCCAGTCACAAGTCTGAGCACCTGCGCACACATCGACTGTAGGAGCGAGCTTGCTCGCGAAAATCGTCAACGATAACGCGCCCATCCTGAATGCACGCGGTGTTTTTGAGTTCTTCGCGAGCAAGCTCGCTCCTACGGGTTTTGTATCAGCTCCAAATGCCTTTGCTGGTTAGCCGCGCTCGATCATGCCCGGCATCAAACGCCTGCAACGGCCCCTTCGGCACGATCGCCGTCGGGTTGATGGTGCGGTGGCTCCCATAGTAATGCCCCTTGATGTGTGTGAAATCCACCGTCTCGGCCACGCCCGGCCACTGATACATCTCCCTCAGCCAATTCGACAGGTTCGAATAATCGGCAATCCGCCGCAGATTGCATTTGAAGTGGCTGTAATACACCGCATCAAAACGAATCAGCGTGGTGAACAAGCGCACATCCGCCTCGGTCAGGTACTCGCCGGCCAGGTAGCGATGGTCGCCCAGGTGCTGCTCCAGGTGATCCAGTTCGGCAAACACATCATCAAACGCGCTTTCATACGCTTTTTGTGAGGTGGCAAAGCCTGCGCGGTACACGCCATTGTTCACGGCCGGGTAGATCCGCTCGTTGAGCCCATCGATGGTCGCGCGCAGCGGCTCAGGGTAGAAGTCCAGGGTGTTGCCGGTCAGGCCGTTGAACGCGCTGTTGAACATGCGGATGATCTCCGCCGATTCATTGCTGACGATGCGGTTGAGCTGCTTGTCCCACAGCACCGGCACGGTGACGCGGCCGGTGTAGTCGGCGGTGTCGGCGGTATAGCGCTGGTGCATGAATTCGAAACCATCGAGCTTATCGCCGGTGGAGCCGTGGGCCTTGTCGAAGGTCCAGCCGTTTTCCAGCATCAGCCAGCTGACCACGGACACGTCGATCACGCTTTCCAGGCCCTTGAGCTTGCGCAGGATCAGGGTGCGGTGGGCCCAGGGGCAGGCCAGGGACACATAAAGGTGATAACGACCGGCCTCGGCCTTGAAGCCGCCTTCGCCGCTGGGCCCCGGCTGGCCATCGGCGGTCACCCAGTGGCGGCGCTGGGCCTGTTCGCGCTGGAAAGCGCCATCTGCGCTACTTTCGTACCACTGGTCTTTCCAGTGTCCTTCGATCAGCAAACCCATGACTGGCTCCTTGGCTAATAAGCGTTGGAGCCCAGTCTAAAGGGATGAGTTCGAACTAAAAGCGCAAAGACCGGGCGTGAATGATCGATTAAATCGATTTGTCCCGTGCATCCCAGTATTGCCGGGCTAATTCGAACGCCTGTTCCCGTGGGTGGCCGAGGCCGCGCAAGGCCAGGGCCATGGTGGCGATCAGCGCCAGTTGCGGGTAGCTGTCTTCTACGTCGCCGCGCCACACGGCCTTCAAGTGATCAGGCTCCAGGGTTGCCGGCTTGACGTGGCGCTGGTCGGAGAGGGCAGGCCATTCTTCATCCCAGCTTTCGCCACCGGTGGTGCCATAGAGGTGGCTGATCGTGTCGGGGTTGATCTCGACTTCGCCGCCGTCGCCCTTGACCACGATCACATGATCGCCAAGCAGGCCGCTGGCATCGCGGTGCACGCCCTGGTAACCGGGGTGGAAAATGCTTTGCAGGCCGCAGCGCGCATTCAGCGGGTTGAGCAGGCGCGCCAGGGAGTGGATCGGCGAGCGCAGGCCGAGGGTGTTGCGCAGGTCGATCATGCGTTGCAGTTGCGGCGCCCAATCGCCCAGCGGGATAAACGCCAGGTTGCCTTGTTCAAACGCGGTCCCGACCTGCTGCCAATTACGGCACAGCGGGATGTGCAGGGTTTGCAGCAATTGTTCGGTGTACAGCCGGCCCGCCGTGTGTGCGCCGCCGCCGTGCATGAGGATGCGCACGCCATGTTGCGCCAGGCACTTGGCCGCCAGCAGGAACCACGGCAGGTGGCGCTTCTTGCCGGCGTAGGTCGGCCAGTCGACATCCACATTCAGTGCGGGGGCGTTCAAGCGTTCACGCACGGCTTCGGTAAAGCCGGCGAGTTCTTCCGGGCTTTCTTCCTTGTGGCGTAGCAGCATCAGGAAGGCGCCGAGCTGGGTGTCTTCGACTTTTTCGTCGAGCAGCATGCCCATGGCTTCGCGGGCCTCTTCGCGGGTGAGGTTGCGCGCGCCGCGCTTGCCTTTGCCCAGGATGCGCACGAACTGCGCAAACGGATGCTCGGCAGGGGTTTCAAGGGTCAGTGGGGCAAAGTCGGTCATAAGCAATTCGTCGGCCGGGGCAGGCCCGCCAGCTTGGCGGCGAGTTTGGCGGGAGTGCCGTTGAACAGTGTGTTGAGGTGCAGGCTGTTGCCCTTTTGCGGGCCGAGCTTCAAGGCGGTGTACTTGATCAGCGGCCGCGTGGCAGGGGACAGCTGGAATTCGGCGTAGAACTGGCGCAGCAGTTCGAGGATCTGCCAATGATCGGCGGTCAATTCCAGGCCTTCGACGGCGGCCAGGGCATTGGCCACCTCATCGGACCATTCATTCAGGTCGACGAGGTAACCGTCCTTGTCCAGGTCCAGGGTGCGCGCGCCTATGGTCAGGGTGTTCATAGCCAGGTGTTGACCTTGCTGTAGTCGAGCGACAGCTGCACGAAACCCGGGTAGTCCACGCTGTCGGCCCAATCCGGCAGCGGCAGATTGCGCGCCTGCATGTCTTCGGCCAGCACAAAAACCTTTATGCCCTTGGTGTGCAGGGCCGCGTTATGCAGCCCATAGGCGCCATCGCCGCAGAGCAGGATCGCGTCTTCGGCGCCACAGATACGCAGGCAACTGTCGAGGCGGCTGTCGGTAAACGGGGAGTGGGAAACCACATGTAGAGTCGACATCAGAGGGTCATCACCTGGTCGTAACGGTCAATCAGCTTGGCGATCGCTTCGCTGTCCAGCGACTGGGCATTGGCCGGCTGCGTCAGCCCGCGCTCACCCAGGCTATGGCTGCAGGCGAACACGTCATCGATGCCGAACAGGCCCAACGCCTGCAAGTTAGCGCTGAGGTCCTTTTGCTGCACGGCCTTGGCGTCCTGATGCGGCGCCAGTTGGAACACGCCGTCATCCATGAACAGCACGCCGATCGGCAGATCAAACGCGCCCCCGGCCAGCACGATATCCAGCGCTTCGCGCGCGCTCGGCCCGGACCAGGGCGCCTGGCGGCTGATCACTAACAAGGATTTGGACATGTCACGGCCCTCCAAAACAGATCAGGCGGTCGGCGGCCTGGGTGGCGTCGTGCAATTGCCCCAGGCCCGACAATGCCCAGGGCGCATCCAGGTTGGCCGCGCTGCGTTGATAGCGCGTGGCTTCCTCGGCATTAAGCACGCCACGACGCAAGGCGGCAGCGATGCACACCACGCCGTCGAGTTGATGCACATTGACCAACTCGCGCCATTGGCGGGCGATGTCCTGCT
This sequence comes from Pseudomonas sp. CFBP13509, assembly GCF_005233485.1. NCBI lineage: Bacteria > Pseudomonadati > Pseudomonadota > Gammaproteobacteria > Pseudomonadales > Pseudomonadaceae > Pseudomonas > Pseudomonas sp. CFBP13509. The sequence continues at coordinate 169,239 of NZ_QGAA01000007.1, forward strand.
CATCCTGGGGTGCAACGATGTTATTGGAGGCGCCGTAGACGCCGTCCTGATAGAAAAACAGCCGCACAATCTCATGCCCGCCGGCCAACGCCGCCTGTGCAAACAGCAGGGCGCGGCGCGAGGAGGGCGCATGGGCGGCGGAAAACACTGCAATCGCAAACTTCATGGAACACTCTGCAAGCAAACGTGGGCCAATGATAAAGCCGCCGCCACGAAAAAGCCCGCCATGATCAAAACGGTCACCCTCGATGATCGTTCTGACGATTGCCGGTAGGCGCCAGGCTGCCTAGTCTGTGGGAATCCGAAACCCAAATGGAGTCTCCATGTCAGGTCCCTTGGCGTCCCTCAAAGTGCTGGATTTTTCCACCTTACTGCCCGGCCCGTTTGCTTCCTTGATGCTGGCGGACATGGGCGCGGAGGTACTGCGTATCGAGTCCCCCACGCGCATCGACCTGCTGCGGGTGCTGCCGCCCCATGACCAGGGGACTTCCGCCAGCCATGCCTATCTCAACCGCAACAAACGCAGTCTGGCGCTGGATTTGAAGCAGGCCCAGGCGCTGGAGATCGTGCGCGAACTGGTCAAGGACTACGACATTGTCCTCGAACAATTCCGCCCCGGCGTGATGGAACGCCTGGGTCTGGGGTACGAGGCGCTGAAGGCGATCAACCCGCGGCTGATTTATGTGTCGATCACCGGGTATGGCCAGACCGGGCCCTATAAGGACCGCGCCGGGCATGACATCAACTACCTGGCGCTGGCCGGGGTCGCCAGTTACACCGGGCGCCGGGACAGCGGGCCACTGCCCTTGGGCGTGCAGTTGGCGGACGTGGGCGGCGGTTCGCTGCATGCGGTGGTGGGGCTGCTGGCGGCCGTTATCGCCCGGCAGCAGAGCGGGGTCGGCCAATACCTGGATGTCAGCATGACCGATTGCTCGTTCAGCCTGAACGCCATGGCCGGCGCGGGTTACCTGGCGTGTGGTGTGGAGCCTGAGCGGGAGGGCCATGTGCTCAATGGCGGGAGTTTCTACGATTACTACCGCTCCCGAGATGGGCGCTGGATGTCGGTCGGCAGCCTGGAACCGGCTTTCATGCAGCAGTTGTGTGAAGCGTTGGGCCGCCCGGAGTTGGCCGCGCAGGGCTTGAAGCCTGAGCAGCAGCCGGCGCTTAAGCAGGCCTTGCAGGTGGAGTTCGAGAAGCGCAGTTTCGAGCAATTGTGCGAGCTGTTTACCGGGGTGGATGCCTGCGTGGAGCCGGTGCTGACGCTCAGCGAAGCCGTGGCCCATCCGCAGTTGAAGGCGCGGGCGCTGGTCAGCCAGGTGCCCAGGGGTGATGGCTCTAGCCAGGCGCAGATAGCCTGCCCGTTGAAGTTTTCGGAAGGGTTGCCAGCGCCCCGGCACATTGGCGTCGCCGTGGGTGCGCACAGTGATGAAGTGTTGGCGGAGCTGGGCTTGAGCCCCCAGCGCATCAGCGAGCTGCGCAGCTCCAAGGTGATTATGTAGTGGCTGGGCGGACGCTATCGGGAGCAAGCCCCCTCCCACATTAGGCCTGTGAATACGATCAAAATGTGGGAGGGGGCTTGCTCCCGATGAGGCCTTTATTCCACTCTGGTTTCGCCGGTAAACACCAATGTCTGCCGACAGCGCCGACACAGGTACCGCCGCCCCTGAGCCACCATGCCATGGCGTTGCGACGAAAACGGAAAGTCACTGTCCGCACACGGGCAACGATAAATATAGCGGGTTACCTGGCGACGCTTCACGGCATAGGTGTGGCAGCGGTCCGGCGGCAGTTCATAGACCCCACGCATGATCAGTTGCCATTCCTCGCCATGGGGCTGGATGCGTTCGCCGAACAATTGGTGGGCAATCAGGTGCGCCACCTCATGGGCCACGGTCTGTTTCAGGAAGTGTTGGCTGTTTTCTCGGTACAACTGTGGGTTGAAGCGCAGCAGGTTCTCGTGCAAATGCGCGACACCGGCCTTCTGGCCCCGCAGCTTGAGGCTGACCTGGGGGCGTTTGAAGCTTCGTTTGAAAAAGGATTCGGCTTGCAGGAAACAATCTTCGACGCGGGTATTGAGTTGCTCGGGCATGCTGTACATATCTCCAGAGGCGTCCAGTATGCCGCAAAGCGGGGTGTTTCCGAATCTGTCAGGCGCCGAATGGTCATCCATCACGCACAAAGCCACCTTGCGGTGGCCTTGCCTTTGCCATTGAACGGGTCAGTTCGTGTAGATCGGCCCCACGCCCAGGCCCCAGACGATCACGGTAAACGCCATGATCGCCACCAGCACCACCAGCCCTACGGCCAGTATCGAACTGGAAAACAGGAAGCCTTCATCCGGATCGATGCTCATGAAGGTCGGTACGCCGACATACAGCAGGTACACCGTGTAGCAGATCGCCGCAGTGCCCACCACCATGCCCAGCCACATATGCGGGTAGAGCGCCGCCAGCCCGCCGATAAACAGAGGTGTCGCGGTATAGGTGGCAAACGCCACGCACCGCGCCATGCTGGGGTTGGCGTCGTAGGTGCGGGCCATCCAGTGGATGAACGCGCCCATCACTGCCACGCCGCCGAGCATGGCCGCGTAGGACATGAGAGTCATCCACAGCGCACTTTCCTGGGTCAGCATGACCGGGGAGCGGTTGCCGATGACCCAGCCGACCTGGGTGGTGCCGATAAAAGCCGATACGGCGGGGATCGCCGCGAGAATCAGGGTGTGAGTGAGGTACATGTGGCCGATGCTTTCTTCTTTATCGCCACGAATTTCCCGCCATTCCTGGTCGGGATGGGTAAACAGCCCCACGACGTGATGGATCATGCCAGTCACTCCTGTCGTTATTACCATCGCCCCCCATCGGAGCGCCCACGGGCCAGATGGCCACAAAGGTCTGGATATATGTGTGCGACCTCAAGTCGCAGTATAGGAAGGGATGACCGGAATAACCGTAGGGCCTTTAGAGCAAATTGCGCTGTAAACAGGGGGCCTAATCGCGGCGGGGTCTTTTACTGTTAGCCCTTTAGCTGTTTTTTTTGCGTAAAATACCCGGCTTTTCGTCACACACCTCCAGCGGATCCAAGCGCCATGGGCACTCTTACGGTCAACCAGAACAAACTGCAAAAACGCCTGCGCCGCCTGGCCGGTGAGGCAGTCGCCGATTTCAACATGATCGAGGACGGCGACAAGGTCATGGTCTGCCTCTCCGGCGGCAAAGACAGCTACACCATGCTCGACGTGCTGCTGCACCTGCAAAAGGTCGCGCCGATCAAGTTCGACATCGTTGCGGTCAATATGGACCAGAAACAACCGGGCTTCCCCGAGCACGTGCTGCCGGCCTACCTCAAGGCGCTGGGCGTCGAGTACCACATCGTCGAAAAAGACACCTATTCGGTGGTCAAGGAACTGATCCCTGAAGGCAAGACCACCTGCTCGCTATGCTCGCGCCTGCGCCGTGGCACGCTCTACACCTTTGCCGATGAGATCGGGGCGACCAAGATGGCCCTGGGTCATCACCGCGACGATATCGTCGAGACCTTCTTCCTCAATATGTTCTTCAACGGCTCGCTCAAGGCCATGCCGCCCAAGCTGCGTGCCGATGACGGCCGCAACGTGGTGATCCGCCCGCTGGCGTATTGCAACGAGAAGGACATCCAGGCCTATTCCGACTTCAAGCAATTCCCGATCATCCCGTGCAACCTGTGCGGCTCCCAGGAAAACCTGCAGCGCCAGGTGGTCAAGGACATGCTGGTGGATTGGGAGCGCAAGACCCCCGGGCGTACCGAAAGTATCTTCCGCAGCCTGCAGAACGTGCAGCCGTCGCAATTGGCCGACCGCAACCTGTTCGACTTCACCAGCCTTAAAATCGATGAGAGCGCCGCGCCGCGCTTCGTCAATGTTGTGAACCTCTGAGCCCATTCAACGCTCTGACACACGGCGCTTGCGGGCGCCGTTTTCAATTCAATTGCCAGCATTCAACAGCAGGAGAGGGCATGCGCGATTACAAGTGGCTGCACGAATATTGTCTGAACCGCTTCGGTTCAGCGGCCGAGCTGGACGCCCACCTGCCGGTGCCCAAGACTCCGGCGCAGTTACGCAAGATCAGTGATGATCGCTACCTGTCGACCTTGGCGTTGCGCGTGTTTCGCGCCGGCTTGAAACACAGCGTGGTGGATGCCAAGTGGCCGGCCTTCGAGCAGGTGTTCTTCGGCTTCGACCCGGAAAAAGTCGTGTTGATGGGGGCCGAGCACCTGGAGCGGCTGATGCAGGACACGCGCATCATCCGTCACCTGGGCAAGCTCAAGAGTGTGCCGCGCAATGCGCAGATGATCCTGGACATCGAGCAGGAAAAAGGCAGCTTCGGCGCATTTATCGCCGACTGGCCGGTGACCGATATCGTCGGGTTATGGAAATACCTGAGCAAGCACGGTCATCAGCTGGGCGGGCTGTCGGCCCCGCGCTTTTTGCGGATGGTGGGCAAGGATACCTTTGTGCCGAGCGATGACGTGGTCGCGGCATTGAATGCGCAGAAGATTGTCGACAAGGCACCCACCAGCCTGCGCGACCTGGCCACGGTGCAGGCTGCGTTCAACCAGTGGCATGCCGAGAGTGGGCGGCCGATGTGCCAGCTGTCGATGATGCTGGCCTATACGGTGAATCACTGACCGGGTTTTAGGGTGTGGCCAACCGGCGGTTCAACTGGTGCCGCCAGCGCACATACAGCAGCGCCGTGCAAAACACCGCCAGGCTGGCCAGCATCTCCAGCACCCCGAACCATTGCCGGTTCGGGTCATACGCCGCCAGCGCGCCCTTGATGAAATACAGGTTCACCGCAAAGCACATCCACGAATACCCGCGCGCGCTGCCGATGATCATCCCCGGCGCCAGCACCAGCAGCGGCACCAGTTCGATCAGCAGGATCACCCACGGGCGTGCGCCGTGCAGGTCGGCGACGAACAGGTAGTACCCGCACAACAAACCCACCAGGGCGAAAAACGCCAGCAGGCTTAACGCGCGTGCCGCCTTGACCCGTGGCTCCAGCCACGCTTGCGGCGGTAGAACCTTAGGCTTCCTGGCCACGGCCGTTCTCCAGCAGCGTGGCGGTCTTGGCCAGGCGCAGGCCCAGGGCCCGGCACAGGGTGATTTCATGCGGGTCGAGCAGGCGCTTGCCATCCGGCCCGGCATGGTGGCTGGCGCCATACGGCGTGCCGCCGCCCTGGGTGTCGAGCAGCGCCTGTTCGCTGTAGGGCAGGCCAGTGATCAGCATGCCGTGGTGCAGCAGCGGCAGCAGCATCGACATCAGCGTGGTTTCCTGGCCGCCATGCAGGCTGGCGGTGGAGGTGAACACCCCGGCCGGCTTGCCGACCAACGCACCGGTGAGCCACAGGTTGCTGGTGCCGTCGAGGAAGTACTTGAGCGGCGCGGCCATGTTGCCGAAGCGCGTCGGGCTGCCCAGGGCCAGGCCCGAGCAGTTTTTCAAGTCATCGAGGCTGGCGTACAGCGCGCCTTCGTCCGGGATGCTCGGCGCCACGGCTTCGCATTCGGTGGAGATCGCCGGTACGGTGCGCAGCCGCGCTTCCATCCCGCCTTGCTCGATGCCACGGGCAATCTGCCGAGCCATTTCGCTCACCGAGCCATTGCGGCTGTAATACAACACCAGCACATACGGCGCAGTCACGGCAGGATCTCCAGCACGTTCTCTGGCGGACGGCCAATGATGGCTTTATTGGCGGTTTCCAGGATCGGGCGTTCCATCAGCTTGGGGTGTTCGGCGATCGCGGCGATCAACTGCGCTTCGCTGAGGCTGGCGTCGGCCAGGTTGAGGGCCTTGTATTCGTCTTCGCCGGTGCGCAGCAGTTGGCGGGCGCTGATGCCCAGCTTGGCCAGCAGTGCCTTCAATTGCGCGGCATTCAGCGGGTTTTCCAGGTAACGCACCACGGTGGGGGCGAGGCCTCGGGCTTCCAGCAGTTCGAGCGCACCGCGGGATTTCGAGCAGCGCGGGTTGTGATAAAGCGTCAGATCGGTCATGTGCGGGTCGCATCTTGCGTAAGGTGGCGGGTATTCTACCTGCGCGGCGTCCTGTCCTTAAACCGTCAGAGGCGATAGGTCGCAGCCAACGTTCATTTTTGCGAAGGAATACCCCATGACAAGGCGACTGATCGGTGCATTGGCGATCATTACAACCCTGCTGCTCAGCGGCTGCGGCAATGACTACGGCGTTGACCAGTACGGCCAGAAGGTCGCGGCCGAGCGCCTGGACAAACAGTGGCTGGTGGTCAACTACTGGGCGGAATGGTGTGGCCCATGCCGTACGGAAATCCCCGAACTCAACGCCCTGGCGGAACAGTTGAAGGGGCAGGGCGTGGGGGTGTTCGGGGTTAACTTCGACAATGTGCAGGGTGCAGAGCTGAAAGAGGCCAGCGACAAACTGGGGATCAAGTTCACCGTGCTGGCACAGAACCCGGACGGGATCTTCGAGATTCCGCGCAGCGAAGCGTTGCCGGTGACCTATATCATTGATGACAAGGGCAAGGTGCGCGAGCAGTTGATGGGTGAGCAGACGGCGGAAGGGGTGTTGGCCAAGCTCAAGGCCTTGCGCGGCTAGAGTATTGCCCCCGATCAAATGTGGGAGGGGCGGTGCGACGATTCGACTTGCCCCGATAGCGGTGTGTCAGCCGACACACCTGCCAACCATGCCGCCGCCATCGAAGCCTCGCTAAAGCTCGACATCTCCCACAGGGGCCCAGCGGTGCCCACGAGATCTACAGCCGAGCAACTTCCCACCTGCCAACCCATCTCATTATTTAAATCTCACCAACCTGTAGGTCGGTGGAATCAGCCCTCTTCGAGCCATAGGCGAATCGGCTTGCCTTCGGTCGGCCAGAAGCGGGTCTGCTCGATCGGCGAGATGTCCCAGCGCTGTACGCCTTGCAGGGCCTGGAAGAAGCGCTGTTCCTGCTCCATCAGGGCCTCGGCGCAGAGCTTGCGGGTGCTGCCGAGCTTGCCGAAGCTGAGTTTGTCGCCCTCAAGGGTGTACGGCGCGAACCAGTGGTTGCAACCGCCGTTGCCGTAGGCACGCCCATCGGCGCCGAGGGTGACGGTCAGGTGTGCGTAATCCATCAACGGCCGCTCACCAATCCACTCCACCACGTAGCTGTGATCCTGCTTGAGCTTGGCCGCGTCACCGGCGCAGCCACTCAGGGCCGCACCGACGGCGGCGAGCAGAAGCAGGCCTTTCATTGCCCGGCCTTCTGGCATTTCGGGCAACGATGTTTGTCGCCTTCGCTGGCCCAACCCAACTCGGCAATGCGTGCATTGGCGGCCGGTTGCAGCGGCTCCTTGGTCAGCTTGGTTTCCACCGCGAATTCAAACTCCAGCACGGTGTCGCAGCTGTCGCAGTTGACCTTCCAGGTGTGAATCTCCAGCTCGCCGAACTTCGGCCCGCGGGCCATGGCGACCCACTGGCCGGCAGGGCGGATGGAGTAGCGCGCGTCACCTTCGACGGTAAGGCGCATGGACAAGGTTTTACTGCCGCGCAGGGTGACGATCAGCACGTCGTCATGCTTGATCGAGCCACCGTTGCCGGTGACCTGGTAACGGCCCGGCACCAGGGCACGGCATTCGATCAGGGTGTGTTGCGGGCTCAGCAAGCTGAAGCGGAAATCGTGTTCGGCCATGGATCCTCCAAATAGGCGCGGCATCCTATCACGGGTGCCTGCTGATCATGAGCCTGGTATGTGACCGCTGATCATCCTTCGACGAGGTTCTGCGTCCGGCCATCGGCCCATGCCGCAATATTGGCCAACGTGGTGCCGGCAATCGCCGCCAGGGCTTCGCGGGTAAGGAACGCCTGGTGTGCGGTGACGATCACGTTGGGGAAGGTCAGCAGGCGCGCGAGCACATCGTCCTGCAAGGGCAGATCGGAGCGGTCCTCGAAAAACAGCTGGGCTTCCTCCTCGTACACATCCAGCCCCAGGTAGCCGAGTTGGCCGTCCTTGAGTGCTTCGATCAGCGCCGGCGTGTCGACCAGGCCACCGCGACCGGTGTTGATCAACATGGCGCCGGGTTGCATCCGCGCCAGGGAGCGTGCATTGATCAGGTGCTTGCTGTCGGCGGTCAGCGGGCAGTGCAGGCTGATGATCTGGGCCTGGGCCAAGAGCTCCGGCAGGCTCACATAGTCAGCGCCGAGGGCCTGGACCTGGGGGTTGGGGAACGGGTCGTAGGCGAGCAGCCGGCAACCGAAGCCCGCCATGATCCTGGCGAACGTGGCGCCGATCTGGCCGGTGCCGACCACGCCGACGGTCTTGCCCACCAGGTCGAAGCCGGTGAGGCCATGCAGGCTGAAATCGCCGTCGCGGGTGCGGTTGTAGGCGCGATGCAGGCGGCGGTTGAGGGCGAGGATCAGGGCCACCGCGTGTTCGGCGATCGCATGGGGCGAATAGGCCGGGACGCGCACGATGGTCAGGCCCAGACGTTTGGCGGCAGGCAGGTCCACATGGTTGTAGCCGGCCGAACGCAACGCGATCAACCGCGTGCCGCCCTTGGCCAGGTGTTCCAGCACCGGGGCGCTGAGGTCATCGTTGATAAAGGCGCAGACTACCTCGTGGTGTTCGGCCAGGGCGACGGTGTCGAGGTTGAGCCGGGCGGGTTGGAATTGCAGTTCCAGGCCGCGCGGCAAGGGTTCGCCGAGGAAACTGTCGCGGTCGTAGGTCTGGCTGCTGAAAAGAATCACGCGCATCAAAGGCGTCCTTTTTGATGAGTTCAGGCGCTGACCCGCGCTTCACTGGCCAGCCGTGCAATGGCCATGTCCAGCTCGTCCAGCGCGGTCATGGCCTTGGCGTCGTCCTGCTTGAGCAGGGTTTCGGCGCGCTGGCAGGCGGCGCGCAGTTGCGGCACGCCACAGTAGCGGGTGGCGCCGTGCAGACGGTGGACGCGTTCGATCAGGGCCAGGTTGTCCTTGGCCTCGCGGGCGACGTGAATGGCCTGGCGATCGGCTTCCAGGGAGGCCAGCAGCATGGCCAGCATGTCGGCCGCCAGGTCCATCTTGCCGGCGGCCAGGCGCAGGCCTTCCTCGTGGTCCAGCACCGGCAATTGCACCCCGGGGCCCAGGCCTTCGACGGCGCGCTCCGGCACCTGGTTGCGCAGGGCCAGGCCGGTCCATTTCAGCACCACCTGGGCCAGTTGCCGTTCGCTGATGGGTTTGGTCAGGTAGTCGTCCATACCACTTTGCAGCAGGGCGCGCTTTTCGTTGGCCATGGCGTGGGCGGTGAGGGCGACCACCGGCAAGGGCGTGCCATGGCGCTCGCTTTCCCACTGGCGGATCGCCTCGGTGCTCTGGCGTCCGTCCATGCCCGGCATCTGCACGTCCATCAGCACCAGGTCGAAGGTGTCCTGTTTCACCGCGTCGACCGCCGCGTAGCCGCTTTCCACTGCCCGGACCTGCGCGCCCATGTCTTCCAGCAGGGTTTGCACCAACAGCAGGTTTGCCGGGTTGTCGTCGACACACAGCACACGCGGCGCACGGCTGGACAACGGCTCGCCCGGTTCACTGCGGGAGGGCCGCGGGCTGATCAGGTCGGACAAGGCACGGCGCAGCTTGCGGGTACACGCCGGCTTGGCCTGCAACTGGCTGTTGGGGTTGGGTACCGACTCGTTGAACAGCATCTGTTCGGTGGTGGGGCACAGCACCAGCACTTTGCAACCCAGGTGTTCGAGGTCCCACAGGTGCTGGTTGAGGCGCTCGGGCGGAATATCGTTGGCGGTCACGCCGAGTACCGCGAGGTCGATAGCCTGCTCGGTCTGGTGAGCGCTGGTGATGCCGTTGGTCAGGCTTTCCAGGGTATTGAACGGCGTTACTTCCAGGCCACAGTCTTCCAATTGGTGCTGCAGGGCCTGGCGAGCCAGGTCGTGGTTTTCCAGCACCGCTACACGATGGCCCAACAACGGCGCGCAGGGCAGGTCTTCGACGTCGTCGCGGGTCTTGGGCAGGTTCAGGCTGATCCAGAATTCAGAGCCTTCGCCCGGCGTGCTGTCGACGCCGATTTCACCGCCCATTTGTTCGATCAGGCGCTTGGATATCACCAGGCCAAGCCCCGTGCCGCCGGGCTGGCGCGACAGTGAATTGTCGGCCTGGCTGAACGCCTGGAACAACGCCCGCACGTCCTGGCTGGACAGGCCGATGCCGGTGTCCTGCACGCTGATGCGCAGTTGCACGCTGTCTTCCTGCTCGTCCTCGATCATCGCCCGGGCCACGATGGTGCCTTCGCGGGTGAACTTGATCGCATTGCTGATCAGGTTGGTCAGGATCTGCTTGAGCCGCAGCGGGTCGCCCACCAGCGCCAGCGGCGTGTCGCGGTACACCAGGCTGACCAGTTCCAGCTGCTTGGCATGGGCGGCGGGGGCGAGGATGGTGAGGGTGTCTTGCAGCAGATCCCGCAGGTTGAACGGGATGCTGTCGAGCACCAGCTTGCCGGCCTCGATCTTCGAGAAATCGAGGATCTCGTTGATGATGCCCAGCAGGTTGTCGGCGGATTTTTCGATGGTGCCCAGGTAGTCCAGCTGGCGCGGGGTCAGCTCGCTTTTTTGCAGCAGGTGGGTAAAGCCGAGTATGCCGTTGAGCGGCGTACGGATTTCATGGCTCATGTTCGCCAGGAACTCGGACTTGATGCGGCTGGCCTCCAGGGCCTCCTTGCGCGCCAGGTCCAGCTCGATGTTCTGGATCTCGATGGTTTCCAGGTTCTGGCGCACGTCTTCGGTGGCCTGGTCGATGCTGTGCTGCAATTCTTCCCGGGCGTTTTGCAGGGTTTCGGCCATGCGGTTGATGCCCGATGCGAGTTGATCCAGCTCCTGGCTGCCCAAGGGTGGCAGGCGGGTTTCCAGGTTGCCGTCCTTGAGTTGGGCCACCGCTTGCTTGATCAGGCCAATCGGCGCGTTGATCGTACGGCTGATGCGCAAGGCCAGGGCTGCGGTGCAGATCAGGCCGATGGCAATCAGCAGCAGGCTGGCGAACAGGCTGCGATAGCCGCGCAGCAACATACCGTTGTGGGACAACTCCACCTCGACCCAGCCGAGCAGGCGATCGGCTTCATCGGGGATCAAATCGCCCGCCAGGTTGCGATGGCGACCAAACACCGGCAGCAGGTAGCGCGTGGCGTCGTTGCCGGTGCGCTGCAGCAGGTGGGAACTGTTACCCACCGGCGGCTGGTTGAGCATGGTCGGGCCGGCGTGGGCCAGGGGCGTGCGGTCCGGCGCGAGGAACGCCACGGTGCGTACGTCCGTCTGTTCCAGGGATTGGGTGGCGATACGCTCCAGCAGGTCGGTATTCCTGCTGCCCATGGCCGGAGCCACCAGGGGCGCCAGCTGCTCGGCGATCATTTCGCCGCGTTGCAGCAGTTGGGCCTGCAACTCCGAGAGCTGCATCCAGGTGAAGTACCCTCCCAACAACAAGGCCATCAGGCTGGTCGGTAATAAGGTCAGCAACAGTACGCGGCCTTTTATCCCCATTCTTTTAAGCACGCCACTCTCCTGCTACCACACTGATATCAATCTTCCGCGCCGGCATCCGGCCCGCGCCACCTGCGCAGTGTAGCCATTTGCGCGGCCTGGAATCTTGCAAATTAATGACAGAGGGCAATCTTCGGGCCGTTGGACGCCGTGTGGCGATTGCCTGCGGCGGGGTTATCTTGAATAATCAGTGATTGAGAATGACTTGCAGACGCTAATGAATCCCGCAGCAGTTGGCCTACCCCGTATCCTCACAATTGAAGATGACCCCGTGCTGGGTGCCTATGTGCATGAGCATTTGGGGCGCTGTGGCTTCCAGGTCACCTGGTGCCAGAACGGTCAGCAGGGCTTGGAGATGGCGCGCGACCAGGCATTCGACGTGGTATTGATGGATATTCTGCTGCCGGGCCTGGATGGCTTGTCGATCCTCACCCATCTGCGCCGGAGCCATTCGGTTCCGGTGATCCTGATGTCGGCCCTGGGCGCTGAAACCGATCGCGTCAGCGGTTTTCGCCTGGGTGCCGATGATTACCTGCCCAAGCCCTTCAGCATGGTTGAATTGCGCGTGCGTATCGAAGCCATCCTGCGGCGGGTGGCCCTGGATCGGCGCCCGTTGCCGACGCTTGCGCCCGTGCGCGAGGATACCCGCACCCTGCGTTTCGACGATGAACGGTGCGATGTTTTTCATCAAGGCCACTGGGCGGGCCTGACCCGCAGCGAATATCGCCTGCTGGAAACCCTGCATCGCAACGCTGAAGAAGTCCTCAGCAAAGCCTTCCTCTACCAGCACGTGTTGCAACGGGGTTATGCGCCCCATGATCGCAGCCTCGACATGCATATCAGCCAGATCCGCCGCAAGCTCAAGGCCATCGGCTACGGCGAGCGTGAGGTGCGCACGGTGTGGGGCAAGGGCTATGTGCTGAGCGGTCACGACGATGGGCTTTGAGGCATCACTGAAACGGCTGCCGGGCAGGCACTCGTTATTCTGGAAGCTCGCCTGCCTGCTGATCGCCTTCTGTTTGCTGATGATCTGGCTCAGTTGGTCCTGGGGCCGGTACATGGAGCAAAAGAACGCCTACCTGTCCGATGAGGCCAGGAGCACCTTGAGTGGTTATGCGGTCGGCGCCGAGCAGGCCTGGAACCAGAGCGGCAATGCCGGCGTCGATGCGTGGCTGCAGGCAATGGGCAAGCGCGAAAGCACGTGGATCGGGGTGATCGGCAATGACTTGCAGTCGTTGAGCAGCTACCCGCTGACCGACACGGAAAGCCAGCGCCTGACCTTTCTGCGGGGCCTGGATTGGCCGGTCAGCCGCCACGTCAAGGGGTTGCCGTGGTTGAAGATCCCGTTTGCGGTGGATCCGGGCGCCGGTTCGCTGGTGATTGAACTGCCGCAGCGTTTTATGCCGGGGCGCTACCAACTGTTCTGGCGGGTGCTGACCAACGGCGTGATTCCCGGCCTCTTTACCTTGTTGCTGTGCATCGGCCTCTATCGGTTGCTGATCATGCCCCTCAATCAACTGCGCGAGCAGGCCAACGCATGGCGTGCCGATCAATTGAATACGCGGATGTCCCACGACGCCACCAGCCGCCAGGACGAATTGGGCGAGTTGGGGCGCGCGTTTGATCATATGTCCGAGCGCTTGCAGGGTACGGTGATGCTGCAACAGCAGCTGTTAAGGGACATGTCCCATGAACTGCGCACGCCCTTGAGCCGTTTGCGGGTGGCCTGTGACAGTGAGCAGGATCTTGCGCGCCTGCGTGAGCGGCTGGGGCGGGAGATCGATGCCATGCAGCGCCTGGTGGAAGACAGCCTGCAACTGGCCTGGCTGGATACCGAGCGGGCGCCGCTGCCCAAAGAAGATATTCAGGTGCAGGCGCTGTGGGACATGCTGCGCGAGAACGCGTGCTTTGAAAGCGGTTGGCCGGCGTCGCGGCTGTCCTGCCTTCTGGGCGCCGACAGTTGGGTACGGGGCAACCTGAATGCCCTGGCCCAGGCCCTGGAGAATATCCTGCGCAACGCCATACGCCATTCCCCGGCGGAGGGGGGCGTGTGCCTGGATGGATGCCGCGAGGGGGAGTATTGGCACCTTTGGTTGGAAGACCAGGGCGGGGGAATCGATGAGCAGGATCTGGAGCGAATCTTTGCGCCGTTTACGCGGCTGGACGGTTCGAGGCCCGGCGATGGTGGCTTCGGGCTGGGCCTGAGCATCGCGCGCAATGCCGTGCAACGCCAGGACGGCAGCCTGTGGGCGGAAAATACCGGCCAGGGCCTGCGTGTGCACCTGCGGTTGCCGGCGCGATAGGTCTCAGCCTCGGCGCTGCTTGCGCTTTTTCCATTGGTGCGCGACCCACCAGCGCCAGTACCCCATGGTCAGGCAGTAGGCCAGTGCGCCCAGCACCAGCCCCAACACCACCGAACCCAGCAGGAAGGGCTGCCACAGCGTGCTCAACTGGCCGCTGATCCACTCCCAGGTCAGGTCGTCGGGCAGGCTGCGCGGTGGCACATTCATCAGCCAGGCGCCGGTCATGTAGGTGCAGATGAACACCACCGGCATGGTGATCGGGTTGGTCAGCCATACCAGGCTGATGGCGATGGGCATATTGCCGCGCACGGTGATCGCCAGCACTGCCGCCAGCAGCATCTGCAATGGGATCGGGATAAACGCCGCGAACAAACCCACGGCCATGGCGCGTGCCACGGAGTGCCGATTCAGGTGCCAGAGGTTCGGGTCGTGCAGCAACGTGCCAAGAAACTGTAATGACTTGTGTTCCCTGATACTGGTGGGGTCGGGCATGTACCGTTTGAATAAGCGCCGAGGCATAGGGGGTCCAGGTCAGTTCGAGGGGCAAGTATGCCCGCATTCTATAAACAGAAAATTCAGACTTTGTGACAAAACATCATAGGACACGCTGGGCCCTCGTCTAAGACTGAGTGGATCACTTGAAAAGGAGGGTTCATGAAGACAGGGATGTTCGCGCTCGCGCTGGGGTTGCTTGCCTTGCGCTTTCTACCGGCGTTGCCGTCGACGGGGTGGCTGATAGCCATGTTGGTGCTGGCATTGATGCTATTGCCTTTTCGTACGTCGCCACTGGCATTTTTCCTGCTGGGTTTGAGCTGGGCCTGCATCAGCGCGCAGTGGGCGCTGGATGATCGACTACGGCCGGTGCTGGATGGCCAGACGCGATGGCTGGAAGGCCGTGTAACCGGGTTGCCGCAGCAGACAGGGACGGGCGTGCGTTTTGAGCTGGCCGACAGCCAGGCGCGCAACGCCCGGTTGCCCAAGCGCATCCGGGTGTTTTGGCACGGCGGGCCGCCGGTACGCAGTGGCGAGCGCTGGCGTCTGGCCGTGACGCTGAAACGGCCTGCCGGGCTGCTCAATTTTCACGGTTTCGATCAGGAGGCCTGGCTGCTGGCCCAGCGCATTGGCGCCACCGGCTCGGTGAAGGATGGTGAGCGCCTGGCGCCGGCGCGTCATGCCTGGCGTGACACGGTCCGCCAACGCCTGATGGCGGTGGATGCCCAAGGCCGCGAGGCGGGCCTGGCGGCTTTGGTGCTGGGGGATGGCTCCGGGCTGGCGGCCGAAGACTGGCAGGTGTTGCAGGACACCGGCACGGTGCACCTGTTGGTGATTTCCGGCCAGCACATTGGCTTGCTGGCGGGGTTGATCTACGGCTTGGTCGCGCTACTTGCACGCTACGGCTGCTGGCCCCGCACCTGGCCGTGGCTGCCGTGGGCGTGCGGCCTGGGGTTTGCCGCCGCGCTGGGGTACGGCCTGCTGGCAGGGTTTGGCGTGCCGGTGCAACGGGCCTGCGTCATGGTGGGGCTGGTGTTGTTGTGGCGCCTGCGCTTTCGTCATCTGGGCTTCTGGTGGCCGTTGTTGCTGGCACTCAATGGCGTGCTGATCCTGGAGCCACTGGCCAGCCTGCAACCCGGATTCTGGCTGTCCTTCATGGCTGTCGCGGTGCTGGTCCTGGGATTTGGTGGGCGCTTGGGGCCGTGGAGTGTCTGGCAGGCATGGACACGTCCCCAGTGCTTGATTGCCGTTGGTCTGTTTCCTGTGTTGCTGGTGCTCGGCTTGCCCGTCAGCGTCAGTGCGCCGCTGGCCAACCTGGTTGCCGTGCCGTGGATCAGCCTGGTGGTGTTGCCCCTGGCGTTGCTGGGGAGCACATTGTTGCCGCTGCCGTATGCGGGTGAGGGCTTGTTGTGGCTGGCGGGTGGGGCGCTTGACGAGTTGTTCCGGGGCTTGGCATGGCTCGCTGGGCTAATGCCTGCCTGGATACCGGCCGAAGTGCCCCTGGGTTACTGGCTGATCAGCCTGGTCGGCGCGGTGCTGTTATTGCTGCCCAGCGGCGTGCCGTTTCGGCCCCTGGGCTTGCCACTGCTGTTGTTGGCCGTGTTTCCACCCCGCGAGCTCGTGCCCCATGGGCGGATGGAGGTGGTACAGCTGGATGTCGGGCAGGGTCAGGCCTTGATCCTGCGTACCCGCCATCACACGTTGCTCTACGATGCCGGCCCGCGTTCGGGGACGGTTGACCTCGGTGCCCGTGTGGTAGTGCCCGCGTTGAAAAAGCTCGGCGTCGGGACGCTGGATATGATGCTGCTGAGCCACGCCGACGCCGATCATGCCGGTGGGGCGTCGGCTGTTGCCCGAGGGTTGCCGATCCGGCGTGTCGTGGGCGGTGAAACCGAGGGGTTGCCCGCGTTTCTCGCCACCCAGCCCTGCGTCAGCGGCGAACAGTGGGAGTGGGACGGTGTGGCATTCGAGCTGTGGCAGTGGCCTGATGCGATTGATGGCAACCCCAAGTCCTGTGTTCTGCAGGTCCAGGCCAACGGTGAGCGGCTGCTGCTCACGGGGGATATTGATCGGGCTGCCGAGCGAGCATTTCTCGCGTCTTCGTTGGCCGTGCACACCGACTGGCTGCAATCCCCTCACCATGGCAGCCGCAGTTCGTCGTCGTGGCCTTTTCTACAGCGGCTGGCGCCCACGTCGGTGCTGATTTCCCGTGGGCGTGGCAATGCGTTCGGCCATCCTCACCCGCAGGTGGTGGAGCGCTACCAGCGACTGGGCAGCCAGATATACGACAGTGCCGAGCTGGGCGCGGTGCGCGTGCAATTAGGGGCTTTCCAGCCACCCACTGTTGCGCGTAGTCAACGCCGTTTTTGGCGCGAAACGTTACCCTGAGCCGGCCATGCCAAAGGCCGGCGCCTGGGACAGACGGGTCCATGGCCGACGAACCCCGCCGCCGAACCTATATGGTAAAGTGGCGCACTTTTTCGAGGGGACATTCACTGTGTGGGAATTGGTCAAATCTGGCGGCTGGATGATGTTGCCCATCATCCTGAGCTCCATCGCCGCACTCGGCATCGTTGCCGAACGTTTGTGGACCCTGCGCGCCAGTCGCGTCACCCCCGAGCATCTGCTGGGGCAGGTCTGGAGCTGGATCAAGAACAAGCAGCTGGACAAGGACAAACTCAAGGAACTGCGCGCCAACTCGCCCCTGGGTGAAATCCTCGCCGCCGGCCTGGCCAACTCCAAGCATGGTCGCGAGATCATGAAGGAGTGCATCGAAGAGGCCGCCGCCCGGGTCATCCATGAACTGGAACGCTATATCAACGCCCTCGGCACCATCGCAGCCATGGCGCCGTTGCTCGGTTTGCTGGGGACGGTACTGGGCATGATCGATATTTTCAGCTCGTTCATGGGCTCGGGCATGACCACCAACGCGGCCGTGCTGGCCGGCGGTATCTCCAAGGCCCTGATTACCACGGCGGCGGGCCTGATGGTCGGTATTCCTTCGGTGTTCTTCCATCGTTTCCTGCAGCGGCGCATCGATGAACTGGTGGTCGGTATGGAGCAGGAAGCCATCAAGCTGGTGGAAGTGGTGCAGGGCGACCGTGATGTGGACCTGGTTGGGGGCAAAGCGTGAAATTTCGCCGCAAGCAACGGGAAAATGTCGACATCAACCTCGCGTCGTTGATCGACGTGGTGTTTATCCTGCTGCTGTTTTTTGTCGTCACCACCACCTTCACCCGGCAGACCGAACTGCGCGTCGACCTGCCGGAAGCCGTGAGTGGTTCGCCGGCCGAAGACCAGGAAGTCAAGCAACTGGACATCGCCATCAGCGCCGACGGGGCGTTTTCGGTGAATAACCAGGTGCTGGAGAAAAACGACCTCGCCAGCCTCATGGCGGCCCTGGAGAAAGAGTCCGGCGGCGATACCAAGATGCCGTTGTCCATCAGTGCCGATGGCAAGACCCAGCACCAGGCCGTGATCACTGCGATGGACGCTGCCGGCAAGCTCGGTTTCAGCCATCTGCGCATGAGCACTGTCGAGGCGGCGAGCCAACCCTGATGGCCATGTCCGATCGTTTGCTCAAGGCCTGGTACGAGGGCCATCCGGCACTGGCGTTGTTGCGTCCGCTGGAATCGTTGTATCGCCGGGTGGTGCAGCGCAAGCGCGCGCGGTTCCTGGCGGGAGAGGGCGAGATCTATCAATCGCCGGTGCCGGTGGTGGTGGTCGGTAATGTCACCGTGGGCGGCACCGGCAAGACGCCGTTGATCCTGTGGTTGATCGAACACTGTCGGCGCAGTGGCCTGCGGGTGGGTGTGGTCAGTCGCGGGTATGGCGCCAAGCCGCCGCAGTTGCCATGGCGCGTCGAGGCGAGCCACAGCGCCACGGTGGCGGGCGACGAGCCTTTGCTGATCGTGCAGCGCTGCGGCGTGCCGCTGATGATCGATCCCGACCGCAGTCGTGCGGTGCAGGCCTTGCTTGCCAGCGAGACCCTCGACCTGATCCTCTCCGACGACGGGCTGCAACACTACCGCCTGGCCCGTGACCTGGAACTGGTGCTGATCGACGCCGCCCGGGGCCTGGGCAATCGCCGTTGCCTGCCGGCGGGGCCGTTGCGCGAACCGGTTGAGCGTTTGCACAGTGTGGATGCACTGCTCTACAACGGTGCTGGCTCGGATCGCGACGACGGCTTTGGATTTCGCCTGCAACCTACCGCATTGGTCAACCTGCACAGCGGCGAGCGCCAGTCGCTGGCGTATTTTCCTGAGGGGCAGCAGGTACATGCGGTTGCCGGTATCGGCAACCCGCAACGTTTCTTCAACACCCTCGAAACGCTACACTGGCAGCCGATTCCCCATGCTTTCGCCGACCATGCGCCCTACAGTGCCGAGGTCTTGAGTTTTACCCCGTCATTGCCACTGGTCATGACCGAGAAGGACGCGGTGAAGTGCCGCGCCTTTGCCCAGCCCGACTGGTGGTACCTTGCGGTGGATGCGGTGCCGTCGCCGGCGTTCGTCGCCTGGTTCGACACGCAGCTGATGCGCCTGCTGCCCGCCCGTCTTTTGCCTTAAACGCTTTTTTCCAGGAAACACTCATGGACACCAAACTGCTCGACATCCTCGCTTGCCCGATCTGCAAAGGCCCGCTCAAGCTCAGCGCCGATAAAACCGAGCTGATCAGCAAGGGCGCCGGCCTGGCGTACCCGATCCGTGATGGCATCCCGGTAATGCTGGAAAGCGAAGCCCGCACCCTGACCACCGACGAGCGCCTGGATAAATGACCACAGCCTTTACCGTTGTCATTCCTTCCCGCTACGCCTCGACACGCCTGCCGGGCAAGCCGCTGCAACTGATCGGCAGCAAGCCGATGATCCAGCTGGTGTGGGAGCAGGCCTGCAAAAGCAGCGCTGAGCGTGTCGTGGTGGCCACTGATGACCCGCGCATCATCGAAGCCTGCAAAGGGTTCGGCGCCGAAGCGGTGCTGACCCGTGAAGATCACAACTCCGGCACCGATCGCCTGGCCGAAGTGGCCACGCAGTTGGGCCTGGCGCCAGACGCCATCGTGGTCAATGTGCAAGGCGACGAGCCGTTGATCCCGCCGGGCGTGATCGACCAGGTGGCCGCCAACCTGGCCGCCCACGGTGAAGCGCGTATGGCGACCCTGGCTGAGCCGATTGAAGACATCGACACCCTGTTCAACCCGAACGTGGTCAAGGTGGTCAGTGATGTCAACGGCCTGGCGCTGACCTTCAGCCGTTCGACCTTGCCCTGGGCGCGCGACGCCTTCGCCAGGAACCCTGACCTGCTGCCGGAAGGCGTGCCGTATCGTCGCCATATAGGTATCTACGCCTATCGTGCGGGGTTTCTGCATGACTTCGTCAGCTGGGGGCCGTGCTGGTTGGAAAATACCGAATCCCTGGAGCAACTCCGAGCCCTTTGGCACGGCGTACGCATCCACGTGGGCGATGCTCTGGAAGCACCGCCTGCGGGTGTCGATACCCCGGAAGACCTTGAGCGCGTCCGTCGCCTGCTGGGGGCCTGATGGAGGTTCTGTTTGTCTGCCTGGGCAATATCTGCCGCTCGCCCACCGCTGAGGGCGTACTGCGCCATAAATTGCGCGAAGCCGGGTTGGCGGGGCAGGTCGACGTAGCGTCCGCCGGCACCGGCGAGTGGCATGTCGGCAACCCGCCGGACCAGCGCAGCCAACGTGCGGCGCTGGTGCGCGGCTACGATTTGTCGGCCCAGAGGGCCCGGCAGGTCTCCCGCGCCGACTTTGCGCGCTACGACCTGATCCTGGCCATGGACCACAGCAACCTGCGCAACCTCAAGGCTATGCAGCCCGGCCAGGGCAAGGCGGAGTTGGACCTGTTCCTGCGGCGCTATGAGGCTGAAGTGGACGAGGTGCCGGATCCCTACTACGAAGGCGAACAAGGCTTCGAGTGGGTCCTGGACCTGATCGAGCGGGCGTGTGATTTACTGGTGATCGAATTGAAGGGGCGGTTATGACCTTGCAAGTGCGGGCGCAGGTGTCGCTCAAGCCATTCAACAGCTTTGGCATTGATGTGCGTGCCCGACTGTTCGCCGAGGCCCGCAGTGACGCCGATGTGCGCGAGGCACTGGCCTATGCGTCGACCCAGGCGTTGCCCTTGCTGGTGATCGGCGGTGGCAGCAACTTGCTGCTGACCCAGGACATTCCTGCCCTGGTGTTGCGCATGGCCACCCAGGGTATTCGCGTGCTGCAGGATGATGGCGTGCAGGTGGTGGTCGAAGCCGAAGCAGGCGAGGCCTGGCACCCGTTTGTGCTGTGGACCCTGGAGCAGGGCTTCTGTGGTCTGGAAAACCTCAGCCTGATCCCCGGCACCGTCGGTGCCGCCCCCATGCAGAACATCGGTGCCTACGGTGTGGAGATCAAGGACGTCTTTGCCGGCTTGACCGCCCTCGATCGCCAGACGGGCGAGTTGCGCGATTTCAGCCTGGAAGAATGCAACTTTGCCTACCGCGACAGCCTGTTCAAGCACGAAACCGGGCGCTGGTTGATCCTGCGGGTACGCTTTGCCCTGAGCCGCGCCAGCCACCTCAAGCTCGACTACGGCCCAGTGCAGCAGCGCCTGGCAGGGCAGGGGATCACCGAGGCGACACCGAGCGATGTCAGTCGCGCGATTTGCAGCATCCGTAGCGAAAAATTGCCCGACCCGGCAGTGCTTGGCAATGCCGGCAGCTTCTTCAAGAACCCGTTGGTGTCCAAAGCCCTGGCTGAAGAGTTACAGGCACAGTATCCGGACCTGGTGGCTTACCCACAGGCGGATGGGCAGATGAAGCTGGCCGCTGGCTGGCTGATCGACAAGGCCGGCTGGAAGGGCTTTCGTGACGGCGATGCCGGCGTGCATGCCCTGCAGGCGCTGGTGCTGGTCAACTATGGCGGCGCCACAGGGCACGATATTGCCAACTTGGCCCAGCGTATCCAGCGCGACATCGCCCAGCGTTTCAAGGTCGAGCTGGAAATGGAACCCAACCAGTACTGATACCCCGAAAACAAAAATGCCCCGCATCTTTCGATACGGGGCATTTTTTATGCAGCGAGTAAATCAGTCGTCGCGGCTCATGATGCCGAAGATCTGCAACAGGCTGATAAACAGGTTGTAGATCGACACATACAGGCTGACGGTCGCCATGATGTAGTTGCGTTCACCGCCGTGGATGATGGCGCTGGTCTGGAACAGGATGCACACGGAGGAGAACAGCACAAAACCCGCGCTGATCGCCAGTTGCAGGCCGCTGATCTGGAAGAACATGCCCGCCACCACCGCCGCCAGCAACACGAAGAAGCCCGCGGTGATGAAGCCACCCAGGAAGCTCATGTCCTTGCGTGTGACCAGCACGTAGGCCGACAGACCACCAAACACCAGGGCGGTCATGGCAAACGCCGAGCTGACCACTTCCGCACCACCGGCCATGCCGAGGTAACGGTTGAGGATCGGGCCGAGGATAAAGCCCATGAAACCGGTCAAGGCAAACGCCGACACCAGGCCCCAGGCCGAGTCACGCAGCTTGTTGGTCAGGAAGAACAGGCCATAGAAACCGATCAGTACGACAAAGATATTCGGGTAGCCGACGTGCATCTGCTGGGCCACGAACGCCATTAAGCCGCTGAATGCGAGGGTAAGGGCGAGCAGGCCATAGGTGTTGCGCAACACGCGGCTGACTTCAAGCTGCTCAGCCTGCGCGTTACCATTCACTGCGTAATTCTGTTCGCGCATGGCGACACTCCTTCGGTTTTGAAACGTTCAGTCGCAAAGATCATAACAGACGCTCTGTAACAAGCGATGGCGAGAGTTTGACAGTGTGTTTCATTCGGGTATTATGGCGCCCGCTGAGACAGGATGGGCTACCCTAATCCTGTGATGCACAAGGGAAATTGGCAGAGTGGTTGAATGCACCGGTCTTGAAAACCGGCGAACGTTAATAGCGTTCCCAGGGTTCGAATCCCTGGTTTCCCGCCAAGATTCAAACGAAAGCCCCGCTATGCGGGGCTTTTGCGTTTCTGAGGTTTGGCGATCTTCTGCTTACTGTGCCCTGTAGCAGACTCGCGCAGCCAATACTGATGATTGCCGATGCAGCCCGGGACCTGAATCAAGCAACTGAAGCCACTTCCACTGGCTCATTTAATTCGTGGTTTTTTCAGCCAGCTTTTGCTCGTCATCTTTTTATTTTTTTACTACTATCGTTCATCTGCGCACTCAAGGAAGAGAGGCTGAGCGCCTTGAGGCTGGTAGAAAAATTACACTCGATCATTGAATGAGTTATTACTTTTACCCAGAACCTAACGACTCAGCCATCCGTAATTACCTCTTGGTGGAACCGATGGATAAAATGTGTGGCATCGTTGTAGTGGTAGGGCTTGCCCTCTCTGGATGCGCTACGAAAACTCCCGAAAAACCTGATGTGACTCCACCTCCTGCCGTCGTCCGGGAAGCACCGCCTGAGGTCGCACCTTCGACCCCAGAAAAGTGGACTGTGCGATACGAGGCTGCACCTGCGAACGCCAGTGCTGACGCCCCAAAAGCAGCTTCTTTGGAGTCTGCTCAGTCAGAAACAGAAACAAACTTGAACCAAAATCGCGCTGAGCAATGCCGTAAAGAACTGGATGTTTTAAAGGTCTACAACAAAGCGTCTTACGATAAATACGAGGCGCAATACCAGGCCATTGCTGCCAAGACTGCCAAATACATGGAAATTAAAGACTCATTGGGTCCCGATTTAAACTACATGGTTATGCCCGCTTATCAATTTCAAATTCGTGAGTTCTGCTTCCGAGTTAAGACCCGTCTGTCGGAGCTTGTGCTTCGCCAAGCCCGATAATGATTCCGCGTCCGGGGACGTCTTTTGCCAGTTGGTGAAACAAGCGCTGCATTGTCCGAAAGATGACGAGGGTCCCAGGCGTGGTTTCCCGCCAGGACTTAAACGAAAGCCCCGCCTTAGCGGGGCTTTCGTGTTTCCGGCCCCAATGTCGCGAAGGTTGTGAACCCGTTGGCATTAACCCATATGCACAGGGAACGATGTTAATGAGCCATGTTCCAACCTGCCGTGCCAAGCCCGCCCAATGACGGCAGGGTTCAATCGGCCCCGCATAAACAGCGGTGCGCGCAACCCCATTACAAGGACGCAAGCGTTATGCAGTCATCCCCCTCCCAAGCGCCTTCCGCCACCGGCGAACTGATCGCCAGTTTCCGTCACGGCAAGGGTTTTCTGATTTTCAGTTTGATATTTGGCGTTGTGTTGTTAGGTCTCGCCGGGTTTGTGTTGTATCTGGGCACGATCCTGCCACCGGGCAATGAAGGGCCGGTCAGCCTCCAGACGTCCCGTGGCATGGCCTTCAGCTTCAGCAGCCCCCATACCTTGATTTACGCCACCAGCGCTTTGCTGGCGGTTCTCGGGCTGGGTGTATTTGCCGCTTACGCCTGGCACAGGAAACTGCGTGCGCCGCTTTACGACGTGTATGAGCATGGTATCGAGCGCATCATCAACGATCAGCGCGAATACACCGCCTTTGCCGAGATCGATGACTTGTATCTGTTTGGCTCCGGGCAAACCGTGCTGACCGGCATGATCACCAACGTGGCTTACCGTCGTAATGCCACGGAGCCGTTTCATCGAGTGATCGAGAGCCTCAAGGGCTTTCACGATTTCCAGCAGTTGGTCCGTGAGCTGCACGTACGTGCACGTCTGCCGGGGGTGCGGGCGACGCTGGAGTCGGGTGGGGCGGTCAGGTTCAATTGCATCAGCTCCGGGCAGGTCTGGGGCAAGCGTGTCAGCGGCAACTTCCTCAAAATCACCACGACGCCGATTGTGGTGAGCCAGGATTTTCTCGAATACCAGGGGCGCAAGGTGCCGATGTCGTCGCTGCGTACCGTCGACCTCAACGCCTGGACCGAAAAGGTGGTGATCAAGGACGAGAGCGGCAAACCCGTGTTGTCGACCATCGCCACCGGCATTCTGAGCCATGACCTGTTCCTCAACACACTCGATGCCGTGTTTGCGGCTGAAGAGCAAGCACGCGAACCGGCTTGAGCCAATCGTGTCATTCATGAGGATTAAACGATGATCTATCGCGGCGCAGGCTGGCTGACACTGTTCACGCCGGTGGCCATGGTGTTGCTGCTGATGGGGGTGTGGCCCGACCCCAGCGTCAAACCCGGCAATACCTCACTGATGCAACTGTTGATGGGTGTGGGGATTGGCTCGGCCATCAATACCGTGCTGGGCTTTGTCCTGAATCGGCAGGTGCATGAAGATGGCGTGCGCCATCACTTCTTTTTCATGCCCATGCAGTGGCCGGCGCTGGCGATCATGATTGTCTGCGCGGTGATTGCCCTGCTCAAGTAAGGCCGCCCGTAGGCGGGCGTCCAACTAACGGTTTGAGGGGAACGCAAAGGTTCCTGGCTTTTCGCCCATTATTGAACGCTGCAACCCCTGGAGCCTGTTGGATGAACCGTCAAGACCCACCTCACCTCGTCGCCACGCTTCCCGGAGCGCCAAGCACTGGAAGCCCTGTCGCGCACCCACCCACCTGGTATTACGGCCCGGATCTACCGAGCGTTGGCGGCAGTGGTCGGGGGATCCTGGGGTTCTACATTGCGCTACTGATGCTGTTGCCGGGCTATGGGCTGGTGATGTTGCTCCTGGCCGGGCTCGGAGCGCTGCAGGGCACGCCGCCCAGCGCTGAATCGAGTTTTACGACGTCGGCGCTCATCCTGTTCATGCTCGGTACCGCAGTGCTCATCGGTGCGATGTTTGCCTGGATGGCCTCTACGCCTCATGTGGAGGCCTTCACGTTCGATGAAAACCAGCAACTGCTTAGCCTCACGGTTATCCGTCGTGGCCGCAGGCCCTACGAAGTGCGGGTGCCATTCAGCAACATCATTTACGTCTGCCCCTACGTCCTCGCCCGGTTTGATCGCTGTGGGCATTTCCACCTCGTGGGTCAGGTACCCAAGGACAAGGTTTTCGAATATCGGTTGGGTGAGGGTATCTCTCTGGACGAAATGGCGTTTCACGCTGAATGGTTGCGGGGAATGATAGGGGCGCGGATGCACGAGCTGGTGAATCTGGATAAATGAAACATTCGCGTTAATACCAGACGCGTAGTGTCGGGCCGTCCGCGCTTGAAACCCGCGCGAACTCTACTGCGGCAGCAATGGCATTTAAGTTGATGGGCCCAAATACAGGGCGAAAACTGCCCCAGCCACACGCGCAGCTGATCTTAAAGGCAGTGACCCATGGCTCAGCAGAAAAGCTGAGCCACCGAAAGCAGGCAAATCACCTGGACAAAAATCTGAGCTCGAATGGGATGTTTCATCTGTGCGACCCTCCTGTACAGCTGCGGGGGGAAGTGCCATACGCGATGTAGATCCTCCCTGGATCGCCCACAACACTCGCAACTGTTCCATGGAGTATAGGCCCTGAAACGAATCTTTCACGATTGGGCCGATTCAGTCCCCGGCGGGCTCTGCTTACAACTATATGCCCAGCCCATTGCACTTTTTTTCATTTATCCAATCTATCTTTGTCCCAGCCCTGCCGATTTCCCGCGTGGGCAAAAGAACCAGATCGGGTGCCGATGGATCGCACGTTACTTTTATTCAAGACTCGACTAGTGCCTCGGCCCCTGTGGCTGGCCGTGGTGTTGATACTCTGCGCCAGTGGCTGCACCCAGCAGCAGGGGCGGGATATCGCCAAGCAGTTCAGCGATGGCAAACCCGATGAATTCTTCCAGACCAGTGTCGATCGCATGGCGACCCTGGGCATGCGCGACAACTTGCAAAGCCTGTATTTGCTCATGAACAAGCTCTACCTGCGTAACCCCAACCAGTGGCGCCAGTCGGGTTATCCGGATGCGGTGAGCGCTGCGCGGGAGATCCGCCTGGCCATTGAGCAGCGCCGCTCATTACCCGCCCTCGGGGAGCGTCGCGACCTGGCGGCGCTGAGCTACTCCTTGAGCCCTGAGTTTCAGGGCGATCGGGTCGGGGCGTTTATCTATGCCATCGGCAGTATGATCGTGACCGCCCACGGTGGGCGTACCGAGTTCTACATTACCGACTCGATCAACCCGCAGTTCGTCAGCAATGCCGCGCGCAACATCGAGAAGGCCACCTGGTTGCTCAGCAAGCGCCAGGATGCAAATGGCGTCCTGCTCCTGTTTTCCAACGAGATTTCGGAGGAGGGCAGCAACCTGAGTTTCGCCGTCGAGTTCGGCAAGATTGTTGCGCGTCTGGACCTGTTGACCCAGATGCTCGACGAACGCTACCGCCGTATTGGCCTTAACTATGCACAAAGCCTGTTGTTGATGAATTTCCTGCCGGTGCAGTAATTGGGTTGTTCGGTATGCTGTTTCTCCTTTGGATGTAGGAAGCGGCCTATCTTGCATTCCGATGCTTGAAACACCTCCCTGTGCGCAATAGCCTCGGATTTTTCTGAAAAAACGAGGCCCTACCTTGGGTAAGCGAAAAACGGCTTGGCCGACGGACCGCGAAATACGCCTGCGCTTTATCCTTTTCGCTGTGATCGACGCCGCGAGCGTTCACGGCGTCCCCTCTGAGCTGTTGCTGCCCGCGCATAAATTGCTGCGAGACTCGCCGACAGAGGCGCAGTTGCTCGCTGCTCTGGGGGAAATTCTGGCCACTGATGAAATGCATGGGTTCAGGCTACCACCAGGGTCGGAGGCCGATGAATTGATGCAGTCGCTGGAAAAGCCCGATGGCTAGGCTCATCCGTTAGACCGTTTATTTCCTTAAGATTGGACGAGATTCCTCAATCGAATATCCATGACGTCCATATCCGCCAGGTAACGGATATAAGTAACGCAATAGCGTCCTAATCACTGTTATCACGCCAAATACAGCTGTCTTGTTCGACTAAGCGTGCCTGGGAACACCCATTCCTGCTGCTCTGCCGGCGTCTTGCGCAGCCCTCCGGTCTCTCTAGAATCGGCGCCAGAACCTAGCCATTTCCTGTCGATTACGGAGTTTCGAACATGATGAATGCAATGCAGATGCCGATGAACACCTCCATGCCAATGATGCCGATGATGGGCATGCCGATGATGATGGCAACCATGAAATGCGAAATGGCCGCTGACGCCATGATGTGCACCATGAAGCCGGCAGCCGGCATGGACATGGCCCAGTTCAAGACCAATGCCGAAATGATGGCGATGATGATGAACTGCGGCATGCCGATGATGATGCAGTGCGCCAACCTGTCGATGATGTGCATGTCGGCCGACGCCATGGCCATGATGACCGGCATGAACATGATGCCGATGATGGGCATGCCGATGCCGATGATGAAGTGCGTCATGGAATGCACCATGATGGCTGACGGCATGATGTGCAAAATGATGCCGATGCCGGGCATGAGCATGGACATGATGAACAACTGCTGCATGCTCATGAACAAAATGATGAATGACTGCGCCATGCCCATGATGATGAGCTGCAACGGCATGCCGATGATGTGCTGCACCTGCTGACAGGTCCCGCGCGATGAAAAAACGCCCCGATAAGTCGGGGCGTTTTTTTTGCCGTGATTAATCCAGCCGTTCGGGGTAGGTGATCACCAGGAACGCCACGGCTTCGCTGTCCGCCGGGTTGCGGTAGCGGTGGGGCTGGTCGGCGTAGAACAGGATTGAATCGCCGGTGGACAGCAGGTAGCGCTCGTCATTGACGCTGACTTCCAGTACGCCTTGGGCCACCACCAGGTTTTCCTGGATGCCCGGGCCGTGGCCTTGGGAGACTTCCTCGCCGAGTGCCCGCAGGCGAATCTCGTAGAACTCGGACTGGCGTGCCGTATCGTAGGGAAACAATGCGCGGCTGATAAACGCACCATCGGCACTCACCAGGCGCTTGCTCTGCTGCGCCGGCAACACTTCCACCCCTTCGAACGCGCGGTCTTCCAGGAATGCCGCCACCGACACCTTCAAGCCCTTGGCAATTTTGCACAACACCTTGATCGACGGCACGCTGCGCCCGGATTCGATCTGCGCCAGCATTGCCCGGCTCACGCTGCAGGCGCGTGCCAGGGCGTCCAGTGACAAGTGCCGTTTGCTGCGCAGGCGTTGCAGGTTATGCGCAACGCACAGGCTGATCACATCGTCATCGGTGTTGGGCTTGGGCAGCGGTTCGGGCGGTTCGGGAATCACATGCAGGAAATTCATTGGCCTACGCCCGGCGTGTATCGCTGGGCGTTGCGGCGTGGGTGGTAAACACCGCCAACCCTGCGCGCGCCGCGTACATCGCCCACATCAACTCGGCCGCAGCACGTGCCTGGCGGCGTTTGCGGTGGAGGGTAAAGTCGATGACGGTGGCGGATGCAGGCATGGGAGGCGATCTCGTAGGTGACTCGATGGCTCCACAGTAATGCGTACTGGTTATTTCTTTAAATACTGAGTTTGCATGTATTAATTCGATTTTGGACTTAAAAAATAAATCCGGTCCGACGCTGTTGTGGGAAGCGTCTGGTCCGTTATTAAGGCGTGACTTGGCGGGCATCGTTGTCTTCCCATCACTGTTCGCGTGACGGCCCAGCCTTTCACGCCCCCGAATTCCAAGGATCCGCCCATGCTGCTGCGCCCACCTCCGTTCCTGTTCGCCGCCCTGACCTTTAGCTCCCTGGTGCACGCCGAAGACCTGCAATTGGCGCCGGTCGAAGTTACCACGCCCGAGGCCGGCGCCGGCGAAGTCGCCCAGGCGCAGCTCAAGAGCGTGCCCGGTGCTACCAATTACATCGACATGAGCAGCGTGCAGCAGGGGCGGGTGAGCACCAATGAAGACGTGTTCAAGTACCAGCCTGGGGTGTATGCCAAGGCGGCAAACAATGAAGGGGTGAAGCTGTCCATTCGTGGTTCGGGCCTGAACCGCAGCCCAGGCGCCCATGCTTCAGGGCTGTACGAAATGTTCGATGGCTTGCCGCTGACCGGCCCCGGCGGCACCCCTTATGAACTCAAGGACCCGCTGTGGCAAAGCCGCGTCGAGGTGCTGCGTGGCGCCAACGGTTTTGATCAAGGCGCGTTGGCTCTGGGGGGCGCGGTCAACTACGTGACCCATACCGGCTACGATGCGCCCAAGCTGCAAGTGCGCTATGAAGCCGGCAGCCGTGGCTATGCCCAGCGCGAGATCAGTTCGGGCCAGGTGCTGGGGGATGCCGACTACTACATCAGCCTCACCGACTCGGAATCCGACGGCTACCAGCGCCAGAGCGCCGCCACCGGCAAGGGCATGGCCGCCAACTTCGGCTACCGCTTCAACCCGGACCTGGAAACCCGCTTCTATTTCCGCTACCGCGAAACCACCAACGACACCCCCGGCAAACTCACCCGCGCCCAGATCAGCCACGACCCGCGTGCCGCCAACAGTCTCAACGCTGCCCGCGATTCCAAGCGCCTGCAGCCGGGTTCCACCTGGATCGCCAACAAGACCACCTTGCAGTTGGACGACAATTCGCGCCTGGAAGTCGGGCTGGCCTATCACGATTACCCGATGGACCTGCGCGAAGGCACCAACCGTCTCAAGGTGGCCTACACCGATATCAGCAGCACCTTGAATTACATCCGCCAGGACACGCTGTTCGGCCACGACAGCAAAACCACCCTCGGCCTGCGCACCACCCAGGCGATGCCCAACAACGGCACATCGGAATACGTGCGCACGCCGGCCGGCAACACCGCAACCTATGCCCCAGGCACCAAGACCCGCGACTACAGCTACCTGGGGTCAGACACCGTGCTGCATATCGGCAATGACCTGGAGCTGGTCCAGGACCTGTGGCTGACCACCGGCCTGGCCGCGATCTACACCCGCCGTGAAACCCAGGTCACCTATCCCGAAGGCCAGGCGCCGCTCAGCCAGCATGACTGGGACTACGCACCGCGCATCGGCCTGCGCTATGACTTCACCCCGCAGTTGCAGGTGTACGGCAACCTGAGCCGCTCGGTCGAGCCGCCGCATGCGTGGTCGATGATCTGGGGTTCCAACAAATACTTTCCAGCGGGCAGCGGCCCGGCCACTGGATTACAGCGCGAAGGCGTCAGCCTGAAAAACCAGACTGCCACCACCCTGGAAATCGGTGGCCGTGGCGAAGCATGGCTCGGCCAGTGGGACCTGGCGCTGTACCGCTCCGAAGTGCGCCACGAACTGCTCACCGTGGAAACCCAGGCCCAGACCTCGACCAGCAATGCCATCGTCGCCGAATCCAATGCCAGCCCCACCGTGCATCAGGGCGTGGAGCTGGGCCTGCTCAGCCCGCTGTGGGACGGCGGCCGCAGCGGTAAGCTCGACCTGCGCCAGGCCTATACCTTCAGCGACTTCCACTACCGCGACGACGACCGTTTCGGCGGCAACCGCTTGCCGGGCATCCCCCAGCACTACTATCAGGCGCAACTGCGCTACGGCCACCCGACGGGCTTCTACACCAGCCTCAATACCGAGCATTCCTCGCGGGTGGCGGTGGATTACGCCAATTCCTATTACGCCGCGTCCTACACCCTTCTGGGCGCGACCTTCGGCTACGACGCACCCAAGCAGGACTGGCAAGCCTGGGTCGACCTGCGCAACCTCACCAACCGCCGCTACGCCAACACCGTCACGCCGGGCTACGACGACAAGGGCCTGGATGTCGCACGCTCCACCCCGGCGGACGGACGCGGGATCTACACCGGTGTCTCATGGAGCTGGCGCTAAGCCGCAGCTATCCAGCCCCCTGTGGCGAGCGGGCTGCGACGGGGAGGGCCTTGCTCCTACACCGTTTTACTGGCATTGTTTGCGCAATTGGTAACTCTTCCCATTTGAGACTCTTTTGCGCATGCATGACATTCCGGCCGCGCTGGGCGATTCAGTGCGTCAGCAGACCCTTACGGCGATGTACCGCGAGCACCACGGCTGGTTGCATGGCTGGCTGCGCCGAAAACTGGGGTGTTCCCAGCACGCCGCCGACCTGGCCCACGATGCCTTCATCCGCGTGCTGATGCTGGCCGAGCCGCAAAATATCCAGGAACCCCGGGCCTTCCTGGCCACCACGGCGGGGCGTTTGCTGATCGATGGCGCCCGGCGTCGACGCATTGAAAAAGCCTACATGGAAGCCCTGGTGATCCAGAGCGAGGACGCCGGCATGCCCGACCCGGCCGCGATCCATATCGCCCTGCAAGCCCTGGAACGCATCGCCGAAATGCTTGCCGGCTTGCCCGCCAAGGCCCGCGAAGCCTTCCTGTTGAGTCGCTTGGACGGGTTGACCTACAGCGAAATCGCCACGCGCCTGGAGGTGTCCGCCAGCACTGTCAAAAACTACATCTCCAGCGCCCTGGTGCACTGCTACCACAGCCTGCACGCGGCAGACCCGCTGGCATGAATTCCGAACAGATCATCCAGCAAGCGGCGAATTGGCTGACCCGCCTGCACGACGAAGAGGTCAGCGACGCCGAGCGTCAGGCCTTCAACGCCTGGTGCCAGGCCGACCCTCGTCACGCCGTCGCCATCGACCGCATGCGCGCGCTGTGGGGAAGCCTCGACGCCTTGCCTGCACAACCCGCACGCGTGGCCCTGAACCGCGCATTTGCCCCGCGTCGCGCGCGCGGTGCCCAGGCGATGGGCGTGCTCGGCGTATTACTCTGCGGCTGGCTGGGCCTTACGCACCTGCCGGTGTGGATGGCCGACCAGCGCACCGACGTGGGCGAGCGGCGCCAGATCGTCCTTGAAGACGGCAGCCAGTTGCAACTCAACAGCAACTCGGCGGTGGACGTGAAATTCGACGGCCACCAACGGGTGATCGAACTGCTGCAAGGCGAGCTCTGGGTCGACGTGGCCAAGGATGCGACGCGGCCCTTCGTGGTGCGTACCGACCAAGGCACGGCGACGGCACTGGGCACGCGTTATTTGGTCAAGCGCGCGCCAGACGGCACGACCGTGGTAACGGTGATCGAGTCCACCGTGGCAGTCAAAGGGGACCGCAGCGAAGGGGTCAAGGTCACTGCCGGCCAGCGTTCGATCCTCGACCATGGTCGCGCCCAATCGCCCCAGGCCACCGACGACACCGACCCGGACGCCTGGACCCGTGGCCTGCTCAAGGTCAACGACCAACCCCTGAGCGAAGTGCTGCAAACCCTGGCCAGCTACCGCCACGGCCTGCTGCGCTTCGACCCCCAGGCCTTGCAGAACCTGCGGGTGACGGGGGTGTTCAAGCTGGATGACACGGCGGCGGCGCTGTCGACCCTGGCGGATAACCTGCCGATCCAGGTGGAGTACTTCACCGACCTGCTGGTGGTGGTCAAGCCGCGCTAGCGTTCGTTCTGGCGCAGGCGCTTGTACAGGGTGTTGCGGCTCACCCCCAGCTCCCGCGCCAGGTGGGAAATATTCCCGCCAGCGGCCTTCAAGCGCTGGGTCAGGTCGATGCGGGCATCCAGGTGTTCACTGGCGGGCAGTGGCGCCGTCACGTTCAAATCGACAAAAAAATCGTCCGGCAGATGCTCCGGGCGGATCGGCTGTTCCTCGGCCATCGCCAGCGCCACCTGCAGCACGCTGCTCACCTGGCGCAGGTTGCCGGGCCACGGGTGCTGTTCGAACAGTGCCAGCACCTCGGCGCTGAGCCCGGCCCACTGGCCTGGCTCCCGGTGTTGCTGCCACAGTTGCTGGAACAGCGCACGCTTGTCGCTGCGCTCGCGTAACGGTGGCAATTCAAGGGTCAGGCCGCCGATGCGGTAGTACAAGTCCTCGCGAAAGCGCCCGGCCTGGACCTGCTCGCGCAAGGCCCGGTTAGTGGCCGAGATGATGCGCAAATCCACCGGGAACAACTCGCTGCTGCCCACCGGCTGCACACAACGCTCCTGCAATACCCGCAACAGGCGCGCTTGCGTCGGCAGCGGCATATCGCCGATTTCATCGAGGAACAGCGTGCCCTTGTCGGCCTTGCGGATCAGGCCAATGCTGCCTTTCTGGTTGGCGCCGGTGAACGCGCCTTTTTCGTAGCCGAACAGTTCCGATTCCACCAGCTCGGCGGGAATCGCCGCACAGTTCACCGCGATAAACGCCTGCTGGCTGCGGGAACTGGCCTGGTGCAGGGCCTTGACGAAGACTTCCTTGCCCACGCCGGTTTCGCCGTGGATCAGCAGCGGGATGTCCTTCTCCAGCAGGCGCTCGGCCTGGCGCACGGCTTTTTCCACGCGCACATCGCCAAAGTGCAGGGTCTTCAAACCAATCGCGGCGGGCTTTGGCGCAACGGGTTCGCTGAACACGCGGGCCTGCACCGGCATCTGCTTCGGTCGCTTCAGCAGGCACTGGAAGCGATTGCGTCCCGCCGCCTGCAACGAAAAGGGCAGGCCCTCCGGTTGATTGAGCAACTCCAGCAGCGACACCTTGAACAAACTGTCGATCATCACCCGCGACAGGCTGATGCCCAACAGGTTGTCGGCCCGGCGGTTGGCCGAGAGCACCTGGCCGCTCTCGTCAAAGATCAGCAGGCCCGCCCATTGGCTGTCGAGGTTGCTCAGGCCGGTGTTGAAGGTCAGTTGGAAATGCTCACCGCGAAACAGGTTGAGGATCAGCCGATTCTCCACGGTCTGGCTCATCATCTTGACCATGCCCAGGGTGTGGGAGGGCGGCAGGTAGCTGTCACTGGAGACATCCAGCACCGCGATGATTTCGCGCTGGGCATCGAAGATCGGTGCTGCCGAGCCGGTCATGAAGCGGTTGGCCTTGAGGAAGTGTTCGTCATGTTCGATATGCACCGCCTGGGCACAGGCCAGTGCGGTGCCGATGGCATTGGTGCCGCTGGAACGCTCCATCCAGCTGGCGCCGGCGCTGAACCCCCGGGCCAGCTTGGGCTCGATAAAGCGCTGGGTGCCCCAACTGGTCAGCACCTGGCCTTGGTTGTCGGCCAGCATGATCAGGCAGTTGGAATTGCTCAGGATGTTTTCGTAGTAGGGCAGGACTTCCTGGTGCGTGGTCTGCACCAGGGAATGCTGGCTTTCCAGCAATTGGCTGATGCCCTCGGCGGGCAGTTGATCGAAGCTGGGCGTGCTCTGGTGGTCCAGGCCGAAGGCGCGGCAACGGCGCCAGGATTCCTGGATAAGGGTGTCGTGAGCCAGGGGTTCGGCCATGGGGCGACCTTCTTTTTATTGTTTTGGGGTCTTGCACAATCAACGGATGCAACCACGTCAATCGGGTTCAAAGAGTGTTGTTCATAACTGTTCATTGTCAACCCCCGGATTGTTCAGTTGTTCAGCCAGACCTGTTCATTTCTGTTCGCTCCTGAACATCCCGTTTCACCCATTTCCTTGCGGATCAAGCACCTGCCGTTTTTGGCATGAAACTCGCTCTGACGACTGGCCAGATTCATTCCAATAATAAAAAGGTCGTGTCATGTCATTGACCCTGGAACATGTCTCCCGCGTCGTCGAAGGCCAAACCTGGATCGACGACGCCAACCTGCGCTTCGAAGCCGGCTCCTTCAACGTCTTGCTTGGTCGCACCCTGTCCGGCAAGACCAGCCTGATGCGCCTGATGGCGGGCCTGGACAAGCCCGACAGCGGGCGCATCCTGATGAACGGCGTGGATGTCACCCACAAACCGGTGCGCCTGCGCAACGTGTCGATGGTGTATCAGCAGTTCATCAACTACCCGACCATGACCGTGTTCGAAAACATCGCCTCGCCGTTGCGCCAGGCCGGTGTGTCCAACGAGCTGATCCAGAGCAAGGTGCTGGAAACCGCGCGGATGCTGCGCATCGAGAAGTTCCTGCAACGTCACCCGCTGGAGCTGTCCGGTGGCCAGCAGCAACGCACGGCCATGGCCCGCGCGTTGGTGAAAGACGCCGAACTGATCCTGTTCGACGAGCCACTGGTGAACCTGGACTACAAACTGCGCGAAGAGCTGCGTCAGGAAATGCGCGAGCTGTTCAAGGCGCGGCATACCATTGCCATCTACGCCACCACCGAGCCCAACGAGGCCCTGGCCCTGGGCGGCACCACCACCATTCTTCACGAGGGCCGGGTGATCCAGAGCGGCAAGGCTGCCGAGGTGTATCACCAACCGCAGACCGTGTTGGCCGCCGAGCTGTTTTCCGAGCCGCCGATCAACCTGATGCCGGGGCGTATCAGCGGTAACGAGGTGAGCTTCGCCAATTTCGTGCACTTCCCGCTGAACGTTGACCTGCGTCCCATCGGCGAAGGCGAATTCCGCTTTGGTGTGCGCCCCAGCCATATCAGCCTGGTGCCGAGCAACGACGACGACCTCGAACTGGCGGTGACCGTGGAAGTCGCCGAGATCAGCGGTTCGGAAACCTTCCTGCATGTGCGCAGCGAGCATTTCCTGCTGGTGCTGCACCTGCCGGGGGTGCATGAGTACGACGTCGACGCGCCGATCCGCGTGTACATCCCCACCCATAAACTGTTTGTGTTCGATGGCCAGGGCCGTTTGGTCCAGGCCCCCGGGCGCCGCGTCGCGAGGGTTGCCTGATGGCCGAGATCCATTTGCAGAACCTGGCGCACAGCTACAGTCCCACGCCGAGCGGCCCTGAGGACTACGCCATCCGGGCAATGAACCACGTGTGGGAGCAGGGCGGTGCCTACGCCTTGCTCGGGCCGTCGGGCTGCGGCAAGTCGACGTTGCTCAATATCATCTCCGGCCTGCTGAGCCCGTCCGAAGGGCAGGTGCTGTTCGATAGCAAAGTGGTCAATGACCTCACCCCGGAAAAACGCAACATCGCCCAGGTGTTCCAGTTCCCGGTGGTGTACGACACCATGACCGTGTTCGATAACCTGGCCTTTCCCCTGCGAAACCAAGGCATGGCCGAGGCGAAAATTCACAGCAAGGTGCAGGAAATTGCCGAAGTCCTCGACCTGCAAAACCTGCTGAGCAAAAAAGCCCGCAACCTCACCGCCGACGAAAAACAGAAAGTCTCCATGGGCCGTGGCCTGGTGCGGGATGACGTGTCGGCCATCCTCTTTGACGAACCGCTGACGGTGATCGACCCGCACCTGAAGTGGAAGCTGCGGCGCAAGCTCAAGCAGATCCATGAGCAGTTCAATATCACCATGGTCTACGTCACCCATGACCAGCTTGAGGCCTCGACTTTCGCCGACAAGATCGCGGTGATGTACGGCGGGCAGATCGTGCAGTTCGGCACGCCCCGTGAGTTGTTCGAACGGCCCAGCCACACCTTTGTCGGCTATTTCATCGGTAGCCCTGGGATGAATCTGATCGAAGTGCAGGCCGAGGCCGGCGGTGTGCGCTTTGCCGGTACGCTTCTGCCGTTATCCGAGGCCTTGCAGCAACGCATTGCCGGCAGCGACTACAAGACGCTGCAGGTGGGGATCCGCCCGGAATTCATTCACGTGTGGGACGAGTACAACCCTGACGCCCTGCAGGCCGATGTCACTCACCTCGAAGACCTCGGCACCTACAAGATCATGACCCTCAACCTTGACGGCGCCACCCTCAAGGTGCGCCTGGCCGAAGACAAACCGGTGCCCGAGGGCAGGGCGTCCATCAGCTTTCCCGCGCAGTGGCTGATGGTGTATGCCGACGACTACCTGCTGGAGGTGCAGCCATGAACAAGGTGCAGAACAACAAGGCCTGGTGGCTGGTGTTGCCGGTGTTCCTGCTGGTGGCGTTCAGTGCGGTGATCCCGATGATGACGGTGGTCAACTATTCGGTGCAGGACATCTTCGACCAGTCCAGCCGCTACTTCGTCGGCGCCGACTGGTACAAGCAGGTGCTGCTCGACCCACGCCTGCATGACTCGCTGCTGCGCCAGTTCATCTATTCGGCTTGCGTGCTGCTGATCGAAATCCCCCTGGGTATCGCCATCGCCCTGACCATGCCGACCAAGGGCCGCTGGTCGTCGCTGGTGCTGATCATCCTGGCCATTCCGTTGCTGATTCCGTGGAACGTGGTGGGCACCATCTGGCAGATCTTCGGCCGCGCCGATATCGGCCTGTTGGGCTACAGCCTCAACGCCCTGGGCATCAGCTACAACTATGCGGCCAACACCATGGACGCCTGGGTCACCGTGCTGGTGATGGATGTGTGGCACTGGACTTCACTGGTGGCGCTGCTGTGTTATTCCGGGCTGCGAGCGATCCCGGATGTGTACTACCAGGCCGCACGTATCGATCGGGCTTCGGCGTGGGCGGTGTTCCGGCATATCCAGTTGCCGAAGATGAAAAGCGTACTGCTGATCGCGGTGATGCTGCGCTTCATGGACAGCTTCATGATCTACACCGAGCCCTTCGTCCTCACGGGGGGCGGGCCGGGGAATGCCACGACGTTCCTCAGTCAGACGCTGACCCAGATGGCCGTAGGCCAATTCGACCTGGGCCCGGCGGCGGCGTTTTCCCTGGTGTACTTCCTGATCATCCTGTTGGTGTCCTGGCTGTTCTACACCGCCATGACCCACTCCGACGCCAACCGCTGAGGCCGCCAACATGAGCAAGCGCAAGGTTATTCCGCTGCTGATCTACATCCTGTTCCTGCTGGTGCCGATCTACTGGCTGCTGAACATGTCCTTCAAGAGCAACACCGAAATCCTCGGCGGGCTGACCCTGTTTCCGCAGGATTTCACCCTGGCCAACTACAAGGTGATCTTCACCGACCCCAGCTGGTACACCGGTTACCTCAACTCGCTGTACTACGTGAGCCTGAACACGGTGATTTCCCTGAGCGTGGCGTTGCCGGCAGCCTATGCCTTCTCGCGCTACCGCTTCCTGGGTGACAAGCACCTGTTCTTCTGGCTGCTGACCAACCGCATGGCGCCACCCGCGGTGTTCCTGCTGCCGTTTTTCCAGCTGTATTCGTCCATCGGCCTGTTCGACACGCACATCGCCGTGGCCTTGGCCCACTGCCTGTTCAACGTACCGCTGGCGGTGTGGATCCTGGAGGGCTTCATGTCGGGGGTGCCCAAGGAAATCGACGAAACCGCCTACATCGACGGCTATAGTTTTCCCAAGTTCTTCGTGAAGATTTTTATCCCGTTGATCGGCTCCGGCATCGGTGTGACCGCGTTTTTCTGCTTCATGTTTTCCTGGGTCGAGTTGCTGCTGGCGCGCACCCTGACCTCGGTCAACGCCAAGCCCATCGCCGCGGTGATGACCCGCACGGTGTCGGCGTCGGGTATCGATTGGGGGGTGCTGGCAGCGGCGGGGGTGTTGACCATCCTGCCCGGCATGCTGGTGATCTGGTTTGTTCGCAACCATGTGGCCAAGGGCTTTGCCCTGGGCCGGGTCTGAGGAGTCGATGATGGAATGGATGGCCTGGACCACCCCCACTGCACTGTTCTTTGGCGGCATTGCCCTGATTCTGGCGGGCATGACCACCTGGGAGCTGCGCTCGCCGAGCATTCCGCGGCGCGGCGTCCTGCCGATCAGCACCACCCGTGGTGATCGCTTGTTTATCGGTCTTCTCGGCAGCGCCTACCTGCATTTGCTGGTGATCGGCGTTACCGACTGGAGCATCTGGGTAGCGTCCGCGCTCTCCCTGGTATGGCTGTTGAGTGTGATGCGTTGGGGCTAGTGCCCCGACACCTTGTAGGAGCGAGCTTGCTCGCGAAAATCGCCAACGATAACGCGGGCATTCTGGATGTACGCGGTGTCCTCGGGTTTTTCGCGAGCAAGCTCGCTCCTACAGAGGGTTGTGGCGTTTGTAGTCCTTTTTGAAATTAACCAGGAGGTCTCTATGTTGAATAAAAACAATAAGCTGCGACATAGCATTTCATTGGCCGCCGTACTGGCCCTCAGCGGTTTGAGCGCTTCGGCCTGGGCTGATGCGTATGAAGATGCGGCGAAGAAATGGATCGGCAGCGAGTTCAAGCCGTCGACCCTCACGGCCGACCAGCAGTTGGAGGAGTTGAAGTGGTTTATCAAAGCCTCGGAACCGTTCCGTGGGATGAAGATCAACGTGGTGTCGGAAACCCTCACCACCCACGAGTACGAATCCAAGGTGCTGGCCAAGGCCTTCAGCGAAATCACCGGCATCAAGCTGACTCACGACCTGCTGCAGGAAGGCGACGTGGTGGAGAAACTGCAAACCCAGATGCAGTCCGACAAGAATATCTATGACGGCTGGGTCAACGATTCCGACTTGATCGGTACGCACTTTCGCTATGGCAAGACCGAATCCATCACCGACCTGATGGCCAACGAAGGCAAGGCCTTTACCTCGCCAACCCTGGATATCAAGGACTTTATCGGCATCTCCTTCACCACCGCGCCGGACGGCAAGATCTACCAGCTGCCCGACCAGCAGTTTGCCAACCTCTACTGGTTCCGCGCCGACTGGTTCGAGCGTCCCGAACTGAAAGCCAAGTTCAAGGAAAAATACGGCTATGACCTCGGCGTGCCGGTGAATTGGTCGGCCTATGAAGACATCGCCAAATTCTTCAGTGAAGACGTCAAGGAAATCGACGGCAAGCGCATCTATGGGCACATGGACTACGGCAAGAAAGACCCGTCCCTGGGCTGGCGCTTCACCGATGCCTGGTTCTCCATGGCCGGTGGCGGCGACAAGGGCCTGCCCAACGGCTTGCCGGTGGACGAGTGGGGCATCCGCGTGGAGGACTGCCACCCGGTGGGCTCCAGCGTCACCCGTGGCGGCGACACCAACGGCCCGGCGGCGGTGTTCGCCACGCAGAAATACGTGGACTGGATGAAAGCCTACGCCCCCCCGGAAGCGGCGGGCATGACCTTCTCCGAATCCGGCCCGGTGCCGTCCCAGGGCAACATCGCCCAGCAGATATTCTGGTACACCGCGTTTACAGCCGACATGACCAAGCCGGGCCTGCCGGTGGTGAACGCCGACGGCACGCCGAAATGGCGCATGGCGCCGTCGCCGGTCGGACCGTATTGGGAAAAAGGCATGAAGAAGGGGTACCAGGACGTGGGTTCCTGGACCTTCCTCAAGTCCACCCCGGAGAAACAGAAACTCGCGGCCTGGCTCTACGCGCAGTTCGTCACCTCGAAAACCGTGTCCCTGAAGAAAACCATCGTCGGCCTGACGCCGATTCGTGAGTCCGATATCAACTCCCAGGCCATGACCGACATGGCGCCGAAACTCGGTGGCCTGGTGGAGTTCTACCGCAGCCCGGCGCGGGTCGAGTGGACCCCGACCGGCACCAACGTGCCGGACTACCCACGTCTGGCGCAACTGTGGTGGAGCAACATCGCCGCCGCCGCCAGCGGCGAGAAAACCCCGCAACAGGCCCTCGACAACCTGGCCAAGGAGCAGGACGCGATCATGACGCGCCTGGAGCGCTCCAAGGTGCAACCGGTGTGCGGCCCGAAAATGAACCCTGAGCGTGACGCGCAATACTGGTTCGACCAGCCGGGCGCGCCGAAACCGAAACTGGCCAACGAGAAACCGAAAGGCGAGACCGTGGCCTACGGCGACCTGCTCAAGCAGTGGGAGGCCGCGCGTAAGTAAACGTGCCCGGGCGTGAACCACAAGACGGCACCCAGGTGCCGTTTTGTTTTGGTGCAAACATGAAGGCGCAGCTCTGTGACCGATGACGCGCGGTGGTCAGGCAATCCTGAGTATGGGTGTCTACACAATTTTCAGTGGTCTGTGGCGAGGGAGCTTGCTTCCGTGGCGGCCTTCGGGCCGACCATGTATTTGGAGTTGACCGAGTACATATCCGTTGCTGCGGTCACGGCTGCCTATGGTTCCGCTCTTACAGCGGGTCACTTTTGGAAAGACCCAAAAGTAACCAAAAGGTCTTCGCCCCAACACTCGGCACCTCGCCTAGGCTCGGTGTGCCCTCACTCCGGCTTTGGAGCGTGGGCCGCCGCGATGGGCCATCCCTGGCCCAGCGCGGCTAACCCGGCGTCCTGCCGGGTTACCCACGCTCCAAAGCCTGCGTTCGGCCAGCGTGTTTGACGGGGCGATTTTAGATCAAAAGCCAAAGCGAGGCGGCCTTAAAGCCGACCTGATCTTTGAAGCGTACGCGGTGTGGCTTCTACTTCCTTAACCGCTGACGAAGTCAGCAATCTTTTGATCTGCTCTGGCTCTGGCTCTGGCTCTGGCTCTGGCTCTGGCTCTGGCTCTGGCTCTGGCTCTGGCTCTGGCTCTGGCTCTGGCTCTGGCTCTGGCTCTGGCTTTTGATCTTGATCTCAGTCGCCCCGTTAACCACGCTGGCCGAACGCAGGCTTGAATCCGTGGGTAACCCGGCAGGACGCCGGGTTAGCCGTCCTGGGCCAGGGATGGCCCATGACGGCGGCCCACGGATTCAAGCCTGCGTTCGGGCATACCGAGCCTAGGCGAGGTACCGAGTGGTGGGGCGAGAGCCTTTTGGTTACTTTTGGGCTCTTTCCAAAAGTGACCCGCTGTAAGAGCGGAACCCTAAGTGGCCGTTACCGCAGCAACGGATATGTACTCGGTCAAACCCAACGACATGGTCGGCCCAGAGGCCGCCACGGAACCAAGCCCCCTCACCACAAAGAGATTTCTCAGCCTGAAAGACAGACTCGCTCGCCAGCGCTTGCGACAACCCCCTGTTCGGTAAACCACCGCTGATCCTTCAGGAACAAGGACCCAGAACTGACCGATCTGTCACCCACGGTTCATAAACCAGACGGAAGGCACCTAAGTCACCTCAAGTTGCAAGTTACAGCGCAGATAACAACTATGTCACTTACATCCGCAACAACGTTCAAGGATCGAACTCATGCCCCAGCGCCAATCCAGCCGCCTGCCTCTTCCCGTTTATCCACGTTTTCGCTGGTTCGCTTTGATCCCGGTCGTGCCCGCCGTGTTGTGGATACTCGTGCAATCAACCTCGTCG
Organism: Pseudomonas sp. CFBP13509; assembly: GCF_005233485.1. Taxonomy (NCBI): domain Bacteria; kingdom Pseudomonadati; phylum Pseudomonadota; class Gammaproteobacteria; order Pseudomonadales; family Pseudomonadaceae; genus Pseudomonas; species Pseudomonas sp. CFBP13509. Next base: position 211,343 of record NZ_QGAA01000007.1, read on the forward strand.
GCCAATCTGCTGGCCTGCACGGTACTGGTGCTGATCGGCCTCGGTGCCTGTGCCTGGAGCGCGAGTTCGCAGCGCAACGCGATGCTGCAAGCGCTTGCACTGGCGGAACAGTCAGATGCGCACGCGGTGCACGACGGCATGGCCTCTCGTGCACAGCTCGATGAGGTATTGCTGGGCGCCATGCCCATCTGGGCCAAGCAGGTGGAAAGCTCGCGCCATCAGACCGAAGAAGCGATCGTGAGCCTGGCCAACCGTTTCACCGGGATCGCCGCACGATTGCAGGAGACGGTACAAGCCTCGCAGCACGCGGCCGGTGAACTGGACGGGCAGGCCGCCGACGGCGCGCTTGAGGTGCTGGCACGCAGTGACAGCGAGCTGAGCCAGGTGATCAATTCGCTCAAGGCCACCCAAACCAGCCGTGACCAGACCCTGGCCCAGGTCCGCAGCCTGACCGCCTATACCGGCGAACTGCGGACCATGGCCGCCGATGTGGCGGCGATTGCCGCGCAAACCAACCTGCTGGCCCTCAACGCCGCCATCGAGGCGGCGCGTGCCGGTGAGGCCGGGCGCGGTTTTGCGGTGGTGGCCGACGCGGTGCGCAGCCTGTCGAGCAAATCCAGTGAAACCGGCCAGCAGATGTCGGCCAAGGTCGACATCATCAACAACGCCATTACGCAATTGGTCCAGGCCGCGTCCAGCAGTGCCGACCAGGACAGCCATTCGGTGGCCGAGTCCGAAAACAGTATTCAAGTGGTGCTCGAGCGCTTCCAGAACATCACCGGGCGCCTGGCCGAATCCGCCGACCTGCTCAAGCAGGAAAGCTACGGCATCCGGGATGAGATGACCGAAGTGCTGGTCAACCTGCAATTCCAGGACCGGGTCAGCCAGATCCTCAGCCACGTGCGCGACAACATGCACGCCCTGCATGAGCACCTCCTGCAGGCCAGCCAGGCCCCGGACCAGCCGGTGGCCGTCGACGCCCGCCAATGGCTGGCGCGCATGGAAGCCACCTATGCCACCGACGAGCAACGGCGCCTGCACCATGGAGAGGCGGCCGTCCAGCAGAATTCTCAAGACATCACCTTCTTTTAGGAGCACATCATGGCGAAGAATGTATTAGTGGTCGACGACTCCAGCAGCGTGCGGCAAGTGGTCGGCATAGCCTTGAAAAGCGCCGGTTACGACGTCATCGAGGCCAGCGACGGCAAGGATGCCCTGGCCAAGCTGACCGGGCAGAAAGTGCACCTGATCATCAGCGACGTGAACATGCCCAACATGGACGGCATCACCTTCGTCAAGGAGGTCAAGAAGCTGGCTAACTACAAGTTCACCCCGATCATCATGCTCACCACCGAGTCCCAGGAGTCGAAAAAGGCCGAGGGCCAGGCCGCCGGCGCCAAGGCCTGGGTGGTCAAGCCGTTCCAGCCTGCGCAGATGTTGGCAGCCGTGTCTAAACTGATCCTGCCTTGATCCTGGCGCCAGGGAGGCTCCCATGCCGATAACCACTGAAACACTCGACGACACGGCCCACGTGCGCATTGACGGCGAGCTTACGATCTACACCGTAGCGGAACTGGCGGCGGCGCTGCTGCCGCAGATGGGCGCAGCGCCACGCCTGGAACTGGACCTGTCGCAGGTCACGGAAATGGATGGCGCCGGCTTGCAGTTGCTCGCGGTCATCCGGCGTGAGGCCGGTAATGCCGGCATAGCCTTGAGCGTGACCGGCCAGAGCCAGGCGGTCACGCAGGCGCTCCAACTGTGTCGCAGCGCGGCCTCATAGCCAGCGCTTCCCAGGTTTTTTGATCGACAAGGAAAGTCACGGTGAGCATCAATCTCGATCAGGCACAACAGACATTCATCGTTGAGGCGCGCGAGCTGTTGCAGGCCATGGAGCAATCCCTGCTGCAATTGGAAAGCGAGCCCGGCGACCAGGATGCCATCGGCGCGATTTTCCGCGCCGCGCACACCATCAAGGGTTCGGCGGGCCTTTTCGGCCTGGCGTCGATCGTGGGGTTCACGCATATCGTCGAAGATGTGCTTGACCGCCTGCGCGAAGGCAGTGTGGCGGTGGACGCTGCCTTGATCGCGCTGCTGCTCAAGTGCGGCGACCACATGCTCGAACTGGTCGAAGTGGTCGCCAACCGCGGTGAGGTGCCGACGCCTGCCGCTCTGGAGCGCGGCGAGGCATTGCGCGAGGCGCTGAGTGCCTATCAGCCGATGCGAACCGCCGTTGCCAGCGTCGAAACCGTTGAGGTGGCCGACGACGCGGCGGTCGAAGTGCTTTGGCATATTTCCCTGCGCTTCGGCACGGATGTGTTCCGTAATGGCATGGACCCGCTGTCATTTCTGCGCTACCTCGAGACCTTGGGGCAGTTGATACAGGTCGCCACCCTGACCGACAGCATCCCGCCCATGGACAGCTGGGACCCGGAAAGCTGCTACCTGGGTTTCGAGATCGACCTGCGCTCGATGGCCAGCCACGCCACCCTCAACGAAGTGTTCGACTTTGTGCGTGACGACTGTGAAGTGCACATCAGTGCCGTCGACGAAGCGCCCGACAGCACAGCGGCCATTGCTGGCGAGTTGGTCACGCCGGTCGAGCCGGGCCTTGTGACCGCCGCCCCCCAGCGTCCGGCAGCCAGCGAGGCGAAAACCCGCGACGGCAATTACGTGCGCGTCAACGCTGACAAGCTCGACGAGTTGATCAATCTGGTTGGCGAACTGGTCATCGCCAGCGCCGGCGCGAGCCTGCTGGCCCGGTCCTGTAACAACGACCCGTTGCACGAGGCCTCCTCGACAGTCTCGGGGCTGGTGGAAGAGATCCTCGATGGCGCCCTGCATTTGCGCATGATCCCCATCGGCGACACATTCAACCGCTTCCGCCGCGTGGTGCGCGATATCAGCCAGGAACTGGGCAAGGACATCGAACTGAGCATCAGCGGCGCGGAAACCGAACTGGACAAGACCGTGGTCGAGAAGATCGGCGACCCGCTGATGCACCTGTTGCGCAACGCCATGGACCACGGCATTGAAAGCGCCGATGCGCGGCGTGCGGCCGGCAAGTCGGCCAAGGGGCATCTGAGCCTCAATGCCTACCACGACTCGGGGAGCATCGTCATTGAGATCGCCGACGACGGCGCCGGCCTCAACCGCGAACGCATCCTGCAAAAGGCCCTGGAACGCGGGCTGGTGGCCAGCGGTGCGGTGCTCACCGACCAGGAGATCTACAACCTGATCTTCGAGGCGGGGTTCTCCACCGCCGAGGCGGTGACCAACCTGTCCGGGCGCGGTGTCGGCATGGACGTGGTCAAGCGCAATATCACCTTGTTGCGCGGCACCGTCGACCTCGACAGCCGTCCCGGCCAGGGCACCGTGGTGCGCATTCGCTTGCCGCTGACCCTGGCGATCATCAATGGGTTCCTGGTCGGCATCGACCAATCCACCTACGTGATTCCCCTGGACATGGTCCAGGAGTGTATCGAGCTGGATGAACAGCAGCGCCAGTCCAGTCGCGACACGGGTTATCTGGACCTGCGTGGCGAGGTGTTGCCGTTGGTGCACCTGCGCGACCACTTCAGCCACGAAGGCCCCGCGACCCGACGCCAGAATGTGGTGGTGGTGCGTTACGCCGAGCATAAGGCCGGGCTGGTGGTGGATGACCTGCTCGGCGAGTTCCAGACCGTGATCAAACCCCTGGGCAAGTTGTTCGGTGCACTGCGTGGCATCAGCGGCTCGACCATATTGGGCAGCGGCGCGGTGGCCCTGATCCTGGATGTACCGGTACTGCTCAACCAAATCGTACAACTGGAAGCCCGCACGGCCCAGGCGCCTCAGTCGCCACCGGCCGTCGCTCGCTGACGCATTTGCAATTCCATGGAGGTTCCCCGATGAAATGGTTCTACGATCTTAAGATTTCCACCAAGTTGATCTGTTCATTCCTGGTGGTCCTGGCGCTCACTGGGGCCATGGGCGGCTTCGCCATCCTCCAGCTCGGTGCCGTCAACCAGGCCGCCCAGGACATCAAGGGCAACTGGATGCCCTCCATGCGTGCCGCGGCAGGCATGCGCTTTTTTGCCGCCAACTATCGCTTGAAAGAGAACCGCCACATCGGCACCGAGATTGCCGAGGAAAAGGCCCAGGCCGAACGCGAAGCCGCCGACGCGCGCCAACAGTTCGAAACCCGCATGGGCACCTACGAGCAATTGCTGTCGAACGATGAAGATCGGCAACTCCTGGCCAGCGTGAAAAGCGCTTGGGACGCCTACCTTGCAAGCAGCAAGCAGGTGCTTGAGTTTTCTCGCCAGAACCAGGAAGCCCAGGCGCGCGGTTTGCTCAGGGGAGAATCCAAGGGGCATTTCGATGAGGTGACGGCCCGTCTGCAGAAAATGGTCGAGCTCAATGACGCCGGCGCGACTGTCGCGGGCGACAAGGGCTCGGCGCTGTACGAAAGCTCACGCGTGTCGATCATCGCGGTACTGGTCGCCGCCCTGTTGATCGGCCTGGGCCTGGCGATGTTCATCGCGCGGATCATTTCCCGCCCGTTGCGCCAGGCCGCGAGCGCCGCCGAGCAATTGGCCGAAGGCAACCTCAACGCGCACATCGAGCCGGGCGGGAAGGATGAAACCGGCATGGTGCTCAACGCCATGCGCAACATGGTCGGCAAGCTGGCGCATATCATCGGCGAAGTGCGTAACGCCGCCGACAACCTGGCCAGCGCCTCCGAGGAGGTCAGCGCCACCGCGCAATCGATGAGCCAGGCCACCAGTGAGCAGGCCGCCAGCGTCGAGGAAACCAGTGCGTCGGTCGAGCAGATGAGTGCCAGCATCAACCAGAACACCGAAAACGCCAAGGTCACCGATGGCATGGCCAGCAAGGCCGCCAAGGAAGCCACCGAGGGCGGCGAATCGGTACAGCAGACCGTGGTGGCGATGAAGAAAATCGCCCAGCGCATCAGCATCATCGATGACATCGCCTACCAGACCAATCTGCTCGCGCTCAACGCCGCCATCGAGGCCGCTCGGGCCGGCGAGCACGGCAAGGGGTTTGCCGTGGTGGCCGCCGAAGTGCGCAAGTTGGCCGAACGCAGCCAGGTTGCCGCCCAGGAAATCGGTGAACTGTCCTCCAGCAGCGTGGACATGGCCGAGAAGGCCGGCAAGTTGCTCGACGAAATGGTGCCCTCCATCAACAAGACGTCCGACCTTGTGCAGGAAATCAGCGCCGCGTCCGAGGAACAGGCCGCCGGTGTCGCGCAGATCAACACTGCGATGACCCAGCTCAACCAGGTAACCCAGCAAAATGCCTCGAGCAGCGAGGAACTGGCGGCCACGGCGGAAGAAATGAGCAGCCAGGCCGAGCAACTGCAACAGGCCATGAGCTTTTTCGTGCTGGATTCAGCGCCCAAGGCCGCAGTTCAAAGCAACAGCGTGGACAGCCCGGGCAGCAAGCCCAACCGTCAGGCGCCACAGCCGAAACCACCGGCGCAGCGCAAGGCGTTCGCCTACACCATGGCCAGTGCCCCGGACGAAGCGGATTTCACCCGCTTCTGATCCCATGATCAATACGGGCCTACTAGGGAGAGTGACATGGGTGCAGCAATGACGACTCGGCAGACCGCAGCAGCGGTCGATGAGGATGCGCAGTATCTGACCTTCATGCTCGGCGGTGAAATGTTCGCCATCGGCATTCTGGGGATCAAGGAAATTATCGAATACGGCAGCCTGACCGTGGTGCCGATGATGCCCGCGTTCGTACGCGGGGTGATCAACCTGCGCGGCGCGGTGGTGCCGGTGGTCGACCTGTCGGCGCGCTTTGGCCGGGCCAACTCGGCGATCACCCGGCGCTCCTGCGTGATCATCATCGAGGCGAGTACCGAAGATGGCCAGGCCCAGGACATCGGGCTGCTGGTCGATACGGTGTCTGCGGTGCGGGAGATTCCGGCGACGCAGATCGAGCCGCCACCCAACTTCGGCGCACGAATTCGCGCCGATTTCATCAGCGGCATGGCCAAGGTCGACGGCAAGTTCGTGATCGTGCTGGAGGTGGACAAGGTGCTGTCCATCGATGAGATGTCCAGCCTCGCCGAGGCCGGCCAGGCGCCGGCCCTCGACCTCGACCCGCGTTGAGACCCGACCATGCCAGACACCGTGTCCATCGATGACCATGAATTCGGTCAGTTCCAGACCTGGTTGTACCGCGCGGCCGGCATCAACCTGTCGCCGACCAAGAAAGCCCTGGTGGCCGGGCGCCTGTTCAAGCGCCTCAAGCACTATGAGCTGCACAGCTATGGTGAGTATTTCAAGCTGATCATGAATGACCAGCGCAAGGGCGAACTGCAGGTTGCGCTGGATTTGCTGACCACCAACGAAACCTATTTTTTTCGCGAGCCCAAGCACTTCGACTTCCTGCGTCAGCACGTGCTGCCCCGGGCCGCGCCGGGCAAGGTGTTTCGCGTGTGGAGCGCGGCCAGCTCCTCCGGTGAAGAACCCTACAGTCTGGCGATGACCCTGGCCGAAAGCCTCGGCAGCACGCCCTGGGAAGTGGTCGGCTCGGACATCAGCTCCCAAGTGCTGGCCAAGGCGCGCACCGGCCATTACTCCCTGGAACGCACCGAGACATTGCCCCAACCGCTGCTGGCCAAGTACTGCCTCAAGGGCATTGGTCGCCAGGAGGGCACCTTGCTGATCGACAAGGCCTTGCGTAGTCGCGTCAATTTTGTCCAGGTCAACCTTAACGAAGCGCTGCCGGCCCTGGGTGAGTTCGAGGTGATTTTCCTGCGCAACGTGATGATTTATTTCGACCAGCAGACCAAGAGCCAGGTGGTCGCGCGCCTGTTGCCGCTGCTCAAGCCGGGCGGTTACCTGATCATCAGTCACTCGGAGAGCCTCCACGGTGTCAATGACACCTTGAAACTGGTGGCTCCGTCGATTTACCGCAAGCCATGAAAAAGCCCGTCGGTACGGCCGAAGTGGTGTTGGCGCCTGGCCAGGTCAGCTTTGCGACGCGGCCGACGCGCCTGCGCACCTTGCTCGGCTCTTGCGTGGCGATCACCTTTTGGCACCCGCAACGGCTGATTGGCGGCATGTGTCACTTCATGCTGCCGGGGCGCGTGCGCGACCGTCAGCCCCTGGACGGCCGATATGCCGACGAAGCCCTGGAGCTGCTGCTGCGCCACGCCGAGATCAATGGCACGCATGCACAGGATTACCAGGTCAAATTGTTCGGCGGCGGCAAGATGTTTCCCCAGCTGTGCCGCCTGCCGACGCAGGACGTGGCCAGCCTGAATATTCGCGCGGCACTGGCCCTGGCCGAGCGCTATCACCTGCACCTGACGGCCCAGGACATGGGCAGTACCGGTTACCGCACGATCATGTTCGACCTGTGGAACGGCAACGTCTGGGTCCGGCACCAACCAATGGGAACAATTCAACAAGATGCCTACCAAAAAAATCAGTGTGCTGCTCGTCGATGATTCGGCCGTGGTGCGCCAGGTACTGCTGGCGATTCTCAGCGATACGCCGGATATCCATGTCATGGGCGCCGCCTCCGACCCGATTTTCGCCATGGACAAACTCGCCCGGGAATGGCCGGATGTGATCGTGCTGGACGTGGAAATGCCGCGCATGGACGGCATCACCTTTCTCAAGAAAATCATGAGCGAACGGCCGACGCCGGTGGTGATCTGTTCCTCGCTGACCCAGAAAGGCGCGGAAACCTCCCTGCAGGCGCTGTCGGCGGGCGCGGTGGAAATCATCACCAAGCCCACTACCGGGTTGAAGAATTTCCTGATCGAGTCGGCGGCCGAACTGGTGGCCGCGATCCGCGCCGCAGCAAATTCCAACGTCAGGAACCTGGGCAAGCGCAGCGCCAGCCCGGCGCCAGCACTGGCCCCGGCCAGCAAGCTCAGTGCGGATGCGATCCTGCCTGCCGCCAATGGCCATGCCATGGCACAGACCACCGAGCGTATCGTCGCCATCGGCACGTCCACCGGCGGTACCCAAGCGTTGGAGGCGGTTCTGGCGGCACTGCCGAGGGTGTGCCCAGGCATGGTGATCGTGCAGCACATGCCGGAAAAGTTCACCGCCTCGTTTGCCGAGCGCCTCAACAGCGTATGCGAGATCGAGGTGCGCGAAGCGCGCAACAACGACCGCATCCTGCCGGGCCTGGCCCTGATCGCGCCGGGTGGCAAGCACCTGATGGTGACTCGCAGCGGCGCCTATTATCACGCCCAGGTCATTGATGGGCCCTTGGTCAACCGGCACCGGCCATCCGTGGATGTGCTGTTTCGCTCGGTGGCCAAGTTCGCCGGCAGGAACGCCACCGGCATCATCATGACCGGCATGGGCGACGACGGCGCGCGCGGGCTCAAGGAGATGCTCGAGGCCGGCGCCGCCACGGTGGCCCAGGACGAGGCCAGTTGCGTGGTGTTCGGCATGCCCAAGGAGGCCATCAAGCTGAATGCCGCCCAGCGCATCATGGCGCTGGAGGATATCCATCAGGCGATCTTGTATAAGTGACGTCGCGCGCCGGCTTTTGCGCTGCGCCAGAATCCGCGGCGTGGGCTACTGACGACCACTGATCCGCAGCCGCACAACCCCGATTGAATTTTCCCCATGCCCGCAGGCTCTGCATTTTAGACGCGTGTGCTGTTGAGCGCGCTTGCGGGGCCTCCTTGTCGGGAGGCCTGGTTGGATCGGACTTTGCGGAAACTGCCATCATGACGCTTCTCACAGCGCTGTCGGGCCAGCCGGCCTCCATCACCCAACCGGGTCAGTATCAGTGGTCGTACCAACACCTGTATGGCGAAACCCCTGGCGCTGAAGAGGTTGCGCGGGAGTTTCTACGCACGCACTTGGCGCAGGTGCGCGACGCGCCCAGTGAGTTGCCGCAGATGCCCGAACAACTGCCGGCCTGGATCGAACAGCGCTGCGCCGACGTGGCCCAGGCCTATGCCGATTACCTGGAGCAACGCCAGCAAGGCCGGCCACGTCGTTATTTCCAGAACAAGGCCCATGCGCTGTATTTCCTGCAGCGCGTGGCACCGACCAAACAGGTCGACGGTGCCTGGCTCAATGGCCTGCTGCGCTATTGGCACGACCCGCGCTTCGACGGTCTGCTCACCACCTATCTCGAAGAGCTGGGTGACGGCGAAGCGGCGCAGAACCATGTGGTGATCTACCGCAAATTACTCAGCGAGCATGATGCCGACAGCGACGCCGGCCTTGAGGACGACCATTACCTGCAAGGCGCCCTGCAACTGGCGCTGGGCCTGTGCGCCGACGACTTCCTGCCGGAGATCATCGGTTTCAACCTCGGTTATGAGCAGTTGCCGTTGCACCTGCTGATCACCGCGTATGAGCTGAGCGAACTGGGCATCGACCCGTATTACTTCACCCTCCACGTCACCATCGACAATGCCAGCAGCGGCCACGCCTGCAAGGCCGCGCAGTCGGTGTTGAACCTGCTGCCGCTGGGGGAGGGCAGGGAGGACTTCTATCGCCGCGTGGCCGAGGGGTACCGCCTGAATGACCTCGGCCCGGGGACCAGCGCCGTTATCCACGACTTCAACCTGAATGACGAAGTGGTCGCCATGCTTGAACGCAAGCGCACGTTCGGCCAGCACATGCATTCGGATTACTGCCGCTTCGAAGGCAAGACCGTCAACCAATGGCTGGCGCGGCCGGGGCAGATCGGCGCCTTTCTCCAGGCCCTGGAAGACAAGGGCTGGATCAAGCGCAACCAGGATCCGGCCGAGAGCCGCTTCTGGCAGTTGATCGAAGGTGCGGGCGCGGCGATGTTTGGCGTGTTCAGCGGCTATGAGAAACAGCTGCTGCGCGATTGGATCGCGGGTGATTGGATCAGCGCTCAACGTGTGGCGCCCGTGCGGCCCGGACGCGGCAGCCGCTTCTCCCGCGAGCAGCATCGCCCGTCCGACCCGGACACCCAGGCGCTGGTGGATTCGCTGTGGAACCTGCCCGATGAGCAGCAGCTCAATGCGCTGATCCCGTGGCTGTCGGCGCGGCGTCACTGCACGCCCGCCGGGTTGTATGCCACTCGCCGCTTTATCCAACTGCGTGCGCGCCTGCGCTAAGGAAATCATCCATGTCTGCACAACAACTCGCCGACCGCGCCCTGCTGAACCTGGGCCGGGGGTTGAAGGAAAATGGCTACCGCTTCATCACGCCAACGCCCTTGACCCATGAACGGTTTTTCCAGCGCCAGGGGGCGCCGCTGGCGAAGGACCTGCGGGATGTCTTCGGCTGGTCGCTGCCGTTTGACCGCGAGCTGTTGCCGGAGGCGTTTCGAGAGGAGCTGCAGCAGGCCGATGTGGTCGAAAAACACGAGGCGCTGTGGCGCAGTGCGGTGCGTTGGTCGAGCCTGGACGACCTGCTGTTTGCCCACTCGGCATACCCCACCACGCAAGCGGACGCGGTGTTTTTCGGGCCTGACAGCTATCGGTTTGCCCAACTGATCGAAGCCCATCTGCAACAGCGCGTCGAGCCGATCAAACGCGCCGTGGACATCGGCTGCGGCGCCGGTGTGGGCGCGCTGGTGGTCGCCCGTGCGCGGCCTGACGCCGAGGTGCTGGCGGTGGACATCAACCCGCGCGCCTTGCGCCTGACGGCAGTGAATGCCGAGCTGGCCGGGCTGGCGAACGTCACCGCGTACCACAGCGATGTACTGGGCAGCGTCGAAGGCACGTTCGACCTGATCGTCGCCAACCCGCCCTATATGAACGACGACCGCCAGCGTGCCTACCGGCATGGCGGCGGGGCACTGGGCGAGCAACTGTCGGTGCGCATCGCCGGCGAGGCCGTTGGGCGCCTGGCCCTGGGCGGCAGCCTGGTGCTCTACACCGGCGTGGCGATTGTCGCCGGGAAGGATCCGTTCCTGGCCGCCGTCACGCCGTTGCTGGACAGCGATGCCTTTGGGTGGACCTACCGCGAACTTGACCCCGATGTGTTCGGCGAAGAGCTGGAAAAGCCCGGCTATGAGCGTGTGGAGCGGATCGCCGTGGTGGCGCTCACCGTCACCCGTTTGCGCTGACGCTCATCTATCCCCCGTAGCAGCTGCCGAGCGCAAGCGAGGCTGCGTCAGGCGCGCTGCCGATTCAGGTTCTAGTCGCGGCCGACGCAGCCTCGCTTGGGCTCGACAGCTGCTACGCGACGATTTGATTCAGGGAGAAGGTGTCAGGCCGTGGCTTGTGGCTGCAGGTGCAACTCGCCGTCGACATCCTTGGCCAAACCACTGGCCAGAAACAGCGGCATCAGGCGCTTGTGCAACTGCGGCTCGACAAATTCCTTCACCGTCTCCAGCGCCAGCGGGCCACTCGAAGGCAGCTCAGCCTTGGTGAAGGACAACCAGGCCTTTTTCAGCGCCATCAACACATCACTGCCCGCCGTGGAGGCAAAGCGGCGCTGGGTTGGTTTGCCGTCGAAGCTGAAGGTGTGTTGGAACGCGTAGCCGGTTTCGTCACCGCCGCTGGCGGTGCAACGAATGCAGGTGCACGGGCCGTCGCCGAAAGCGCTGCGCAGGTAGCTGTTGAAGTCCACCACGGGTTTGAGTGACAGGCGCTTATCCACCTCGAACAGGTCCCCGGTCATTTTTTCGTCAGTGTTCAACGTGCAGTTCCTCACAGTGTGCGGCAGTTTTTTCAAAGCGCGGCACGATACCAGCCGCGCGCCGTTTTAGGGGTATTTGCATAACAATAGACCCAGATATTCTTTTGCTGTCTAAAAAACCGCGGCTACGCTCCATCACCTTCTCGAAAACGCGGCAGATTCCCCATGACGTTCAAGCGTTCCTCCCTGACTCTCCTGGCCGCGTCCCTCGCCGCCGCCAGCGTCTTGCTCAGCCCTGGTGCCCAGGCCGAAGGCAAGATCAGCATCGCCCAGCAATTCGGCATCGGCTACCTGATCCTCGATGTGGTGCGCGACCAGCACCTGATCGAAAAACACGGCAAGGCCCAGGGCCTGGACATCCAGGTGGAATGGAACAGCATTTCCGGCGCCACCGCCATGAACGAATCGCTGCTGGCCGGCGCTCTGGATGTGGTGTCCGCCGGTGTGCCGCCGATGCTCACCCTGTGGGACCGCACCAAGGGCAAGCAGAACGTCAAGGCCATCGCCTCCTTGGGCTCGATGCCCAACTACCTGTTGACCAACAACCCCAAGGTAAAGACTCTCAAGGACTTCACCGAGAAAGACCGCATCGCCGTGCCCGCTGCTGGGGTGGGTTTCCAGTCGCGGACCTTACAGATTGAAACCGCCAGGCAGTTCGGCGATGCCAACTACAAGAAGTTCGATGACATCTCCATCAGCCTGGCCCACCCCGATGCCACCGCCGCGTTGATTGCCGGTGGTTCGGAGATCAACGCGCACTTCTCCAGCCCGCCGTTCCAGTACCAGGAACTGTTGAACCCCAATGTGCACAAGGTGCTCAGTTCCTACGACATCCTTGGCGGTCCGGCGACGTTCAACGTGCTGTACACCACGCAGAAATTCCACGACGAAAACCCCAAGACCTACCAGGCGTTCTACGCCGCGCTGGCCGAAGCCGAGCAGATCATCAAGGCCGACAAGCCCGCAGCGGCCAAGGCGTACATCCGCGTAGAACAGTCGAAGCTGCCATTGGACCTGGTGGAAAAAATCGTCCAGGACCCGGAAATCGATTTCACTATCGTGCCGCAGCGTACCTATATCTACGCCGAGAAATTGCAGGAACTGGGCGTACTGAAAAACAAGGCGGCGAGCTGGAAGGACTACTTTTTCGAAGAGGCTCATGGCGGTAACGGCAGCTGAACGTCGATCCCCATTGGAAATACGCTCAACTTTGTGGGAGGGGGCTTGCCCTAATACCGTTCAGTTAAGGAGGAACACTGTAACTGTGGCACGTTCAGCGTTTGAAGTGTCAGCGGAAGAACTCACCCGGCGTGGCATCGAACTGCTGCCGAAACGCGTTGATAAACGCCGAGGTGGACTCATAGCCACAGTTCAACGCCACATCCGTCACCCGCTCGCCTTGCTCCAGGGCGGGCAGGGCGCTCAGTAACCTTAAACGCTGGCGCCAGGCCCGAAACGTCAGGCCGGTGTCACGCAAGAACAACCGGCTCAGCGTCTTCTCACTCACCCCTAGCTTCTGGCTCCAGTGCCCCAGGGTGGTCTGCTGTTCCGGGTGCAGGTTCAGGCTGCGATAGATTTGCCGCAGGCGCGGGTCCAGCGGCAAGGGCAGCATCAGGTCCACCTGGGGCGCTGCCGCTAACTGGTCCAGCACCACCTGGGCCAAGCGCCCATCCGGGCCATCCTCGGCATATTCCACCGGCAGCTCGCTGAAACTGCGGATCAACTCGCGCAGCAGGCTGCTTACCTCCAGCACCTGGCAGCGCTCTGCGGCCCAGGCGGTGACGCTGCAATCAAGGTACAGGCTGCGCATCTCGGTATGGGGCGAGCTGTACACCCGATGCGGCATGCCCGCCGGGATCCACACCGCCCGCTGGGGCGGTGCGACGAAGCGGCCGGCGCTGGTCTGGATCTCCAGCACCCCGGAAATGGCGTAGGACAATTGCACCCATGGGTGGCTGTGCCGGCGGGTCAGCGCACGGTTGGGCAGCGATTCGGTGCGCCCATACACCGGCCGTGGCAGGCTGGAAAGCCCAGGCACACTGCGACGTACGGTATTGGCATGTCCTTTAGGCGGCATTTACTGGCTCATTGGCGTTAGTCGGTAACAAGGCGTTACGTTAGAGTCGCCATGACGCTCTTGGCAACCCCCGGAAGATTCGCTTATGACTCGCCCCCGTTTTCTGCCCGACAACTTCACCCTGACCTTGATCGCCACGGTGATCCTCGCCTCCCTGCTGCCCGCCAGCGGCCAGACCGCCGTGGCCTTCGGCTGGGTCACCAACCTGGCCATCGCGCTGTTGTTCTTTTTGCACGGCGCCAAGCTGTCGCGCCAGGCCATCGTCGCCGGCGCGGGCCACTGGCGTCTGCACCTGCTGGTGTTCAGCCTGACCTTTGTGCTGTTCCCGCTGTTGGGCCTGGCGCTCAAACCGGTGTTGTCGCCGCTGATCGGCAAAGACCTGTACATGGGCATGCTTTATCTCTGCGCCTTGCCTGCCACGGTGCAATCGGCGATTGCCTTTACTTCGCTGGCACGGGGCAATATCCCGGCGGCGATCTGCAGCGCGGCGGCCTCCAGCCTGTTCGGCATCTTCCTCACGCCGTTGCTGGTGACGCTGTTGCTCAATGTGCACGGCGAGGGCAGCTCCACCGTCGATGCGATCCTGAAAATCAGCGTGCAACTGCTGCTGCCGTTTATCGCCGGGCAGATCGCCCGCCGCTGGATTGGCGCGTGGGTGGGGCGCAATAAAGCCTGGCTGAAGTTCGTCGACCAGGGTTCGATCCTGCTGGTGGTGTACGGCGCGTTCAGCGAAGCGGTCAACGAAGGCATCTGGCACCAGATCCCGCTGTGGGAACTGGGCGGCCTGGTGGTGGCCTGCTGCGTGTTGCTGGCCTTGGTGCTGGTGGCGTCCACCGTGCTGGGCAAGGCCTTTGGTTTTAACCAGGAAGACCGCATCACCATCCTGTTCTGCGGTTCGAAGAAAAGCCTGGCCACTGGCGTGCCGATGGCCCAGGTGCTGTTCGCCGGGGCGAGCATGGGCGTGCTGATTTTGCCGTTGATGCTGTTTCACCAGATCCAGTTGATGGTCTGTGCGGCGTTGGCGCAGCGTTATGCCAAGCGGCCGGAGTCAATCCCGGAACTGATGGCACAGGTGGATCCTTGAAGGTCCGTGTTACTATTTTTCCGCGCTGCTCAAGGGCTGGCATTGGGCCGCCTTGACCCGCGCGGAAACCGAGTACGACGACCTGTAAATGAGCATTTCAGCCGCAACCCCCCAAGCCAACTGGCAACCGGTCATCGCCCTCGCGTTGGCCGCGTTTGTGTTCAATACCACTGAATTCGTCCCCGTCGGGCTGCTCAGCGCCATTGGCGCCAGCTTCGACATGCCCGTGTCCAGCGTCGGCCTGATGCTCACCATTTATGCCTGGATCGTGTCCCTGACCTCGCTGCCGGTGATGCTGCTGACCCGCAACGTTGAGCGACGCAAGCTGCTGATCGTGCTGTTCTGCCTGTTTATCGCCAGCCATATCCTCTCCAGCGTGGCCACCAGTTTCGGCCTGTTGATGGTCAGTCGCGTCGGCATTGCCTTGTCCCATGCACTGTTCTGGTCGATCACCGCGTCCCTGGCGGTGCGCCTGGCGCCGGAAGGCAAGCAGGTGCAAGCCCTCGGACTGCTCGCCACCGGTACGTCCCTGGCGATGGTGCTGGGTATTCCCCTGGGGCGTCTGCTCGGCGAAGCCATGGGTTGGCGCACCACGTTCCTGGTGATCGGCGCGTTCGCCGCCGCCCTGGTGTTCTGGCTGGCGCGCACCTTGCCCTTGCTGCCGAGCCAGAACTCCGGTTCCCTGCGTAGCCTGCCACTGCTGTTCAAGCGTCCGGCGCTGGTGGCGTTGTATGTGCTCACCGCCATGACCGTGACCGCGCAATTCACCGCCTACAGCTACATCGAACCCTTCGTCGAAGGCGTGGCCGGCATGAGCGGCAGCGCGGTGACCCTGATCCTGCTGGTGTTCGGCGGCGCGGGTATCATCGGTTCGCTGTTGTTCAGCCTGGTGCACCGCTTCAACCCCCACCTGTTCGTGGTCGGCGCGGTGTTTATCCTGGCCGCGTGCCTGGCGCTGATGCTGCCGTTGAGCGGTGCCGAGTCGTACCTGGTGATCCTCAGCGTGTTCTGGGGCATGGCGATCATGGGCTTCGGCCTCGCCATGCAATCGAAGGTGCTGGTGCTGGCCCCGGACGCCACCGACGTGGCCATGGCGATGTTCTCCGGTATCTACAACATCGGCATTGGCGGTGGCGCCCTGATGGGCAGCTGGGTCGGCAGCCACTTCGGCTTCGCCTGGGTCGGCCTGGCGGGCGGGTTGCTGGCGGCGCTGGCATTGATCGGGTATTGCCTGGCGATTCGCAAGTTTGGGACGGGTGTCGCGCAAAGCTGAGGCAGGAGCGAGCCTGATCGCTCCTGGCATTTATGCTCGCCAGCAAACAGTGGGCTGGCGGGCACCGGGTGTGGGGCGTCAGGCCACCGGAATCAGCGGGTCAGCCGCCGCCAGGGCGGTGGCCCGTTCTGCGGCTGGCGGGTAGATCCACACCGTGTTGATCTGCTGCTTGAGCTCCTTGGCTTCCTGGCCCACCAGCTTGAGTTGACGATCCCAGCCCTCGGTGTACACCGCGCCCCAGGCCCCGAGGTCGAGGCAGGTGACGTATTTGGGCTGGCTGTAGGTCATCGGGGCCACGCCGATCAGGTCGGCGGCGACGTTGTTGCCGGCGTAGCGGCCCAGGGCGATGGCGTGCTGGCAGGACATGCCGGCGAAGTGACCGAGGTCGTCGGTGGCGGCGTAGGCCACATCACCGGCGGCAAAGACATCGGCCTGGCCCTTCACCTTGAGGTTGCCGTCCACATGCAGGCGGCCCTGGGGGTCAAGGGTGCCGCTGACCTGTTCGGTCAGCGGGTTGGCGCGAAAGCCGATGGTCCAGATCACGGTGCTGGACTCGATGCGCTGCCCATCGGCCAGGGTCACGCCGCCGGCATCCACCGCGGCCACGGAGGTGTTCAATCGCCATTCGAGGCCCAGGTGTTGGCTGGCTTCGACGATGGACGGGCGAATGCCATCGCCCATGGATGCCCCGATCTGCGGGCCACGGTCCACCACGATCACACGGATAGTGGCGTCGTCACCCAGTGCTGCGCGCAGGCGTGCCGGCATTTCGGTGGCGGTCTCGATCCCGGTAAACCCGCCGCCGGCCACCACCACGGTGTTGCGTGCCGGGCTGTCGGGCAGGTTTTTCAAACCCTTGATATGGGCTTCGAGGCGCGTGGCGTCTTCGATCTGGTCCACATCGAACACGTGCTGGAGGCCTTCCATCTGCGGGCGATTGAGACGACTGCCGGCGGCCAGCACCAGGCGGTCGTACTTGAGGGTGGTGGGGATGCCTGCTGCGTTGCGGTAGGTCACCTGCTTGCCGTGTTCATCGATGCGGTCGGCGGCGCCCTCGATGAAGTCCACGCCGACTGCCGCAAACAATGGGCCCAGCGGTGCCTGCATGGCATGCACTTCGGCCTCGTAGAAACGTGGGCGAATACGTAGCGCCGGCTGTGGGGCCAGGACGCTGATCTGCACGTCATGGCGATCATGTTTATCCAGCAGGCGCGCGGCGCTCAAGGCGCTCCAGACACCGCCGAACCCGGCGCCGATGATAAGGATGTGCTGCTTCATGGGGATGCTCCAGGGACCAGGTCGATACGATTGCTCAAGGCGCAATGCGTTACCGGCCTACTCTAAGAGCGCCGCGGTTTGGCGGGTAGGACAGAAAACCCTGAATAACTGCCAAGCGGCCTGCCGTCAGCGGGAAAAGCGCGCGCGGTAGTCGCGAGGGGAAATCGCAAGGTGGCGATGGAAGGTGTAGCGCATGCGCTCTTCATCGCCAAAGCCACACAGGTGCGCCACCTGGTCGATGTTGCGCTGGGAGTCTTCCAGCAGGCGCCGCGCCGCCTCCACGCGAAACAACTCGATGGCCTTGGCCGGGGTGCGCCCGGTTTTTTGCTTGTAGACCCGGGCGAAGTTGCGCGGGCTCATGCGGCTTTGTTCCGCCAGGCGCTCCACCGTAAGCTCGCGGTCGCTGAGGTTGTCGGCGATCCACAGGTGCAACGCATCGAAACCGGCAGTGTCGTCGGTCTGGGCTTGCAGCAGTTGGCTGAACTGGGCCTGGCCGCCAGGCCTTTTGAGAAACACCACCAGTTCCCGTGCCACTTGCAGGGCGACGTGACGCCCGCAATCGGCCTCTACCAACGCCAGCGCAAGGTCGATGCCGGCACTCACGCCTGCCGACGTCCACACATTGCCTTGCTGGACAAAGATCGCGTCCATGTCCACATCGATGCTGGGGAACCCGCGCTTGAGCATGTCGCACATCGCCCAGTGCGTGGCAGCACGCCGGCCCTGGAGCAAGCCGGCCTGGGCCAGCAGGAAGGTGCCGCTGCACACCGAGGCCGTGCGCCGGGCCCGAGTGGAGGCGTGACGCAGCCAGTCCACCAGGTCGGTGTTGGCGGCCAGCGCCTGTTGAATGGCGGGGGCGCCGGGTACGATCAAGGTGTCCAGGGCGGCGGGGTCAAATTGCGCCAATGGCAGGGTGTCGACGCTCAATCCTTCGGCCGTCGGCATCAAGCCGCCCGCCAGGCTGGTGGTGTGCACCACATAGCCCGGCAGGCCACGCTCGACCATGGCCTTGGTGGCAGCCCAGAACACGGTCTGGGCACCGGTCAGGTCGAGCAGGCCCATTTGCGGGTAGGCCAGGAACACCAAGGTGCGCGACTGGCCGAGCGGCTGGACGGGGTTCATAGCGCCGACAACACCGCCTCGAGTTTTTCCTGGTCCCGTGCAAACTGTCGAATCCCTTCCGCGAGTTTCTCAGTGGCCATCGCATCTTCGTTCGACGCCCAGCGGAACTGCGCTTCGTTCATTGGCTGGCGTGCTTCACCTTCGGTCACCGGCACCAATTTGCGCGCCAGCGTGCCCTGGTCTTCGTCGAGCTTCTGCAGCAGCTCCGGGCTGATGGTCAGGCGATCGCACCCCGCCAGCTGTTCGATCTGGCTGAGGGTGCGGAAGCTCGCGCCCATCACCACGGTGTTGATCTGGTTGGCCTTGTAGTAGTTGTAGATGCGCGTCACCGATTGCACGCCTGGGTCATCAGCGCCGGTGTAGTCCAGGCCGGTGTTCTTGCGGTACCAGTCGTAGATGCGGCCCACGAACGGTGAGATCAGGAACACCCCGGCATCGGCGCAGGCCTGGGCCTGGGCGAACGAGAACAGCAGGGTGAGGTTGGTCTGGATGCCGGCTTTTTCCAGGCGTTCGGCCGTGCGGATGCCTTCCCAGGTGGAGGCGAGTTTGATCAGCACGCGGTCGCGGCTGATACCGGCCTGGTCGTACAGGGCGATCAACTGGTTGGCCTTGGCCCACAGCGCGTCTTCATCGAAGGACAGGCGCGCGTCGACTTCGGTGGAAATACGCCCGGGAATGACCTTCAAAATGCCGGCACCGACGGACACCGCGAAGTGGTCGCAGGCCAGGCCGACGTCGCCCTTGGCCAGGTTGACGGCATTGCGCAGCAGCTCGGCGTATTCCGGGATCGCGGCGGCCTTGAGCAGCAGCGACGGGTTGGTGGTGGCGTCCACCGGGCGCAGGCGGCTGATGGCTTCCAGGTCGCCGGTGTCGCAGACCACGGTGGTGAATTGCTTGAGTTGTTCGAGTTTGGACGTCATGAGCGGCAATCTCCAAAAAAGGTTATTGGTTGAGGGCCTGTGCGGTGTCCAGGTCGGTGATCAGGATATCCAGGTAGCCGCCCTTGAGCGCGCCACGAATGGCCTGGACCTTGTTCAGCCCGCCAGCCAGGCCGAGCACGCGGTGGATACTGCGCAACTTGGGCAGCGCCACCGAGACCACGAATTCTTCATCTTCCTCCAGCACCGGCTTGCCCTGGGCATCGAAGTAGCGCAGGCAGATATCGCCGACGGCACCGCGCTCGGCCAGCAGGCGCAGCATGTCCTCGGTGTAGTAGTTGCCACTGTTGCGCAGCAACTGTGAGGGTTCCAGGTCGCCGATGCCGACGATCGCCAGGGTGATGCTGTCAAAGCGTTGCAGCACTTCCTTGACCTCTTCCATCTGCACGATGCGCTGTTTGCTTTCCACCGATTGCTCGATGCTTTGCGACGGCAGCAGGAACGCCGGGCAGTTGAGTAGGGTGGCCAGGCGCTGGGTGAGCAGGGTGGCTTCAAACGCGCCTTTGTGGCCGACGCCGCCCAACAGTTGTACCACTTCCTGGGCGCCTTGTTTGCCCGGCTGGGCATGCAGGTGGCCGACCATGGCGCGAATGGTGCTGCTCCACGACGAAATGCCGATATGGTCCTGGGGCGACAGGCTGGTCTCCAGGTAGTGGGCAGCCGCCGAGCCGATGGCTTGCTTGATGCTTTCATCGTTGCCGGGCTCGGTGGCTTCCACCACGATCACCTGGCGCACGTCGTAGCGGCGTTGCAATTGGTTTTCCAGCTCCAGGTGCAGGCCTTGCAGGCGCATCACGCTGATCTTCACCACGCCTTCCTGCAGCGCCCGGCGCAGGGCACGGCTGATAAAGGATTGGGACAGGTCCAGCTGGGCGGAAATCTCGGACTGCTTGAGCCCGTCTTCGTAATAGAGGCTCGCGATCTTGGTGATCAGGCGCTGTTCTTCGATCTGGCTCATGAAGGCCTCAGTGATGACATCAATGCGGGTGAGGATACCAAACCCTTACGACATGATCAGGCCGCCGTCGATATTGATCGCCTGGCCGGTCAGGTAGGCCGCGTCATCCGAGGCCAGGAACGCCACCAGGCCGGCGACATCCGAGGGCTTGCCGGCCCGGCGCAGGGGGATGTTCCTGACCCATTCGGCCATCAACTCGCCCTTGGCGTAGCGTTTTTCGTCGGTGCTGAGGATCTCGCCCCATACGCGGTCGTTGTAGTCCCACATCTCGCTTTCGATGATGCCGGGGCAGAACGCGTTGACCGTGATGTTATGCCGCGCCAGTTCCAGTGCCAGGCTCTGGGTAATGCCGATCACGCCCATTTTGCTGGCGGCGTAGTGCGGGGTGTAGATAAACCCCTGGCGGCCCTGGCCGGACGAGGTGTTGATCAAGCGCCCGCTGCCTTGCTTGACCATGTACTTGGCCGCCTCCCGGCAGCCCAGCCACACGCCGGTGGTGTTGACCTGCAGCACCTTGTCGAAGTCGGCGCGGGGCATCTTGTCGTAGTGGTCGATGGTGATGATGCCGGCGTTCTGCACTGACACGTCGATGCTGCCGAAGCGCGCGTGACCCTCGCGGTAGAGGGTTTCGATGTCTTCTTCGCGGGTCACGTCGATGCCCAGGGCCAGGGTGTCGACCTTGTATTCCCGGGCCAGTTGGTCGGCGGTGAATGTCACGCGCTCCAGGTCGTTGGAGGCCAGCACCAGGTTGGCACCTTCCTGGGCGAAGCGCTCGGCAATGCCGGCACCGATGCCACGGCAGGCGCCGGTGATCACGATGGTTTTACCGCTGAAACGTTGCGACATGACAAAACTCCTTACCAGCAGACAAAACCACCATCGACCAGCAGGTCGACACCGGTGCAGAAAGACGAGGCCTGGCTGACCAGGAAAATCGCCGGGCCGACCATTTCGTCCACGCTGGCCATGCGGCCCATGGGCGTGGTCTGTTCAAAGATCTTCACCTGGTCGGCGACTTCCGGGCGCGAGTTCATCGGCGTGGCGGTGTAGCCGGGGCTGATGCAGTTGACGCGCAGGCCTTTGTCGGCCCATTCCATCGCCAGGCTTTTGCTCAGGTGGATCACCCCGGCCTTGGAGGTGTTGTAGTGCGCCTGCAACAGGCCGCGGTTGACGATGCTGCCGGACATGGAGGCGATATTGACGATGGCGCCTTTGCCACGCGGCAACATCACCGCGGCCTGGGCCTGGCAACTGAGGAAAATGCCGGTGAGGTTGATGTCCAGGGTGGTTTGCCAGCGTTGCAGCTCCAGGTCTTCGGCGGCCTGGGCATTGGCGATGCCGGCGCAGTTGACGGCCACGCTGAGCGGGCCGAGCTCATGCTCGGTGTGCGCGACCGCTGCATCCAGGGCAGCTCGCTCGGTGACGGTGCCGCTGAGGGCCAGGGCGCGCCGGCCCAGGGCCTGGATGCGTTCTACCGTGCTGGCGATGCCGGGGCTGCCCGGAAGATCAAAGCAGGCTACATCCGCGCCGGCTTCGGCGAGCCCGACGGCGATAGCCTGGCCAATGCCGCTGCCGGCGCCGGTAACAAAGGCCACTTGGCCTTGAAGACTAAAAAGCTGCATGAATAACTCCAATTTTTGAAATCACAGTGGAACCCCTGTGGAAGGAGGCTTGCCCCAAGGTTTTTTGTAGGAGCGAGCTTGCTCGCGAAGAACCCACAGGCGCCGCGTACATTCAGGAAGCACGCGTTATCATTGACGTTTTTCGCGAGCAAGCTTGCTCCTACAGAGGCCGATGTACGCTTAACTGACTGGCATTAGGGCAAGCCCCCTCCCACATTTGGATCTTTGTAGGTCTTTGGTTATGCGGTGGCCATTTCCATGACCGCAACCGGAGTGGCCTCGCCACGCTCCAGAATCCCCATCTGCCGCCCTCGGCTCATCACCATCACCCGATGGGACAAGCCCAGCACTTCGTCCAGGTCGGAACTGACCACAATCACCGCCATGCCCTTGGCCGCCAGGTCCGCGATCACTTCATAAATCGCCGCCCGCGCGCCCACGTCGATGCCGCGTGTGGGTTCATCGAGGATGAACACCTTGGGGTTGCGCGCCAGCCACTTTGCAATGATCACCTTCTGCTGGTTACCGCCGGACAAGCTGGAAATCCGCGACTGCGGCGCACCTTTGACCCCCAGTCGCGCCACCGCCGTGCGCGCGAATTCGCGCAGTGGGGCAGGGAACACCCAGCCGCGTTTATCCAGCAGGTCGGTGTTGCCATAAATCAGGTTGTCTTCGATGCGATGCTCCACCACCACGCCTTGCTGCTTGCGGTCTTCGGGCACCAGCACCACGCCGGCCTGGATCGCCTCGAAGGGCGAGCGCAACTGGCGGACCTCGCCATCCAGCACCATATGGCCGCGAATATCCTGGGCCGCGCCGGCAATGGTACGCACCAGCTCGGTTCGCCCGGCGCCGACCACCCCGGCAATGCCGAATACCTCGCCGGCACGCACGCTGAAGTCGATGCCGTGCAAGGCAAACTCACGGCAGCTCAACGCCTTGACCTGCAACATCACCTGCTCCTGGGGCGCCTGCAACGCAGGAAAGATCCGCTCCAGGCTGCGCCCGACCATCTGCTCCACCAACTCCCGCACCGGCACCTGGGCCGTGGCATGCAGGGCGATCTGGCGACCGTCGCGCAGCACCAGCACGCGGTCGGCGATGCGTGCGATCTCTTCCAGGCGGTGGCTGATATAGATAAACGACACACCCTCGGCCTTCAGCCGTTCCACCTGCTTGAACAGCAGCTCGGTTTCCTCGCCACCCAATGCGGCGGTGGGTTCATCGAGGATCAACAGGCTGGCCTTCAGCGTCAGCGCCTTGGCGATTTCCACCAGTTGCTGGGCCGCCACGCTCAGGCCTTCGACCTTGCGCGAGGCCGGCACCTTGAGCCCCAGGCGCTCTAACTGGATCTGCGCCTGGGCCTCCATGTACTCGCGGTCCACCCGCCCACGGCGCATGGGCAGGCGGCCGACGAAGATGTTCTCGGCAATCGACAGTTGCGGCAGCAGGCGGATTTCCTGGTGGATCAGGCCGATCCCGGCGCCCAGCGCAGCCCCCGGTGAAGCGGGGGCGTAGGGCGCGCCGAGCCAGGTCATGCTGCCCCCGGCTTCCGGTTGCACCAGCCCGGCGATGATCGACGACAAGGTCGACTTGCCCGCGCCGTTCTCACCGAGCAGGGCCAGTACTTCACCGGGGCGAATGTCCACGTTGACCTGCGACAACACCTGCACCGGCCCGTAGGCCTTGCTGATATTGCGCAGGCACAGCACCGCGTCTGATCGAGCGGTGTCAACGGCTGCTGCTTGCATGACGACCTCCAAGGCTTACGGGTGCTGTTGCAGGAACGGCGCGACGTTTTCTTTAGTGGTCAGCACGGTGGGCAACAACTGCTCCTTGGGCAGGGTCTTGCCGGCTTTGAGGTCGATGGCCGAGGCCACGGCCAGGCGCCCCATTTTCTGCGTCTGCTGGGTCATGGTCGCGTTCAGCACACCGCTTTGCACGGCCTTGAGCCCGGCCACGTCGCCGTCGAAACCGACCACGACCACCTTGTGATCGAGGTTGCCGACTTTCACCGCCTGGGCAGCGCCCAAGGCCATGGCATCGGCTCGGCCGAAGAACACGGTGATGTTCGGGTCACGCTGGAGCAGGTCCTGGGCCACGGCGAAGCCTTTGTCCTGGGCCCATTCAGCTGGTTGCTGGGCGACGACCTTGAGGTCCGGGAAGGCTTTCAGGCCCTCTTCAAAGCCTTTGGCGCGATCATTCTCGGGGGTGGTACCGATCTGGCCTTGCAGGATCGCGATGCGGCCCTTGCCGTCGGTGATCTTGCCCACGTACTCGGCCAGGGTCTTGGCGCCGGCCACGCTGTCGCTGGCGATAAAGGTGTCGCCCGGTGCGTCGGGGGCGTTGCGGTCCACGGCGATCACCGGGATGCCCGCAGCCTTGGCGGCTTTCACCGGCACACCGGCGGCGGTGGCACCGGCCGGGATGTAGATCAGCACGTCGATCTGGCGGGTGATCAGGTCTTCAATCTGGCTGACCTGGGTGGAGGAGTTGCCCTGGGCGTCCACGGTGATCACCTTGACCCCCTTGGCTTTGCCTTCGGCTTCCACCGATTGCTTGATCTGGTTGAAGAAGTCGGCCTGCAGGTTGGCCACGGCCAGGCCGATGGTCAAATCCTTGGCCCAGGTGGTGCCGGCAACGGTGAGGGTGGCGGCGGCGAGAGCGGTGGCCAACAGCAATTTCTTGGGGCTGAACATGTCGGTGACTCCTGGTTTTATTGTTGGAGGGTGTCAACTGTCGAACAGGTTTAACGGGCAGTGCTGGAGCGGCGTCGCAGGGTGTCGATGGTGACGGCGAGGGCGATGACCACGCCGATCACCACTTGTTGAATAAAGGGCGAAACCCCCAGCAGGTTGAGGCCATTGCGCAATACGCCAATGATCAGCACGCCCACCAGGGTGCCGCCGATGCTGCCGACGCCGCCACTGAGGCTTGCGCCGCCAATCACCACGGCGGCGATGGCGTCCAGCTCCAGGCTCAGCCCGGCGCTCGGTTGCGAGGAGTCCAGGCGCGCGGCCAGGGTCACGGCGGCGATGCCGGCCAGCGCACCGCTGATGGCGTACACCCAGAGGGTAATCGCCCGCACCTTGATGCCCGACAGCCGTGCCACTTCCGGGCTGCCGCCCATGGCGTAGAGGTTGCGGCCGCCGGCACGAAAGCGCAGGAACACCCAGGCCACCACCAGCATCACCAGGAACAGGCCCACGGTGGCCGAGAGGAAACCGAAGTGGCGCACCGTCGCCAGGCTGGTGAACCAGTCCGGATAGCCGACGATCTGCCGGCCTTCGGTGAGGATATTCGCCAGGCCACGGGCCACCGACATCATGGTCAGCGTGGCAATAAAGGGTGGCAGCTTGGCGTAGGTGATCAACGCGCCGGAGACCAGCCCGGCGAGCATGCCGCTGGCAATCGAGATCGGAATCGCAAAGCCCAGGGGCACCGCCTGATCCTGATACAGCCAGCCGAGCATCATCATCGAGAAGGCCAGCACCGAGCCGACCGACAGGTCGATGCCGCCGATCACGATCACCGCCGTCATGCCGATCGCCAGGATGCCCAGCACCGTGACCTGATCGAGGATGTTCAGGCCATTGCGCAACGAGAAGAAGAATTCGGAACTGAAGGAGAAGACCAGCACCAGCAGCACCAGCCCGATCAACGGGCCGCCGATATTACTGGGCAGCAGTTTGACAATACGTGGGCGAGGTGGCGGCTTGAGTTCGGCCGGGTGCTGGACAATAGCTTTGGCGTCCACAGTGTTCTCCTGAGTTATTTTTTTTGGAGTGCTTCAGGCTTCTTGAATATTTATGCGTGCCTGACTGTTAATTCAGATTCCAGTGACACCGTGTCAAAGTCAAGCGCTTAATTTTTCTTGCCTGCCGCTGAAACGGTGTTTTTGCCCGGCGCAAAGCCACGGTCTAGAGGAGCCGGCGTGGGATTTTGGCCGTTTGTCCGAGGGGGATTTCCGAGTTTTATTTGATTTTTCGGCGGTTCGCTCACTTGACCTGCCGGAGGATCGGCGTCTAAATAGAAATATATTGTCACTGCTGAATAAATATTCAAAGACAGCCTTGGACACTTTCACCCCGCGTGGTCAGCCTCAAAGGAGCCGCTGCATGAATGCCTTCCAGTACGACGCCCACCAGATCAAGGAACAGGCCCGCCTGATTCGTCGCCATGTGATCCGCCTGAACGCCGACTCACCGGCCGGCGGGCACACCGGGGCGGATCTTTCCGAAACCGACATCCTCGCCACCCTGTATTTCCGCGTCCTCAACACCGGCCCGGAACGCACCGAAGACCCCGAGCGCGATATTTATATCCAGAGCAAGGGCCACGGCGTGGGCGGTTTGTACTGCTGCCTGGCGCAGGCGGGCTACATCCCCACCGAGTGGCTGCCCACCTACCAGCACTTCAACTCGCACCTGCCCGGCCACCCGGTACGCCAGAAAACCCCCGGCATCGAACTGAACACCGGCGCCCTCGGCCACGGTTTGCCGGTGGCGGTCGGGCTGGCCCTCGCGGCGAAGATGTCCGGCAGCAACAAGCGCATCTACGTGCTCACCGGTGACGGCGAACTGGCCGAAGGCTCCAACTGGGAAGCGGCGATGGCGGCGGCCAAGTACGGCCTGGATAACCTGTTTGTGATCGTCGACAAGAACAAGCTGCAGCTTGCCGGTTTGACCGCCGAGATCATGCCGCTGGACCCACTGGACGTGAAATGGGCGGCCTTTGGCTTCCGCGTCAGCGAGTGCGACGGTAACGATGTCGGCCAATTGATCGAAGCCCTGGAAAGCATGCAGACCAAGACCGGCGCGCCCCAGGTGCTGATCGCCCACACCATTAAAGGCAAGGGCGTGTCGTTTATCGAAGCCCGCCCCGAATGGCACCACCGCGTGCCCAAGGGTGATGAAATCAACGCAGCACTGGAGGAGTTGAACCATGGCGAGTGAACATTTGGCGAGCGTCATGGTGCAAGCGTTTATCGCTGCCGTCGATGCCGGGCTGGACGTAGTGCCGGTGGTCAGCGACTCCACCTCCACGGCCAAGATCGGCCCGTTTGCCCAGCGTTTTCCCGAGCGGCTGATCAATGTGGGCATTGCCGAGCAATCCCTGGTCAGCGTCGCGGCGGGCCTGGCCCTGGGCGGCAAGATCGCCGCCACCTGCAATGCGGCGCCGTTCCTGATCTCGCGGGCCAATGAGCAGATCAAGGTGGACGTCTGCTACAACCAGGCCAACGTGAAGATGTTCGGCCTGAATGCCGGCACCAGTTATGGCCCGCTTGCCAGCACCCACCACAGCCTCGACGATATTTCGGTGATGCGCGGGTTTGGCAATGTGCAGATCTTCGCCCCCGCCGATGCCGTCGAGTGCCGGCAGATCGTCGATTACGCGCTGCGCTACCACGGCCCGGTGTATATCCGCCTCGACGGCAAAGCCTTGCCCGACGTGCACGGCGCCGATTATCAGTTTGTGCCCGGTCAGGTCGACATCCTGCGCCAGGGCGCCGATGTGAGCATCGTGGCCCTGGGCTCGGTGGTGCATGAAGCGGTGGATGCAGCGGCATTGCTGGCGGAGCAGGGCATCCAGGCGCAGGTGATCAACCTGTCGTCGATCCGGCCCTTGCAGCGTGATGTATTGCTCAGCGCCTTGAGCGGCACCCGCGCGGTCATCAGTGTGGAGGAACACAATATCAACGGCGGCGTCGGCAGCCTGGTCGCCGAAGTGCTGGCCGAAGCCGGGTTGGGCATTGCCCTGATCCGCCTGGGTATCGGCGATGGCGAGTACGCCGCCGCCGGTGCCCGCGAACCGACCCGCGCCTTGCATAACATCGACGCGGCTGGGATCGTGGCGGCTGCCACTCGGTTGCGGTGAATTCAATGAATAACAATACCCCGCTGATCCTGGCGATAGATGAAGGCACCAGCAACGCCAAGGCGGTGCTGGTCAACGAACTTGGCCAGGTGATTGCGCGCGGTTCGCGACCCTTGAGCATCAGCCATCCCCAGGTCGGGTTTTCCGAGCAGGACCCGCTGCTGATCTGGCAAAACACGTTGGCTGCGATTGAAGAATGCCTGGCCCAGGTGGACCGTCCGATCACTGCGTTGGCCATCAGCAACCAGCGTGAATCGGTGGTGGCTTGGGATAGGCATACCGGTGAGCCATTGTCGCCGTGCATCAGTTGGCAGTGCCGACGCTCTACGGCGTTGTGCACGCACCTGCATGAGCAGGGCCATGAAGCGCTGATCCTGGAAAAGACCGGGCTGGCGTTGGACCCGATGTTCTCGGCGGGCAAGTTCCGCTGGATTCTCGATCACCTTGAGGATGGTCACGCCCGCGCTGCTGCAGGCGATATCTGCCTGGGCACCGTCGACAGCTGGCTGTTGTGGCAACTCAGCGGCGGCCAGGTGTTCGCCACCGACTATTCCAACGCCGCACGTACCCAACTGTTCAACCTGCACACCTGCGCCTGGGATCCTGAGCTGTTGGCGCTGTTCGGCATTCCGGCTGCGGCGTTGGCGCCGATCCGGCCGAGCGCCGGTTTCTTCGCCGAAACCGTCGCGTTGGGCGGCTTGCCCGCCGGCATCCCGGTGATGTCGATGATCGGCGACTCCCATGCGGCGCTGTACGGGCAGGGCGGTTTCGCGCCGGGGCTGGTCAAGGCCACCCTCGGCACTGGTTCGTCCTTGATGACGCCCATGGGCGGGCCGATTGCCTCCACCCATGGCCTGTCGACCACCCTGGCCTGGCACGATGGCAGCCAACCTACTTTCGGCATGGAAGGCAATATCGTCCATACCGGCGCTGCCGTGCAGTGGGCGTCGAAGCTGGTGGCGGGAGAATCCCTGGATGCGCTGACCGAACAGGCCGCGCAATTGCCGGATAACGGCGGCGTGTATTTTGTCCCGGCGCTGTCCGGCCTCGGCGCACCGCACTGGAAGGCCGACGCCCGTGGGCTGATCTGCGGGCTGACCGAAGCCACGTCCGGCGCGCACATCCTGCGCGCGGCGCTGGAATCCATCGGCTATCAGATTCGCGATGTGTTCGAGGCCATGCAGCAAGACATCGGCAGCCCGCTCAAGGAACTGTGGGTGGATGGCGGCGCCACGCGCAACCGCTGGCTGATGCAGTTCCTCGCCAACCTGCTGCAACGCCCGGTGGTGCGCAGCCTGTCGCCGGAGGTTTCGGCATTGGGCGCCGCGCACCTGGCGGGACGGGCGTTGGGGGTGTGGGCGAGTGATGCGGCGCTGGGGCAGTTGCAGCGCCAGCGCGAGCGCTTTGAGCCGCAGGAGGATCCGGCGATGGCGGAGCGTTACTCAGAGTGGAAAAAGGCTCTAGCCCGAACACTCCTCTAACCGCATATGCAAACCAAATGTGGGAGGGGCTTGCCGCCGATGAGCATAGGGATCTACATAACGTTGACTCAACACTGAACGTCCGGCAGATAGGGCTGTTGTGGTGAGCGGGCTTGTCGAATCGTCGCACCGCCCCTCCCACATTGAGATCACACCCGCCTTCAAGGCCGCCAGGTCTGCACATCCTTGGCATCCACCGCCTTGGGCAACAACCCCGCCTTGAAGAACGCATCGGCAATCTTCTGCTGCTCACCCAACTGCTCAATCGTCACCGGCTGCACCTGATAACTGCGGTGCGCATTCGCCGCTTCCACCGTGGCTGCATCCAGGTTGCCCCACAGCGGGCCGAGCACTTTTGCCGCGTCCTGCGGGTTGGTTTTTACCCAGTGGCCGGCGTTTTCCAGCTGCGCATACACCACCTTCAATACCTCCGGGTGCGCCTTGGCGTAGGGCGTGCCGGTCAGGTAGTAACGCTTGTAACTGGCCAGCCCGGCACCGTCCGCCAGGGTGCGTGTCGGCAGTTGGCGCTGCACGCTGGTGAGGAAGGGTTCCCAGGTGACCCAGGCGTCCACCTTGTTGTTCTCGAACGCCGCGCGGCCATCGGCCGGCGACAGGTAAGCCGGCTCGATATCCGAGAATGCAAGGCCGGCCTTGGCCAGCGCGGCAATCAACAGATAGTGAGTGCCGGCGGCCTTGGTCACCGCGATCTTCTTGCCCTTCAAATCCGCCAACTGTTGGATCGGCGAGTCCTTGCGTACCACGATGGCCTGGGCCGAAGGCGAGGGCGCTTCCTGGGCGAAGTAGGTGAGTTTGGCCTGGGCGGCCTGGGCGAAGATCGGCACGGTGTCGGCCACGTCGGCGCTGATGTCCACGTTGCCGACGTTCAGCGCTTCCAGCAGCGGCAGGCCGCTGGGGAACTCATGCCAGCTCACCTCGATGTTGTCGGCCTTGAGGGCTTTCTCCAAGGTGCCCTGGGTCTTGAGCAGGGTGATCAGCGTGGAGGATTTCTGGTAACCGATGCGCACGGTTTCCTGGGCGTGCGCACTGACAGCGACGGAAAAGGCCAGCAATCCTAATACAGCGGCGAGGGGACGACGAAGGGGCATGGTGGGCTCGATTTTCAACGAAATATGCCCAAGCTTAATGATCTAAAAACCATTCGATAAATACTCTTTCGATCTGAGCTTAGGGCGCTTTCATCCGCTTCCTGCCCATCAGGCATAACAATAGAATTATATGGTTCTTTCATAAAAGTCAGTCATTAATATAATCAAAATGGTTTTTTTGACGCTTTCGGCCCTTCTTTGGAGTGGGCTGATCCATTAAATAGGGATAGTTCGCATGGCTGCTTTTGATCACCTGACCCGTCGCCGCCTGCTGGGTCTGGCCGGCCTCACCCTGGCCAGCCTGTCGCTGCCGCGCCTGGGTTTTTCCGCCGACGCACACGCCGGCCACACTACCGCCCAGGAGCCTGCCGGCACCGGTGAGTTCATCCGCCTCGACGCACCGCGCAAACTCAAACTGGCAGTCAACCTCAACGCGGTGTGCCTGGCGCCGGTGGTGATCGCCCATGGGCAGGGCTTCTTCACCAAGCACAACCTGGACGTGGAACTGGTCAACTTCGGCAACTCCACCGAGGTCTTGCTGGAAGCCATCGCCACCGGCAAGGCCGACGCAGGCGTGGGCATGGCGCTGCGCTGGCTCAAGGCCCTGGAGCAGGGCTTTGACGTGAAGCTCACCGCCGGCACCCATGGCGGTTGCCTGCGGTTGCTCAGTGCCGCCAACGGCGGCGTGAGCAAGCTGGAAGACCTCAAGGGCAAGGCCATCGGCGTGACCGACATGGCCAGCCCGGACCGCAACTTCTTTTCGATCCTGCTGAAAAAACACGGCGTCGACCCGGTGCGCGATGTGGAGTGGCGCCTGTACCCGGCCGACCTGCTCGGCACGGCGCTGGAGCGTGGCGAAGTGCAGGCAGTGAGCGGCAGTGACCCGTTCATGTACCGCCTGATCAAGTCCGGCGTGGCGCGGGAGTTGTCCACCAACCTGGTGGAGGAATACGCCAACCTCAGTTGCTGCGTGGTCGGCGTCACCGGCAAATTGGTGCGTGAAGACAAGCGCGTGGTCGCGGCGCTGACCCAGGCGATCCTGGAGGCCCATGACTATTCCGTGCAGCACCCGGAGGACGTCGCCAAAGGCTTCCAGGCCTACGCACTGAACACCTCCACCGAAGAAGTCCAGGCGATCCTCCACGACCACACCCACGGCCACCACGCGGTCGGCGCGGCGCTGACCCAGGAGATCACCACCTACGTCACCGACCTGAAAACCGTGGAAGTGATCAGCAAAGGCACCGACCCGATAGCGTTTGCCAAGGAGATCACTGCCGATGTCTTCAACTGACGCAACCGTCCTCAACCCGCCTGTGGCGCTCAAGCTCGGGTGGCAAGGCGCGGCGGTGGTGACGGCCTGGGTGGCCGTCGCGCTGCTGATCAGTTACTGGCCCAACGCGGTGCGCAATTGGCCGATGACCCAAGGCTTGGCCAACCTGTGCGTTGGCGCGGCAGCGTTGTTCATTGTGCTGAGCCTGCTGGGCCGAAGGTTGTCGAAACTCGCGCTGCGCTTGCGCACGGCCGCACCCTGGCTGATCGCCTTGCCGGTGCTGCTGGGCCTCTGGGAATTGCTCACCGCCAAGCTTGCGCTGTTGCCGGTGCCGTTCTTCGCACCCCCCCAAGCCTTGCTCGCGGTGTATATCGAAGACTACGCACGCCTGGCCGACAGCCTGCTGCATTCGGCGCTGCTGCTGGGCTCGGGGGTGGCGCTGGGCGCGGCCACCGGGTTTGTCGCCGGCGTCGCCATTGGCTGGTCCACGCGTATCGGCTACTGGCTGCACCCGGTGCTGCGCATCCTCGGCCCGGTGCCATCGACGGCGTTGTTGCCGCTGTGTTTTTTCCTGTTTCCCAGCAGTTGGAGTGCGAGCGTGTTTTTGATCGCCCTGGCCACCTGGTTTCCGGTCACGGTGCTCACCTGGTCCGGCGTGGCCAGCGTCGATAAAGCCTATTACGACGTGGCGCGCACCCTCGGCGCCCGGCCGGGCTTTCTGATTTTCAAAGTAGCGATTCCCGCCGCGCTGCCCCACGTCTTCGTCGGCCTGTTCATGGGCCTGGGCGCCTCATTCTCAACCTTGGTGGTGGCGGAAATGATGGGGGTCAAATCCGGCATCGGCTGGTACCTGCAATGGGCCCAGGGCTGGGCCGCCTACGCGAACATGTACGCCGCACTGCTGATCATGGCGCTGGCCTGTTCGGGGTTGATCACCGGGTTGTTCCTGGTGCGTGATCGGTTGCTGGCCTGGCAGAAAGGAGCGATGAAATGGTAGCCCTGGCACACGCGGTATCGGCTTCGGAAGGATTGGCGCTGCGCATAGAAAACCTCAGCCATGGTTTTGCGCTGGACGGACGGCATTTGCCGGTGTTGGAGCGGGTGTCCCTGGACGTGGCGCCGGGAGAGTTTGTGGCTTTGCTCGGGCCTTCGGGCTGCGGCAAGTCCACCTTGCTGCGCCTGGTGGCGGGGCTGGAACCGGCGGACGCCGGACGGCTGTTGGCCGATGGCGAACCCATCACCGGGCCGGACCCAAGCCGCGTGGTGGTGTTCCAGGACCCGACCCTGTACCCATGGCGCCGGGTGTGGGACAACGTCGCCCTCGGCCTCGAAGCCCAAGGCCTGCTCAAGACCCATTCGGCCAAGGTCGATGAGGCCCTGCACAAGGTCGGCCTTGGCCCGTTCGCCCGTGCCTATCCCCGGCAGTTGTCCGGCGGCATGGCCCAGCGGGTGGCGTTGGCCCGTGCCCTGGTCAACCAGCCGCGTTTGCTGATCCTCGACGAACCCCTGGGCAAACTCGACTCCCTGACCCGCATCACCATGCAAAAAGAGCTGATCGACCTGTGGCAGCGCCAGGGCTACACGGCCCTGCTGGTGACCCACGATGTGGAAGAAGCCTTGCTGCTGGCCAACCGGGTGATTGTGTTCAGCGACCGCCCGGCGAAGATCCAGGCACAGTTGAGCATCGATAGGCCGTATCCACGGCACCGGGACGATCCTTACCTGGTGGACCTGCGGCGGCAGATACTGGGCCTGCTGGGGTTGGGCGAAAACTGGTAGTCAGTGGGCGTCTTTCAGCGCAATGGCCTGGGTGGTCGTACTTGAGACACCGGCACGGTCCGCCAGGTAACGCGCGGGCGGCTGGCCCACCGCCTTGCGGAACATGGTGATGAAGCCACTGGCGTTTTCATAACCCAGGTCCAGGGCCACCCGTTGCACACTTTCACCCTTGGCCAGCCGTTGCAGGGACAGGATTACATGCAACTGCCGGCGCCAGCGGCCGAAACTCAGGCCCAATTCCTCCAGCAACAGGCGCGTCATGCTGCGCTCGCTCATGCCGATGCGCACGGCCCATTGACCGAGGGTGGCTTTGTCGGTCGGGTCGGCCAGCAGGCTGTTGGCCAGGCGGCGCAAGCGTGCGTCCTGGGGCATGGGCAGGTGCAGGGCTTCGACCGGGGCGGCGGCCAGTTCATCCAGCAAGGTGTTGATCAAGCGGCCTTGGGCGCCGGCCTCGTCATAGAATTGCGGGAAACTGACGGCCTTGCTGATCAGCTCATGCAGCAACCCGGACACGGCCAGGGTGCAGCATTGCGGCGGCAGGGCGTGGGCGGCGTCGGGGTCGATCAGCAGGCAATACACCTCGGCCTCGCCAGACCCGCGCGCAGCATGGGGCGTACCGCCGGGAATCCATAATGCACACTGGGGCGGCACGATCCAGATCCCCGCTTCGATTTCACAGTGGATGACCCCGCGCAGGGTGTACATCAACTGGCCCTTGCGGTGCGCGTGCTGGGCATGTTCCCAGGTGTCCGACGTGCTGGTGGCGCCCACGGCCACCACGGCGCGGGGGAACAGGTCGGCGTCCTTGGCCATCAACGGGTCGAGCAGATCAAGACGGTGGTGCTTCATGGCGCGGGTCGCAAGTTGGCCGGATTGCGAAACAGTCTGGCTATTCTGTGCAATGCCGTCCAGGGGTTCGAGCTTTATATTGAGATCCACTCTCATTAAGGAGCTTTGCCATGCGACTCGACAGTACAACGTTCCCTGTGGTGAAAATCGTCTTCGATGCGCCCAGCGAAGGTGGGCCGCAGGATGCTTTCCTGGCCTTTGAAGGGCTATTGGCGAGGGAGCAGGCCTTTATGTTGCTGCACGAAAAATCCGTGGATGAAAACAACCATGAGCACTCCCACGAAGAGCGTAAGCAGGCGTCGATCTGGATGAAGAAAAACAAACAGGCGCTGCGCATGTTCGTCAAAGGCATGATCCAAGTTGAGCCCAGCGCCGCCAAACGCCTGGCACTCAAGCCGTTCGCGGTGATGTTCAGCAAGGCCTGGGGCTACCCGTTGCTGGTGGTGGAATCCAAGGACCAGGCCTGGGCACTGGCGCGGGATGTGCTGGATGAGCGGGTGTCGGATGTGGCGCATTTTTGAAGGGTAAAGTGGAGCAAAAAATGTGCGAGCGGGTCTGGCCGCGGGCCCGCTCCCACATGGGTTGGTGGTATGGCTCAGTCCACGCAGTTCGCTCGGCCCAGCTTGCCTTTCTCCACCGTCGCCGAGCAGCCGAAGTGGCCGTTATCCACTTGGCACGCGCCGGTCACCGGACCGTTGCCGGACTGGGTGGTGACGCTGGTCTGGCACTCGCCTTCACACTGGCTCGAATCGGTACATGCCTTGCCAGCATCCTTGTACGGGGTGATGCATTTCCAGCTCTGCAGCTTGCCGACTTGCTTCATGGTACCGCCGCCTGCCAGGCAGGTGGACGCCGCAGCGTCCTGGGCGGGTGGGGTCGTGGTACAGGCCGATACCAGCAGTACAGCGGCCAGGCCAATCATCAATTTCATGCAAAGTCCTCGTGGAGTAAGCGCAACGGTGCAGTGTACGGGCATATGGACTACTTTGATTGACAAGCGATCCCCACCCGGTAATGACTCATGCGCACGTTATGGAAGCGGTATGTGGCCCTGCTGGAAAACGACCTGAGCACGCAAATTTTCGACAACGTCAAAAACCTGCTGGTGTGCGCGCTGTTGTTTGCGGCGGGCACCAATACCCTCGTGGGGCAGCAGGACCTGTTTATCGGGGTGTTTGCCTCCAGCGTGGCAGGGTGGGGGCTGATCCTTCTGTCGACAGTGCTGATGCTATTGAACGTCAGCGATGGCATTCGTCGGCTGGCCAAGCTGCGTTATCACCTGGCATTGCAACTGTTGCTGATCCTGGTTTATCTGGTGGTGGCCGAGCGGGTGGTAGAGATTGTGTGGGGCTTCAGGGCGCATTGAATCGAGGTGTTCACCGCGTTCGCGCTAGAATTGCCCGCCCGCGGACCAGGATGCGCACCATGCACACGCTTTATTGTTACGTCGATGGATCTGACAACCAGGCAATCGAACCGGTATTGGCCGACGCCTTTCGCGCATTGGTCAGCGATTGGGCGCAATATTGCGCCGTGTTTGTGAATCACCAGCACGAGCGTACACCCGACCTGGCGCCTGATGATCTGAATGACTGGTTTATCGGGCTCCACCTTCCTTTACCTCACGTCAGCCAATCTCAAATTGACCAATTGGTTGTGTTTGCCAAAGCCCTGGCCGGCGCAACAGGGCGTGATTTTGTGGTGGGTATTTCGTTGCCGTCGGGGCTTTGCGAGGATCTGGTGTTTCTCGACGCGAACGCTGACGAGACTGAGGGATTACGCTTGTACACACGGTTGGAGGCTGCGCTCCATGGGGCTTGATATTCATCTTGAGGCTGATAAGCGAATGTCCCTGGTCCATCTGGCTGACGCCGTGAACGCGGTGGGCGTTGCTGAACTGGAACAGAATGAACACTCGGTGGTGGCGCACTTTCATTCAGGTCTTTTTCTGAGCGGCTGCTATGAAGTGGATGATCCTGATATTCGGGCGCAAGGCCCGAGCGATCTGGCATTTCCGGTGGCCGTTCGTGGTTATCTGCGCATCAAGGGGCCTGCGCCGGAGGACGCTGATCCATTGGCTGACGTCAGGCACCTGGTTGAGCAACTGACTGCGAGGTGTGAGGCCTGTTTCTTGATATCGTTTCAGTACGAGTCCCTTATGTATTGCCGGGACGAGGAGGGCCTTCACGTTATGTAGTACGCCACCTGGCCTGCGTGTTTCAGGTATCCTCCGCACCCCGCTTTCCACTGATTCAAAGACAGATGACAGGACAAGACATGCAGGCGCTGCTGGAGTCGATCCTCGACGAAGTGCGCCCCCTGATCGGCCGCGGCAAAGTCGCCGACTACATTCCCGCGCTGGCCGATGTACCGGCCAACCAACTGGGCATCGCGGTATACGGCAACGACGGCTCGGCCTACCGCGCCGGTGACGCCGATACGCTGTTCTCGGTGCAAAGCATTTCCAAGGTGTTCAGCCTGGTGCAGGCCATCGACCACGGTGGTGAAACCATCTGGGAACGCCTGGGCCACGAGCCTTCGGGGCAACCGTTCAACTCGTTGGTGCAACTGGAATTCGAACGCGGCCGCCCGCGTAACCCCTTCATCAATGCCGGCGCGCTGGTGATCTGCGACATCAACCAATCACGCTTTGCCGTGCCGATCCTGTCGATGCGCGACTTCGTGCGGCGCCTGTCGGGCAACCCGCAGATCCTGGTCAACAGCGTGGTCGCCGACTCCGAAGCCCAGCACGGTGCGCGCAATGCGGCCATGGCCTATCTGATGAAGTCCTTCGGCAACTTCCACAACGATGTGGACGCGGTGCTGCACAGCTACTTCAACTACTGCGCCCTGCAGATGAGCTGCCTGGACCTGGCCAAGGCGTTCAGCTTCCTGGCCAACGAGGGCACCAGCGCCCACAGCGGCGAACAGATCCTCACCGCGCGGCAGACCAAGCAAGTCAACTCGATCATGGCCACCAGCGGGCTGTATGACGAGGCGGGCAATTTTGCCTATCGCGTGGGATTGCCGGGCAAGAGCGGGGTAGGCGGCGGGATCGTCGCGGTGGTGCCGGGGCAGTTTACGGTGTGCGTGTGGTCGCCGGAGTTGAACGCGGCGGGCAACTCGCTGGCGGGGATCAAGGCGTTGGAGTTGTTGAGTGAGCGGATTGGGTGGTCGGTGTTTTGAGATCGTTCCCACGCGCGTGGGAACGATGATCTGGGTGTCATGCCGCTGGATGGGCGTAATCCAATGCTTTGTCTACCAACAGTTGCACACCTTCCAGCATTCGGCAGATGCCCAACGCCACATTGCGTTGCGCACCGTCGATTTCAAAGGCCAGGTGCGTGGCGATGTCGGTGATGGAGGATAGATCCTGGGAGGCGTTGACCAGCAGGGTTTCCGTGCCCAGGTCGGGGCGCACGGTGAAGAGTTTATCTGGAGGATTTGGGGTGTCTTTAATCATGGTGGAACTCCGTCGACAAGTGGAGCCGCCAGCGTTTGCGGTCAAACGAAGAGGGTGGCAGCTGTACGCGGGTTGACCGACCGGTTGTCAACGAACCCGGCATACCCGAAAGTATCCCGCGCACAACTGCCGCGACACGATACCTCAGGCACAAAAAAAACGCCTGGGATAGGTGCAGGGCGTAGCAGTTCGTTAACAAGGCCGGACGGTCAAATCCGGTCGCTGAATTGGCAGCGACGGCGCAGAGGTTAGTCAGCCGCGTTCCGAGCGACAACCTGAAACAGTCGTGGGAAAACTCTGAGAGTCTGGGGCGAAGTGCTATCCCTGTGGGAGGGGCTTGCCCCTGATAGCAGTGTGTCAGCCAAGATGCATCAACTGACACGGCCTCATCGGGCATGAGTATCTACACAACTCTTAAAGGCTTATACATAACTCTGTGGTGAGCGGGCTTGCCCCGCGCTGGGCTGCGAAGCAGCCCCAATCCAGGCACCGCGTTTTTTCAGTCATAACCCATTGGCCGGTTTTGGGGCCGCTTCGCAGCCCAGCGCGGGGCAAGCCCGCTCACCACAAAAGCCCCCTCCCACATTTGGATCTTTATTGGTTTGTAATCGCTACCTACCCCAAACAAAAAATGCGCCCCTGAGGGCGCATTTTTTTGTTCGGTCAGCTATCGCCTATCAGGCAATCGCATCCCAGGCCCGATCACCGTGCTCGTCCTTGATGCGAGTCGGCAGGCCCATCACGTCCAGCGCCTTGAGAAACGGCTCAGCCGGCAGTTCCTCGACGTTGGCCATGTGTTTCACATCCCACTCGCCCCGGGCGACCAGCAGCGCTGCGGCTACCGGTGGAACGCCTGCGGTGTAGGAGATGCCCTGGCTGTCCGTCTCGGCAAAGGCTTCTTCGTGGCACGCCACGTTGTAGATGAACATCTCGCGTGGCTGGCCATCCTTGGTGCCTTTGACCAGGTCGCCGATGCAGGTCTTGCCGGTGTAGCCCGGGGCGAGCGAAGACGGGTCGGGCAACACGGCCTTGACCACTTTCAACGGCACCACTTCCAGGCCTTCGGCGGTGGTGACCGGCTTCTCGGAGAGCAGGCCGAGGTTTTTCAGCACGGTGAACACGTTGATGTAGTGTTCGCCGAAGCTCATCCAGAACCGCACGTTGGGCACGTCGAGGTTTTTCGACAGCGAGTGCACTTCATCGTGGCCGGTGAGGTAGAGGTTCTGCGAACCCACGACCGGCAGGTCGTCGGTGCGTTTGACTTCGAACATGGTGTTGCTGGTCCACTGGCTGTTCTGCCAGCTCCACACCTGTCCGGTGAATTCGCGGAAGTTGATTTCCGGATCGAAATTGGTGGCGAAGTATTTGCCATGGGAGCCGGCATTGACGTCGAGGATGTCGATCGAATCAATGCGGTCGAAATGCTGTTGCTGCGCCAGCGCGGCATACGCGTTGACGACACCCGGGTCGAAGCCCACGCCAAGGATGGCGGTGATGTTCTTCTGTTTGCACTCTTCCAGGTGGTTCCATTCGTAGTTGCCGTACCACGGCGGGGTCTCGCAGACCTTGCCCGGCTCTTCGTGGATGGCGGTGTCGAGGTACGCAACGCCCGTGTCGATGCAGGCACGCAGTACCGACATGTTGAGGAACGCGGAACCCACGTTGATGACGATCTGCGATTCGGTCTCGCGGATCAGGGCCTTGGTCGCTTCCACGTCCAGGGCGTTCAGCGCGAAGGCCTGGATGTCGGCGGGCACCTTGAGGCTACCCTTGGCCTTGACGCTGTCGATGATGGCCTGGCATTTGGAGATGTTGCGCGACGCGATAGCAATACGACCGAGTTCGTCGTTGTGCTGCGCGCACTTGTGGGCCACCACCTTGGCGACACCTCCTGCACCAATGATAAGAACGTTCTTTTTCAATTGCTTTATTTCTCCTATATCCGCCAGCTTACGAAAGGCTGGACAGGTAGTCGTCGTAACCAAATTCACGAACCACTTCGACTGTACCGTCGAGTTGTTTCACTACGATGGACGGCATTTTCAGGCCGTTGAACCAATTTTTCTTGACCATGGTGTAGCCCGCGGTGTCGATGAACGACAGCCGATCGCCGATGGCCAGCGGACGATCAAATTGATACTCGCCGAAGATGTCCCCGGCCAGGCAGGATTTGCCGCACACCATGTAGGTGTGTTCGCCCTCGCTCGGCGCCAGCTTGGCGTTGAGGCGATAGATCAGCAGGTCCAGCAGGTGGGCTTCGATGGAGCTGTCCACGACGGCGAGGTTTTTGCCGTTGTAGAGGGTGTCGAGCACGGTGACTTCCAGGGACGCGCTGTTGGTGATCGCCGCTTCGCCGGGTTCCAGGTAGACCTGCACGTCGTACTTCTGCGAGAACGCCTTGAGGCGCTGGCAGAAGGCGTCGATGGCATAGCCTTCACCGGTGAAGTGGATGCCGCCGCCGAGGCTGACCCAGTTGACCTTGTGCAGCAGCGCGCCGAAGCGTTCTTCGATGGTGTTCAGCATCTGGTCGAACAGGTTGAAATCGCCGTTCTCGCAGTTGTTGTGGAACATGAAGCCGGAGATCTGCTCGATCACGCCTTCGATCTTCACCGGGT
The DNA here is from genome assembly GCF_005233485.1 of Pseudomonas sp. CFBP13509. Taxonomy (NCBI): domain Bacteria; kingdom Pseudomonadati; phylum Pseudomonadota; class Gammaproteobacteria; order Pseudomonadales; family Pseudomonadaceae; genus Pseudomonas; species Pseudomonas sp. CFBP13509. The sequence goes on from NZ_QGAA01000007.1 coordinate 251,756, forward strand.
CCCATTCGCCCAGGCGGCTGAACGGACGCGCCGGGTCGGCCAGCAGGTAGTCGGAGCTGCTTACCTGCGGGTTCACACGCAGGCCACGGGTCTTGCCTTCGCTGCGCTCGGCAAAGCGCTGCAGCTGGCTGATGGAGTTGAAGATGATCTTGTCGCAGTTATCGAGCATCTCTTCGATTTCATCATCGGCCCAGGCCACGCTGTAGGCGTGCGCCTCACCTTCGAACTTCTGGCGACCGAGCTTCAACTCATACAGCGACGACGAGGTAGTGCCGTCCATGTATTCCTGCATCAGGTCGAACACCGACCAGGTGGCAAAGCACTTGAGCGCCAGCAGGGCCTTGGCGCCGGACTGCTCGCGCACGTAAGCAATCTTCTGCATGTTGACCAGAAGCTTCTGTTTATCGATGAGGTAGTACGGCGTTTTGATCATTTTTGAGAGCCTGCGGCGGTGCCTGCCAAAAAAGGACACGCATTGTGCCCGCACTTGGATCGAATCGAAAGGTTAGTGGGCGGATTTTGCACGCCGGTTTTTCAAGCATAGCCCCGGAGTATGACTATCTAAGGATATGCACCGGCCCGGTGTGGGAGGGGGCTTGCTCCCGATAGCGGTGGACCAGCCCGCCAATAGGGTGCCTGACACACCACTATCGGGTTCAAGCCCCCTCCCACATATTGGCCTATGTGACTTTGTTGCACTGCCATCAAACCGTCATCTCCCCACCACCTTCCTGCCACATTCCCCCGTTACTGTCCTCGCCAATGAGATCGATCTCAAGCGAGTAAACATGACTGACCTGAAAGACGTTGCGCGGCTGGCTGGCGTATCCCGCGCTACCGCCGCCCGCACTTTTGCCTCCCCCGACCAGGTGCGCCCGGCGACCCGTGAGCAGGTGTTCGCCGCTGCCCGGGAGTTGGGGTTTCGGCCCAACCTGCTCGGCCGCCAACTGCGCCTGCAAACGACCCAGTTGATCGGCGTGGTGGTGCCCAACCTGCTCAACCCGGTGTTCGCCGAACAGTTCCAGGCCATGGAGCGTGCCGCACGTTTGCGTGGCTACAGCCTGGTGCTGGCGACCACCGACTACAGCAGCGAGCGCGAGTGCATCGTAGTGGAAGAACTGCTGCGCCAGCGCGTCGATGGCCTGGTGCTGACGGTCACCGATGCCGAAAGCAACAGCGTGCTCAGCAGCCTGAATACCGAACGGACGCCGTTCGTGCTGGCCTATCACCAACCGAGCAACCCCAACTACAGCGCCGTGTCGGTGGACAACCGCGCCGGCATGGCCTTGGCCACGCGTTACCTGCTGGAGGCCGGTCATCGACGTATCAGCATGGTCGCCGGCCCCGCCTTGCAGTCCGACCGCGCACGCCTGCGCTATGCCGGTTACTGCGACGCGATGAAGGCATACGGTCTCAAAAACCGCGCGGTGATCGAAATGCCCGCCCATACCCAGGCTGAATTCGCTGCCATCCAGCCGTACCTCAACGGCCCCGACGCCCCCAGCGCGCTGGTGTGTTCCAACGATTTCCTGGCTATCAGCCTGATCGCCGAGCTGCGCCGCAACGCCTGGAATGTACCTGGGCAACTGTCGGTGATGGGCTTTGACGGCATCGCCCTCGGCACCCAGATGCACCCGACCCTGTGCAGCGTGGTACAGCCCATCGCGCTGCTGGCCAGCACGGTGATTGACCAACTGCTGGCGCAGATCGCCGGCAACGATCCCATTTCCCATTGCCTGCCTTGCCATATCCGGCCGGGCGAAAGTACCCAACCCTTTGAGGAGTCCCTTGATGCGCGCATTCAGTAAAACCCTGGCCACCGTGCTGCTCTGCGGTGTGGCCAGCCTGGCCCAGGCCGCCGACACCGCGATTTGCTACAACTGCCCGCCGGACTGGGCCGACTGGGGCACCCAGCTCAAGGCCATCGCCGCCAGCACCGGTGTGCAGGTGCCGCTGGACAACAAGAACTCCGGCCAGTCCCTGGCGCAACTGGTGGCCGAAAAGGCCGCGCCCGTCGCCGACGTGGTCTACTACGGCGTGACCTTCGGCTTGCAGGCGCAAAAGGCCGGCGTGGTCGAGGGTTATAAGCCCAAGGGCTGGGAACAGATCCCCGCCGGGTTGAAAGACCCCGCCGGCCAGTGGTTTGCGATCCACTCCGGCACCCTGGGCATCATGGTCAACGTCGATGCATTGGGCGGCCTGCCGGTGCCGCAAAGCTGGGCCGACCTGCTCAAGCCGCAATACAAAGGCATGGTCGGCTACCTGGACCCGTCCAGCGCCTTCGTCGGCTACGTCTCTGCCGTGGCGATCAACCGCGCAATGGGCGGCGACCTGGACAACTTCGCCCCGGCCATCGACTACTTCCAGAAGCTGGCGAAAAACGCCCCCATCGTGCCCAAGCAGACCGCCTATGCGCGGGTACTGTCCGGCGAGTTGCCGATCCTGGTGGACTACGACTTCAACGCCTACCGCGCCCGCTACAAGGACAACGCCAACGTCGCCTTCGTGATCCCCAAGGAAGGCAGCATCAGCGTGCCCTATGTGATGAGCCTGGTGGCCAACGCGCCGCACCGCGCCAATGGCGAGAAGGTGCTGGACTTCGTGCTGTCGGACCAAGGCCAGGCACTCTGGGCCAAGGCTTACTTGCGCCCGGTACGTCCGGTGACCATGCCGGCCGATGTCGCCGCGCAGTTCCTGCCCGACAGCGATTACGCCCGCGCCGGTGTGGTGGACTATCAGAAAATGGCCGCTGTGCAGGAAGCCTTCGCCGCCCGTTACCTGAACGAGGTCAAGTAAGTGGCTGCATCGGCAAAACAGGCAGCCTGGGCGCTGGCCCCGGCCTTTGCAGTGCTGTTCGCGTTCTGGCTGCTGCCGCTGGCACACTTGATGGTGCTCGGCGCCGATAGCCGCGACAGCCACGGCAGCGGCTATTGGCAGGTGCTCAGCAGCGCGCAGTACCTGGGCAGCCTGGCGCAGACCTGCGTGCTGGCCATCGTGGTGACGTTCACCGCGTTGTTGATCGGTGGCATCAGCGGCGTGTTCCTCGCGCGCCAGCAGTTTTTCGGGCGCTCGGCGTTGGTGGCGTTGCTCACGTTTCCCCTGGCGTTTCCGGGGGTGGTGGTGGGCTTCCTGGTGATCCTGCTGGCCGGACGCCAGGGGTTGCTGGCGTCCCTGGGCCTGCAATTGGCCGGTGAGCGCTGGATCTTTGCCTACTCGCTGGCCGGGCTGTTTGTCGGCTACCTGTACTTCTCGATTCCGCGGGTGATCCTCACGGTGATGGCCGCGTGCGAAAGCCTCGACCGCAGCCTGGAAGAAGCCGCGCATTCGCTGGGAGCAGGGCACTGGCGGGTGGTCTGCGACGTGATCGTGCCGGGCCTGGCGCCGGCGTTGGCGTCCTGCGGTGCGATCTGCTTCGCCACGTCCATGGGCGCCTTCGGCACCGCGTTCACCTTGGGCACGCGCCTGAATGTAACCCCGGTGGCGATCTACAATGTATTCACCAACTACGCCAATTTTGCCGTCGCCGCCGCGTTGTCGGTGGTGCTCGGCGCGGTGACCTGGGCGGCGCTGTTGCTCACGCGACGCCTGGTGAAAAATGCGGGGACGGTCTTGTGAAACGCTCATCGCTGTTTGTGATGCAACTGCTGTTCACCCTGCTGGTGTGCGCGTTCATGCTGGTGCCGGTGCTGATGTCGTTGCTGGCCGGGTTGACGCGCAATTTCTTCGTCGGCCTGTCCAGCGGCCTGACGTTCGACTGGCTGATCCAGGTATGGCAGGCCTATTCGCCCACCGTATGGCTGTCGTTGCAATTGGCCCTGGCGTGCGCGGTGTGTGTCTGCGTGATCGGCGTGCCGGCGGCCTATGCGCTGGTGCGCATGAACAACCGCTTCAGCCGTGCCTTCGAAGAGCTGATGGTGCTGCCCGTGGCGATGCCGGGGCTGGCCAGTGCGCTGGCGTTGCTGCTCACCTATGGCCAGTTCGGCACGTTTCGCAGCAGTTGGCTGTTCATCCTGGTCGGCCATGTGTTGTTCACCTTGCCGTTCCTGGTACGTCCGGTGATGGCGGTGATGCAACGCCAGCAACTGCCGGTGCTGGAAGAGGCGGCGGCCAGTCTGGGCGCCGGGCCGATCAGGCGCTTTTTCAGCGTGGTGGTGCCCAACTGCCGGGCGGGGATTCTGGCGGGCGTGCTGATGGTGGTGACCTTGTCGTTGGGGGAATTCAACCTGACCTGGATGCTCCACACGCCGATGACCAAGACATTGCCCGTGGGCCTGGCCGACAGCTACGCCTCGGCGCGCCTGGAAATCGCCAGCGCCTATACCCTTATCTTTTTGCTGATGATCGTGCCGCTGCTGATTGCGTTGCAGGCCATCAGCGCTCGTTTGTCCCGTGGAGAGCGTCGATGACCGCTATCACTATCCGCCTGCAAGGCTGTCGCAAGGCATTCGCCGACGGCACCGTGGCTGTGCATGACCTGAACCTGACCGTCGAAGGCGGTGAGACCCTGGCGATCCTCGGCCCGTCCGGCTGCGGCAAGACCACCACCTTGCGCCTGATTGCCGGCCTGGAACGCCCGGATGTGGGCCAGGTTTTTTTCGGCACCGACGACGTCACCCGCCTGCCCATCGAGCGCCGCGACGTGGGCATGGTGTTCCAGAACTACGCGCTGTTTCCCAACCTCGATGTGGCCGGCAATATCGTCTACGGCTTGAAGATTCGCGGCATGGCGCCGCTTGCGCGGAACAAGCGCTGTGAGGAACTGCTGGAGTTGGTCGGCCTGCAACAGCATGGCAAGCGCAGCATCCACGAATTGTCCGGTGGCCAACGTCAACGGGTGGCCCTGGCCCGTGCCCTGGCGCCGCGCCCTAAAGTGCTGTTGCTGGATGAACCGCTGGCGGCCCTGGATGCGCAATTGCGCGAGCGCCTGCGCAGCGAGCTGAATGAACTGCTGCGCGGCCTCGGTATCACCTCGGTATTTGTCACCCACGACCAGGGCGAAGCCATGGCCCTGGGCGATCGTATCCTGGTGATGGAGCACGGCCGCGTCGCGCAACTGGCCAGCCCACGGGAGATCTACCAAAAGCCGGCGAATGCCTTCGTCGCCGGTTTTGTCGGCAACCTCAATGCCTTTGCCGTCACCTCGCGAACAGCCCATGGCCTGAAAGTCTGCGGCGGCGAGTTGCCGTGGCAGGCCGTCGACGTGCCCAACACGGTGTACTGCCGCCCCGAACACTTGCGGGTGATGGAGAGCGAAGGGCACTTGCACGGCCATCTATTGGCGCAGTTTTTCCAGGGCGCGCAAAGCCGCCTGTTGGTGGACGTGGGCGGCCCGCAACCGCTGCTGGTGGACAGCAGCGACAACCACCTGTACGCCGTCGGCGCGCCGATTGCCCTGGCGATTGCGCCGCACATGTTGTTCACCCTGAATGCGTGAGAGTTTGCTTGTGAATCGTCCGTTTCTTGTTGCGCAAATCAGCGACCTGCACCTTAAAGCCGGCCAGCGCCTGACGTATGGGGTGGTCGATACCCTGGGCGCGCTGCGCCGTGCCGTCGACCATTTGAACGCCAGCCACCCACGGCCCGATATCGTGGTGGTCAGCGGTGACCTGGTGGACTTCGGCCGCGCCGATGAATACGCCGTGCTGCACCCCGAACTCGCGCGCCTGCACATGCCGTGCTACCTGGTGCCCGGCAACCACGACACACGCGGTCCGTTGCTCGAGGCATTCCGTGATCACGCCTATTTGCCGTTGTCGGCAGAGGGCCCGTTGGACTGGGTGGTGGACGAGCATCCGCTGCGTTTGATCGGCCTGGACTCGACTATCCCGGGTGGGCACGGCGGCCAGCTACTGGACAGCCAATTGCACTGGTTGGACGCGCAACTGGCACGACGCCCGGACGTGCCGACGTTGCTGATCCTGCACCATCCACCGTTTATCAGCGGCATCGGCCATATGGACCGCGAACCCTTTATCAACGCTGCGGCGCTGGAAGCAGTTGTGTCTCGCCACCCGCAAGTGGAACGCCTGCTGTGCGGGCACCTGCACCGACCGATGCAACGACGCTTTGGCGGCAGCTTGAGTTGTGTGTGCCCCGGTACTTCCCATCAGATTGTGCTGGACCTGCAGGACGCCGCGCCCGCGCATTTCAACCTGGAGCCGGCGGGGTATCTGTTGCATCGCTGGGATGCGCAACAGGGCCTGATCAGCCACAACGGCGTGTTCGGGGATTACCCGGGGCCGTACCCGTTTTATGACGCTCATGGATTGATTGACTGAGGTTTACGGAGGTTTCACTTCACTCAACTCGCTAACAACTAAGCAACTGAATAACCGTTAACGCCGCGGCCAACTTCACATTTGGCCGACGGCATCCTGCTGCCCATTTTTTGCGCCCGGAACCTGGGTTCCGCGCCGGAGTTCGTCCTGATGAAAGCCACGTTGAATGTATTAAGTGTATTGACCGGCGGCCTGGGCATTGCCCTGAGCCCCTTGGCGTCTGCTGACTTTTTGAGCGACAGCAAAGCCAACTTGAGCATGCGTAACTTCTACTTCAATAACGACAACCGCGACGGCACGGCGGCACCGTCGAAGACCGAAGAGTGGGGCCAGGCCTTTATCCTCAACTACCAGTCGGGCTTCACCGACGGCACCGTCGGTTTTGGCCTGGACGCCATCGGCATGCTCGGCGTGACCCTCGACAGCAGCGCCGCGCGCCATGTCGGCAGCTCGATGATCCCCACCGAAGACGGCAAGGCCACGGACAACTGGGCCCGTGGTGGCGCGACGGCCAAGGCGCGCTTTGCCAAGACCGAAGCGCGCTACGGCTACCTGCGCCCGAACCTGCCGATCCTGGTGAGCAACGACGGCCGCCTGTTGCCGCAGTCGTTCGAAGGCGGGCAGGTCACCAGCAAGGACATCGACAACCTGACCCTGGTCGGCGGCCAGCTTGAGCACACCACCGGTCGCGGCTCCAGCGACCGCAGCGGCCTGGCAGCGGCGGGCGGTACCCAGGAGAGCAATAAATTTACCTACGCCGGTGCGGACTACCAACTGACCAAGGACCTGATGGTCCAGTACTACTACGCCAACCTCGAAGACTATTACCAACAACATTTCGCCGGGTTGATCCACGTATTGCCGCTGGGCGAATACGGCTCATTGAAAACCGACCTGCGCTACTTCAACACCCGCTCCGACGGCAAAAACAGCAGCGCCGCCGGACGTGCCGAAGGCTACAAATTGGGCGGCTTCACCAAGAACGGCAACGGTGAAATCGACAACAACACCTGGAGCGCCGCGTTCATCTACTCCCTCGGCCCGCACGCGATCACCGCCGGCTACCAGCAAGTCTCGGACGACAGCAACTTCGCCCAACTCAACCAGGGCGGCCTGGTGAACAAAGGCGAGGGCGGTGCCAGCCTGTACCTCTACACCGACCGTACCGTACAGACCTTCATCCAGGCCGGCGAACGCACCGGCTTTGCCCAGTACGCCTACGACTTCGCGTCGCTGGGTGTACCCGGCCTGAAGGCCTCGGTCATGTACCTCAAGGGCGAGCACATCCTCACCACCAGCGGCAACGACGCCAGCGAGTGGGAGCGGGACATCTCGTTGGATTACGTGGTGCAGAGCGGCACGTTCAAGAACGTCGGCTTCGGCTGGCGTAACGGCGTGTCACGCAGTGAAGTGGCGCGGGACCAGGACCAGAATCGGGTGTTTGTGAGTTATTCGATTCCGTTGATGTAGTACCGCTGAGCCCCTCATCTTTGTAGGAGCGAGCTTGCTCGCGAAAAATGTCAACGATAACGCGCCTGTTCAGAATGCCAGCGGTGTCCTTGGGTTCTTCGCGAGCAAGCTCGCTCCTACAGGGGGGCTTGCTCACGCCACCCGATTCCTGCCCGCGCCCTTGGCCTCATACAAGCGCATGTCCGCGCGCTTGAGCAATGCCAGGGAGTCGCGGTCAGAAGGCTCGGCCACGCCCACGCCGATACTCACGGTCAGGCGACCCACGCTTGGGAACACTGCCGCCTCGACAGCCACACGGATCTTTTCGGCGACCACGTCAGGGCTGTCCGGCGCTTCGACTTCCGGCAGCAGCACGGCGAATTCTTCTCCGCCATAACGGGCAACGAAGTCGGTGGCGCGCGTGGTGTTTTCTATCAGGGCTGCCAGTTGGCACAGCACATCGTCACCGATGGCATGGCCGTAGGTATCGTTGACGCGCTTGAAATAGTCGGCGTCGATCAGCAGCAGGGCGAAGGTGCGGCCGGTACGTTGGAACAGCAGGCTGTTCTCGGCGAGTTTTTCGTCGAAGCGGCGCCGGTTGAACACGCCGGTGAGGGCGTCGTGGGTGGCCAGCTTGAGCAGGTCGGCGTTGGCCTGGGTGAGGTCGGCGGTGCGTTGCGCCACGGTGGCTTCCAGGGAGGCGTTGGCGTCTTGCAGTTCACGTTCCTTGGCGAGCAGCGATTGCGTCATGCCGGTGAGCGATTGTCCCAGTTGGGCAATCTCCAGCACCGGGTGTTCCTGGGGGAAGACCGCGCCGGGCTGATGGTCCTGCACCTGTTTGGCGGACTTTGCCAGGCGCTCGATGGGACGGCTGAGGGAGGAGGCGAGGTAATACGCGGCCACTACAAAAGTGATCGCCGCGAGCAGGCCGAGCACGAGCAATTTGTACAGCAGGCTGCGCGCCGGTTGCAGGGCTACGTCCAACGGCTGGCGCACCATGATGTACCAGTTCATCCTGGCGTTGGACGGGCTTGGCACGGCGACGGAGGCCGTGACGTAGCCGTTGCCGGAGAACCAGCCGGCCGACGTGAGCAGCTTGTCTGAGGGTATCTGTTCACCCGCGAGGGCTTCGGGGTAAAGCACCTTGCCATCGAAGTCGACAATCAAGGCCTCGATATCGGGGAGGGCGTCTTTTTGCGTTACGGCAGCAGTTTGGCCAGCAGCACTGCCTCGTGGGGATCGCCGGTGTACTCACCGCGCAGGCCGGCCTGGAACCATGCTGCACCGATTGATTGACCAGCAGCCCGTTGACGGCCTGGCGCACTTGGCCATCGGCGTCGGCGATGCCCATCCAGGCATATTCGGCGCGTGATTGCGTACGCAGTTCCATCAGCGTGAGGATATCCGGTGCGTCCAGGTCGCCCTTGCGCATGATCGGTGCTTTGCTCAACAAAGACACTTCCAGCTGGCGCTCGTGCAGTTGCACCGCCAACAGCGCTGCGGTCGAGCGCGCCGTGCTCAGCAGGGGGCTGGCGCTGGTGGGGTGTGCGTATTTCATGTTTTACGCGTTTTACCTGCACGTGATTGCGCCCTGAGATGAGTGGTTGAAATGGGCGGTTGTACTTCACGCGGAACCGTTGGCGCTCTCGGCACCAACTGTTCATTGTGGCAAAAAGCCGGACAACCACGGAGATCATGATTGTGATGACAGGAATTAATATTCAGCCATTTATACCGCCTTCCTACGCCCAGCCGAATGATGACACTGGCCAGAAACAGCCCGTCGACGCACCGGTTTTATCCAGGAGCAAGCGTGGGGTGGCCCTAGAGGCTGCGTTGTGGCCACAGTTTTCGACGGTCAGGATTTCTCTGATGGAGATGACCAAGGAACAGGAAAAATTCATCAAGGACAACATCAACAAATGGGCGCCGTATATCAACCTGAAACTGGAGTTCACCAAAGAGCTCGATGGCGATATCAGAATCAAGGCAGATAATGACCTCCTCGGTGGGAACTCCTATTACGGCACCCAAGGTAAACAAACGGCAGGTGCCGGTGAGCCTACGATGAATATCGGCTTCAAGGGTGGGCTGAATGAACTCAACGCTCGCGTGATAATGCATGAGTTCGGTCATGCATTGGGATTAGCCCATGAGCATCAGCACCCGGAAAATACACTCGACCTGAATTTTGAGCGGATTCGCAAATATCACACAGAGAAAAATGAGCCCTCGGCCCATGAATGGTTTTTCCCGTTCGACTCACAGACGGTTGTCACCTCCCCCTATGATCAAGCGTCCGTCATGCACTACACCATTCTCAAGGATTTTCGGAACAGTGGACATTATGTCGAGGGCGGCAGTGAGTTGTCAGAAGGCGACAAGCAATTTGCGCGCAAGCTCTATCCCATCCCCCGTCCTCCGGTACCGCCTCGTTGGTGGAACCTTTACAACGGACACGTCCCTTCTTCGCGAGCCTGAGCTGATCCCCCATTCAGACATCACCCAATGCGCCACCGCGAAAAGGGCGGGTTTGCAGCTTGTGATCATGAATTAAATTTGTGTTCGTATAAAATAAAATGAGTTTGTCTCACTATGATTGACTGCCGACAATGGCTCCCATCTCAACAGATTGGAGTTTTTTGTCATGGCAGTCGCTCATTCCCTCGGATTTCCGCGCATTGGACGCGATCGTGAACTGAAAAAAGCGCAGGAAGCGTTCTGGAAGGGCGAACTCGACGAAGCCGGCCTGCGGGCCGTCGGCCGTGAACTGCGCAAGGCCCACTGGGATCTGCAGAAACAGGCCGGTATCGAGTTGCTGCCCGCCGGTGATTTCGCCTGGTACGACCAGGTGCTGACCCACTCGCTGATGTTCGGTGTGATCCCCGAGCGTTTCCGTCCAGCCGACGGCAACGCCACCCTGCACACGTTGTTCGGCATGGCCCGGGGTGTCAGCGACAGCTGCTGCGGCGGTGCCCACGCCCAGGAAATGACCAAGTGGTTCGATACCAACTACCACTACCTGGTGCCTGAATTCAGCGTCGACCAGCAATTTCACCTGGGTTGGGAGCAGTTGTTCGAAGAGGTGCAGGAAGCCCTCGACCTGGGCCACACCGTCAAGCCGGTGGTGATCGGCCCGCTGACCTACCTGTGGCTGGGCAAGGCCAAGGGGGGTGATTTCGACAAGCTCGACCTGCTTGAGCGCCTGCTGCCGTTGTACGGCCAGATCTTCCAGCGCCTGGCCGACCTCGGCGTGGAATGGGTGCAGATCGACGAGCCGATCCTGGTCCTCGACCTGCCGCAGGAATGGAAGAACGCGTTCGAGCGTGCCTACAACCTGATCCAGCGCGACCCGCTGAAAAAGCTGGTGGCGACCTACTTCGGTGGCCTGGAAGAGAACCTTGGCCTGGCCGCGAACCTGCCGGTGGATGGCCTGCACATCGACCTGGTGCGTGCGCCGGAGCAGTACCCGACCATCCTTGACCGCCTGCCGGCGTACAAGGTGCTGTCCCTGGGTGTGGTCAACGGCCGCAATGTGTGGCGCTGCGACCTGGAAAACGCCCTGGCCATCTTGCAGCACGCCCATGAAAAACTCGGTGATCGCCTGTGGGTGGCGCCATCCTGCTCGCTGCTGCACAGCCCGGTGGACCTGGGCCGTGAAGACCAGTTGGATGCCGAGCTGAAAAGCTGGCTGGCATTCGCCGTGCAAAAATGCGCTGAAGTGGCGGTGCTGGCGCAAGCGGTTAACCAGCCTGAAGCGCCCAACGTCCTTGCTGCCCTGGCCGAAAGCCGCGCGGTGCAGGCGGCCCGCGCGGCCTCGCCGCGTATCCACAAGCCTGCGGTACAGGCGCGGGTGGCGGCGATTACCCGCCAGGACAGCCAGCGCCAGTCGCCGTTTACCCAGCGTATCGAGAAACAACGTGCGGGCCTGAACCTGCCGCTGTTTCCGACCACCACCATCGGTTCGTTCCCGCAGACCGCATCGATCCGCCTGGCGCGGCAGTCCTACAAACAGGGCAAGTTGAGCCAGGCCGAATACGTCGAAGCCATGCACAGCGAGATTCGTCACGCCGTCGAGGTGCAGGAAAACCTCGGTCTGGATGTGCTGGTGCACGGGGAAGCCGAGCGCAACGACATGGTCGAGTACTTCGCCGAGCAGTTGGACGGCTATGTGTTCACCCGCTTCGGCTGGGTGCAGAGCTACGGTTCGCGTTGCGTGAAGCCGGCAGTGATCTTCGGCGACCTGAGCCGCCCGAAGGCGATGACGGTGGAGTGGATCCGCTATGCCCAAGGCCTGACCCGCAAGGTGATGAAGGGCATGCTGACCGGCCCTGTGACCATGCTGATGTGGTCGTTCCCGCGCGAAGACGTGAGCCGCGAAGTGCAGGCCCGCCAACTGGCCCTGGCGATTCGCGACGAAGTGGTCGACCTGGAAGCTGCCGGCATCCAGATCGTGCAGATCGACGAAGCCGCGTTCCGCGAAGGCTTGCCGTTGCGCCAGGCGCACTGGCAGGGGTACCTGGACTGGGCCACCGAAGTGTTCCGCCTGTGCGCCTCGGGCGTGCGGGATGAAACCCAGATCCATACGCACATGTGCTACAGCGAGTTCAACGATGTGATCGAGTCCATCGCGGCCATGGATGCCGACGTGATCACCATCGAGACGTCACGCTCGGACATGGAGTTGCTGGATGCGTTCGAAGCTTTCGCGTACCCCAATGACATTGGCCCAGGCGTCTACGACATCCACTCGCCACGGGTGCCGGATGCCTCGGAAATGGCCAACCTGTTGCGCAAGGCGGCGAAACGGATTCCTGCCGAGCGCCTGTGGGTGAACCCGGATTGCGGGTTGAAGACGCGGGGGTGGCCGGAGACGGAGGCGGCGTTGATTCATATGGTCACTGCAGCTCGCCAGCTACGCGCTGAGTTGGCTTGATATCGTAAAAAATGTGGGAGGGGGCTTGCTGTGGTGAGCGGGCTTGCCCCGCGCTGGGCCGCGCAGCAGCCCCAGTAAAGCAGAATGCGGTATATCAGAAACTCCATAGCGGCTGTTTTGGGGCCGCTACGCGGCCCAACGCGGGACAAGCCCGCTCGCCACAGGGGGAACTCGCCAGTCTCTGAAAGTTGTGTAGATACCTATGCCACGATGAGTATGGGCGAGCTCCCACATTTGGATCTGTGTCAGATTAGAGGTATTTGAGCCAGGCCAGGTCGCGCCGCCGCGCCTTGAGCCCGGCGAACCAGCGCACCGGCGGGTAGAGCGCCAGGGGTAATACTAGCGCCATCAGCCACACCGCGCCCATGCTGTCGAAGCCAAAGTAGTTGCCTTGGTTCAGGCCAAGCAGCGCGACACAGGCGACATACAGCACTTTCAGCACATAAAGGTGCAACAGGTAAAAGAACATCGGCACGGATCCAAACACCGCCAACACGCCGATCCAGCGTCGATGCCCCGCGCGTTCAAACGCCAGCAACAGTAACAGTCCAATGCCCAGGGTCAACGCCAGGAACAGCAGCGAAGGCGGGTACTTGGTGACGTTGAAAAAGCTCATCAGCGTCTGCACGCCGTTGTCATACGCCTGCCAGGGTTTCTCGCCGTAGCCATTGAGCCCACGCAACAGCACAAACCCCAGCAACGCACCCAAGCCGCCGAGCAGCAAATACCGCTGGCGCACGGCAGGCCGCGTGGCATTGGCAAACCACGGTCCCAGGCCGTAACCCAGGGCAATCACGCCGATCCACGGCAGTACCGGGTAGGTCGTGCGCAGGCGCAGGGTGTCGGACACGTCAATCCAACTGCGTTCATGCAGGATCGTCCACGGAATATGCAGCGCCGAGCCTGGGTCGAAGTGCAGGCCATCCAGCAGGTTGTGCCCGCCGATGATCACCAGCGCCAGCACGATCAACAGCGGGCGCGGCAACCACACCAGGGCGGCGAGGGCGAGCATGCTGATGCCAATCGCCCAGATCACCTGCAGATAGATCACGCTGGGCGGCAACTGGAAGGTCCAGGCGAAGTTGACCAGGGTGAACTCCAGCACCACCAGGAACAACCCGCGCTTGAACAGGAACGCCGACACATCGCGGCGGCCCTGGTATTTCTGGCCGTATAAAAACGCGGATAAGCCCGTGAGCAACACAAACACCGGCGCGCACAGGTGGGCGAGGGTGCGGCTGATAAACAACGCGGGCTCGGTGCTGTCGATGCTCATCGGGTCGCTGACCTGGCGATGCAGCAGGAAGGTCTCGCGTACGTGGTCGAGCAGCATGAACAGGATCACCAGGCCGCGCAGGGCGTCGATGGAGAGCAGGCGTTGGCGCAGGGGAACGGCATCGGTCATGGGCGGGATCACAGGGCAGGGCGGAAAATTGGCGTTATCCTATAACATTAATCGACGCGTTGCCCTCCATTGATCCCGCTTCTGATACCTTCAGTAAACCCATACCCGGAGCCCCTGAGCATGAGCACCCCTCAAACCGTCATCGACTTCTGGCAGCACGCCGGCCCCAAGCGCTGGTTCGCCAAGGACGATGGGTTCGACGCCACCTTCCGCGACACCTTCCACGCCACCCACCTGCAGGCCGCCCGGCGCGAGCTGGAAAGCTGGCTGGATTCAGCCGAAGGCGCCTTGGCCTTGCTGATCCTGCTCGACCAATACCCACGCAACGCCTTTCGCGGCACCGCGCACATGTTTGCCACCGACCCGCTCGCGCGTCTGTATGCCGCGCGCATGGTGGACGCCGGGCTCGACCAGCAGGTGGAGCCGGCATTGCGCGCGTTCTGTTATTTGCCGTTCGAACACTCGGAAGACCCAAGGGATCAGCAACGCTCCCTGGCCCTCAACCAGCCACTGGACGCCAACACTTACCGCTGGGCCAAGGAACACGCGCAGATCATCGAGCGCTTCGGGCGTTTTCCCCATCGCAATGCGGTGCTGGCCAGGGTCACCACGGATGAAGAGCGCGCCTTTCTGGACAAGGGCGGGTTTGCCGGTTAACCCGCTATTCCGCCCGGGAATGCCCCCATAAAAACCGCGCATTGTCTTTCTCGGCGCGCATCTCGTAGCGTAGGGCTTCACCCAAGGAGCCCCGTTATGAACCAGCCCCCGTTGCGCCTCTACGTTGATTCGCTCTACACCAGCCCGTACGCGATGTCGGTGTTCGTCACCCTGCGGGAAAAAGGCCTGGCCTTCGACCTGGTCACCCTGGACCTCGACGCCGCGCAAAACCAGACAGCCGACTTTGCCCAGCTATCCGTGACCCAGCGCGTGCCGACCCTGGTGGAAGGCGATTTTGCCTTGTCGGAATCCTCCGCGATTACCGAATACCTGGACCAGGCCTACCCCGAGACAGCCGTGTACCCGGCCGATCCCAAACAGCGGGCGAGGGCACGACAGGTGCAGGCGTGGTTGCGCAGTGATTTGCTGCCGATTCGCCAGGAGCGTTCGACCCTGGTGGTGTTTTATGGGCAGAAAATGCCGCCGTTGTCAGCCGACGCCCAAGGGGCAGCCCGGCGCTTGATCAGTGCGGCGCAGGTGCTGTTGGCGGGCAACCCTTCGTACTTGTTCGGTGAGTGGTGCATTGCTGACGTGGACCTGGCGGTGATGCTCAATCGCCTGATTCTCAACGGCGACAGCGTACCTGCCGAGTTGGTGGCTTATGCGCAGCGCCAGTGGCGCCGGCCGTCCGTGCAGGCGTGGGTCAACCTGCAACGTCCTGCGCTGTAGCGCTGGTCGTCATTTGCATGACGCGCCGGTCCAGGTCTTCCCAATCGGCCATGCCCAGCACCCGCGTGGTGTTCAAGCCACGCAGGTAGCCGCGCAACTGCTGGGCACTGGCGTGCACCTGGTCGGCCTCCGACGCCTCATCCAGCAGTACCTGTTCATACTCGACCAGGTAATCGGCGACCCGCTCGCGAAACTCCGGCAAGACGGCTTCGCGGATGCGGTCGAAGGTTTTCTGGTGAGGCTTCATGGCGTGGTCCTTATAGGTTTTATGTGAGCACTATCGGTTCAGATAATAGTCACCATCATGCAACGCAAGTTCTGTTTTTTCAGGAAAAGCGCAAAATCGTCTGCATCGAGACGCTGTTCAAGGAAATGCGCGATGAGGACGTTGATTCAGCTGGGTTTAATGATGCTGATGCTGGGCACTGTGATCGTCAACAACGCAGCGATCGCTGATGAATTGCGTGCAGGCCATTTGCTACCTATCGTCGGTAGCGTAGACTCCCTGCAGCATGCGCAATCGGTGGGGGTGTTGTTAAGCGATAACACCCGCGACAACCTCAGCTACCTTGAACGCTACCACGACATGGCCTTGAACGGCGCCAGGGATGCCCTTGACGCAGGTATCCGCGAGGCGTTCGTCAACAGCTCCGACCCGGAACTGGCCATTGATTGGTTGATGAGCTCGCTGCAGGGAACCTTTTTGTCGGTGACGGTCTACGACAACCTGGATGCCCTGGTGCAGGCTCGCCCCGATGTGGTGGTGATGCTCGATACCCATAACCAATTGCTGACCCAGCGCAACGATCAGGTCGAAGCGCGTTTTATCGCACGGTTTTATGACGCGAACCTGCAATACATCGCCAAGGCCGAAGGCTCGGTGCACAGGCAGGTGCCCTCGGTGTGGGTGCACGACAAGGCCGCACCGGAGATTGCCGCGCGGATCGAACAGCAGCGGGATGTGCAGCTCGATGCGTTGAAGCAGTTCGATGCCTCGCTCAAGGCGCTGGTTCGCGCGGGTTGATGTGAACCTTTATTTTTAGACTCAGGATTTTTTCATGCGCTCTTTTTTCGTACCGGTCGCGGCCCTGTTGCTGGCCGGTTGTGTTTCCGCTCCCAATAATCCGACCTTGACCCTGCAAACCGGCAAGAGCCCGGATGACTATGTGCAATGCCTGCTTCCCAAGCTGGAAAAGCACGGCATCACGTCGACGGTGACCCAGAACTCGCGCCACGCCAAGCTGGTGTTGACCAGCAAGATTGCCGCCGATGACGTGCTGGAGGTCTACAAGGCGGGGGACGGCGGCAAGGTGTTTTTGTATGAGCGCAAGCCGCTGGCGTCGACCATTACGCCGTCGCGGCTTGAACAGGTGGCGCAGGACTGCAGATAACCGATGTGGGAGGGGGCAAGCCCGCTCACCACAGCGGTTCGATCCTGCTGCTGGCGGTGGTCATCGACCGCATGAAACAACGCTGATGGTGGTAAACAAGCCCGTCGTAGTGAGCGGGCTTGCCCCGCGCTGGGGCGCGAAGCGGCCCCAATACAGTCACTGCATTCTTCCAGGCTGAACCGGGTTGCGGGTTTTAGGGCCGCTTCGCGCCCCAACGCGGGCAAGCCCGCTCACCACAGTTACAGTGTTCCTCCTTAACTGACTGGCATTGGGGCAAGCCCCCTCCCACATTTGAATCTGCATAAGGCCTAAGGTCTGGCTTCATTGCTGAAGCTGTTAACCGTTTTCACCAGCCCTTGAGCCGCCAGCGCCACCAACTCCCCACCTTTCTCCACCGTCGCCAGCGCCGGGTCCGAGCCCATGCGCCCGTCGGGGAAGCGGGCGCGGAAGTCCAGGGCTTCACGGATCGGCCCGGTGTTGGCGATCTGCGGGGAGTAGTCGGCCGACTTGATCGCGTCCGGGTACGCCCACTGCGTCACCGCGATTTCCGAAGGCGTCGCATGGCTGCCATGGCCCACCGGGAATTGGCGGTGCGCCAGGTCAGTGACGCCTTCCAAGTCCCACCAGTTCACCAGTTTCAACGCAAACCCGGCAGGGCGACGGCCGAAGCTCGCCTCGGCGTACAGCTCGGAAAACGCCGCTTCAATCGTGGCGATATTGCCGCCGTGACCGTTCAGGAACAGGATCTTGTCGAAACCATGCCCGGCCAGCGAGCGCACCCAGTCGCCAATCGCAGCGATAAAGGTGGAAGGGCGCAGGGAAATGGTGCCAGGGAAACCCAGGTGGTGCTGGGCCATGCCGATATTGAAGGTCGGGCCGATGAGGATGTCGGCGTTCTTTTGCGCCTCATGGGCGATGATTTCCGGGCACATCCAGTCGGTACCCAGCAGGCCGGTGGGGCCGTGTTGTTCGTTGGAGCCGATGGGGATCACCACCGTGCGGCTGCGTTCCAGGAACTGCCCGATCTCGATCCAGGTCGATTGATGTAGAAGCATGCGAAGCTCTCTTTTATCTGTGGGGACAGGCTAACCGCCACGGATTGTACGACTACTCGCCACCTGCTGGGGTTTGCAATTGAGGTACGTCGAGGACTTCAACCAACGTTGGTCGGGGTACCACGAAAACATGAACTGCCCATCCTTGAGCTTGTCCACCACCTGGCGTGCCACCTGCGGACGCACGGCCGGGCAACCCTGGCTGCGGCCGATGCGGCCTTCGCGCTTGCTCCACAAGGGGCTGACGTAGTCGGCGGCGTGAATCACGATGGCGCGGTCGCGGGCCTGGTCATTGAACCCCGGCTCCAGGCCGTCCATGCGCAGCGAGTAGCCATGGGTGCCGAGGTAGCTTTCCTGGGTGCGGAACAGGCCCAGGCTGGATTGATGGCTGCCTTCCAGGTTGGAGAATTGGGTGGCGAAGTTTTCCCCGGACTTTGCGCCGTGGGCCACCAGGTCGCGCAGCACCAGGGTTTTCTTGCGCAGGTCGAAGATCCACAGCCGACGGGCGGTTGAAGGTTGGGAATAGTCAATCACGGCCAGGCGCTCGGAGCGTTCCTCGCCATTATTGACGGCGCATTGCACGGCGTTCAGGGCGCTTTTCAGTACCGTGGGATTGAGTTCTGGAGCCGAGCGCGCCAGGCTGCTATACAAGGAAGGAGGGTTGCCATTGGCGGCGAGCGTAATATTGCTCAGTAAAGCCAGGCCCACGGTGACCAAACCGAGGCGGCACATAAAAGTCAGCATCTACAGTACATCCCCCCACTGTGGATTGGAGCAAAGCTATTGTTCAAAAAACACGCATGTTACTTGAGCATTTGCCTGCTCGTTGCACCATTGGTCGCCACAGCCGACGTGCTGCCGGTCGAGCCATTGCCGGTCACCACGCCGGCGCCGGTCGAACTGGCCCCGCTGCAACAGGCACTGGCGCAACTGCCGGGTGTCTGCCCCGGCCTTGCCGCGCAGATAGACGCCGCCGCCCAATTGCGCCTGCAAGCGTTCTACCAGCAGCAGGGGAATGGGCCGCTGTGGTCCGCCAACGATCGCCGCGAGGCACTGCACGCCCAATTGCAGCTGCTCGCCGATGACGGGCTGGACCCCACCCACTATAGTCTGCCTGCGGCGGATGCCACGGCCAATGTGCTGTGCAGCGACATCGACATCAGCCAGCACTACCTGCAAGCCCTGCAGGATCTGCATTACGGGCGCCTGCAGCAATCGCGCTTCGAACCGCTGTGGCATTCGCAGCCGCCCACCCGCGACCCCGACACCGAAGTGCTGGCCCTCGCTGCCCTCGGCCTGCAAAACATGGCGCAAGCCTTTGACCAGGCGCGCCCCAGCGCCGACCTGTACCGCAGCCTGCGCAACGCCTATTCCACGGTCCGCCTGCAACCCTTGCCCCATTGGGATCCGGTCGGCAGCGGCCCGTTATTGCGTCCCGGCATGGACGACCCGCGCGTCCCGGAACTGGCCCGTCGGCTCCACAGCGGTGGCTACCTGTCTGCAGAACCCAAGGGCGCCGGCAAACAATACGGTCCGGAACTGGTCACGGCGGTGAAGGCCTTCCAGCTCAGCCACTCCCTGCAATCGGACGGCGTGATCGGTGCCGGCACCGTGGCCGAACTCAATATCAGCCCGGCCATGCGCCGCGAACAACTGCGCATCAACCTCGAGCGTTTCCGCTGGCTGGCCCAGGACCTGGAGCCCGAAGGCGTACTGGTCAACGTCGCCGCCGCGCAACTGAGCGTGTACCAGAGCGGCATCCCGGTGTGGCAGACCCGCCTGCAAGTGGGCCGCGCCGAACGCCAGACGCCGCTGCTCAAGTCACGCATCACCCGGTTGACCCTCAACCCCACCTGGACCATCCCGCCCACCATCATGCGCGAGGACAAACTCCCGGCCATCCGCCTCAACCCCGAGTACCTGCGCCAGCAGAACCTGCAAGTGCTCGACGCCGAAGGCCACCCGCTGGCGCCGGAAAATATCGACTGGGCGCGCCCCGGCAATATCCTCCTGCGCCAGGAAGCGGGCCCGCGCAACCCACTGGGCAAGATCGTGATGCGCTTTCCCAACCCGTACTCGGTGTACCTGCACGACACCCCCAGCCAACCGCTGTTCACCAAGGGCCCGCGGGCGTTCAGCTCCGGTTGCGTGCGGGTCGAACAACCGCTGCTGCTGCGCGACCTGCTGGTCAGCCCGGCCGAACGCGCGCGCACCGATGAACTGCTGGCCACCGGCGTGACCCATGAATTCCGGCTGGCCACCCCGGTGCCGGTGCTGTTGGGCTACTGGACGGTGCAGGTCGACGGCCAGGGTGACCTGGTGTATGCGCCGGATATTTATGGGCGCGACCTGGTGTTGATGAAGGCGATGGGGAGTGTGCTCTAGGGCATTGCCGTGTGGGCAACGATTGACCCGACGGCCTCGGTAGCTGTCACGGAGGCCGTGTCCAGGGTCAACACGGGTTGGTCCCAACGCTCATATTCATGCGCCGATACCGACTGCCAAGTCGGCGGCGTCAACCCAGGAATGTCGCCCCTACGGGTTTCCACCCGGCGCCGGTGTTCCTGTGCGTCTGTACACACCACCTGAATATTGACCAGCGCCACGTCTGCCGTCGCGGCCGTCGCTGTCCAGGCTGCCCGACTCTCCTTGACCGGGTTCACGCAATCGGCGACGACCCTATGGCCCAACTGCAAGTTACTCAGCGCCAGCGCATTCGCCACGCCGTAACCGCTGGCACCGACATCACCCGCCAATACGCCAGCGTCGCGAATCGCCTGTTCGATCACATCGATGCGCAGGTAAACCGCACCGGTCTGGCGCGCCAACTCGCGGGCAATCGTGGTTTTGCCGGTGCCGGGCAGGCCGCTGAAGACGATAAGCATGCTTGACTCTCGATAAGCTTGGGTCGGTTCAGGGTATCCTCCAGTTCCCCCACCGGTCGACCCCAGGACAGCCCATGACCTTGCCGTTCACAAAAATGCACGCCCACGGCGACGATTTCATCATCATCGACCGCCGTGGCCTGGACGACCCTGTTACCCCCGAGGTCGCCCGCCGCCTGGGCAATCGCCACACCGGTATCGGCTTTAATCAATTGGCCGTGGTGCTCGACTGCGAAGACGCCGCCGCGCGCGTCAAGTTCTGGAACCCCAATGGCACGCCGCTGCAAACCTGTGGCAGCGCCACGCGCGGGGTGGCCGACCGCTTGATGCATGAAACCCGCAGCGATTCGGTTGTGCTGCGCACCGACCGGGGCCTGTTGACCTGCGTGCGGGTAGCGGATCGTCAAGTGTCGGTCAACATGGGTGAGCCGTCGCTGGACTGGTCGGCCGTGCCGCTGGCCGAGGCCATGGATACGGGTACGTTACCGCTGGCGGGCAACCCGGCGGCGTGCAGCATGGGCAACCCCCATTGCACGTTTTTTGTGGCCGACATCAACGCCATCGATCCGGCCGCCGTCGGCCCGGCGCTGGAAATTCACCCGCTGTTCCCGGCCAGGACCAATGTGCATTTCGTGCAGGTGCTCGACCGTGGGCATATCCGCCTGCGCATTTGGGAGCGTGGCGGCGGCGTGCCGTTGGGCTCCGGTTCGTGCTGCTGCGGCGCGGTGGTCAATGGCATCCGCCGTGGCTTGCTGGATGCCACGGTGCAGGTGCAGTGCGACGGCGGTACGGTCACGGTGTGTTGGGACGGGCAGGGCGGTGTGGTGTTGACGGGCAGTGTGGAGCCGATCATGCAGGGCAGCGCCTACCTGTTCTGAAACGTCACCGTGAAGGTGGTGCCGGCCGTGGCACAGGAACTCACCGCCACATCGCCGCCATGGACCTTGGCCAACTCCCGCACGATATACAGGCCCAGGCCCACGCTGCGCACGTCGCTGCCCTGGTCGGTGCCACGGGTCATGGGCTCGAACAGCCCGGCCAGCAAGGCTTCGGGAATCGCCGTGCCATGGTTGTGCACCGCCACTGCGCAAGCGCCGGCATCCAGGCGCGAGGTGATGGTGATCGGCCGTTGCGGGTCACCATAGGCCACGCTGTTGGCCACCAGGTTGCCGATGATCTGCTGCACGCGATCGGCATCCAGGCAGGCGTTGCCACGGCCCTGTGCGTGATGCTCCAGCGTTGCCTTGGGGAACGCCACGCGCAGTTCGTCCACCGCGCGATGGATCACCTCGTGCAGGTCCAGCGGCGCCGCCTTGATGGTGATGCCCTGGCCGACCCGTGCCTGGGTAAAGTCCAGCAGGTCGGCGATCATGCGTTGCGCGCGCTCGGAGGACTGGTCGATATGCCCCAGCAGTTGGCGCTCCTTGGGTGTGCGTTCGCCACGGCTGAGAAAGTCCGAGGCCATGCGGATCGCCGTGAGCGGGTTTTTCAGGTCATGGCTGACAATCGCGACCATCTGCTCGGCAAACAGGGCGCGACGCTGGGCGATGGCGTAGGCCTCGTTCAGTTCGGCCTGGGCTTGTTGCAGCGCGACTTCGGTGGCGGTTTTTTCCTGCAACAGCGCTTCGGCCAGGTGGCGCGCGTTGAGCAGCTCGCGCTCGTACTTGTCGCGGTCGGTGGTGCCGAACAGCGCCAGGTCGTACACCACGGCGCCGGCCTGTTCGCGTTTGTTACCGTTGAGCAGCACGGTCAGCTTGTGGCCGTCGCGGTGCAGCAGGTCCAGCTTCACCTCGGTGACGCTGCCGTGCATGCGCAGCATGGGCGCCAGGTGAGTCTGGTGGAAGATCCTCCCGCCCATGCTCAGCAGGTCCTGGAAACGCCGGCCCTGCAGCTCGGCGATGCTGAACCCCAGCCCGTCGCTGAAGCGTGCGTTGGCCTGCAGGATCGTGCCATCTTCCGTGGTGACAGCCAGGGCGCAGGCGGCGCTGTCGAACAGATCAGCCGGCACGTGCAGCCATCCACGGCACCAGGAAGGCGTCCATGGCCACCGCGCAGGCCTGCGGTGCGCTCATGTGCGGGCAATGGCCGACGTTGTCCACCAGGCAATAGGTGCTGTTGGGCAGCACGCTGTGCAGGTATTCACCCACGGCCACCGGAGCGATCAGGTCGTCACTCGATTGCAGGATCAGCACCGGGGTGGGCAGGCCGATCACGTCCTGGCGGTTGTCCGACATAAAGGTCACGCGCGCGAACTGCCTGGCGATCTCCGGCTCGGTGCGGCAGAAACTCTCGGTCAACTCGTCGCTCAGCGCCGGTTGGTCGGGGGCTCCCATGATCACCGGGGCCATGGCGCTGGACCAGCCGAGGTAGTTGCTGTCGAGGGTGTCGAGCAGGTCGTCGATGTCGGCGCGCTTGAAACCGCCCACGTAGCCATCGTCATCGATATAGCGTGGCGACGGGCCGATCATCACATGGGCGGCGACACGCCCGGGGGCCAGGCGGTCGGCGAGGGCGCCGATCATGGCACTGACCGAGTGTCCCACCAGGATGACCGGGCCCTCGGCAAAGGCTTCGATGATCTCGTTCAAGTCGCGGGCATAGCCGTCCAGCGCGCTGTACTTGGCCTTGTCAAAAGCGTTGAGGTCGGACAGGCCTGCGCCCGTCAGGTCATACATCACCACGCGAAAACGCTCTTTGAACTGCGGCGCAAGGTAGTTCCACATGGCCTGGTTGCAGCCAAAACCATGGGAAAACACCAGGGTCGAGGGCCCGTCACCCATCACGTTGACGTTGTTGCGCTGGAGTAGGCCCATGGGGATCTCGAAGTTATGGCGTATTGCTAGGTGTGCTGCAGTTTAGATAGTCGATGGCTTTGGGTCACGCGTTATAGCGCCGATAGGGTAAAGTCGGCGCCTTCAGGAAGAAACTTCAGGTAACAAACATGATGCGGTGGTTGCGGCAATCCGTCTTGAGTCTGCTGGTATTGATGTCCGCCGGCCTGTTTATCACCGCCCAGGGCGAGACGTCGCCCATCGGCGTGGCCCTCGACCAGCGGGTGATCGACCTCACCAACACCCTCGACGCCGCCACCACCACCCGTCTGCAAGACCAGCTCGCCGCCCTTGAGCAGCGCAAAGGCGCGCAGGTGGCGGTGTTGCTGGTGCCCACCACCCGTGGCGCGAGCATCGAGGACTACGCCAACCAACTGTTCCGTGCCTGGAAACTGGGGCGCAAGGATGTCAACGACGGCATCCTGCTGCTGGTGGCCAAGGATGATCGCAAGGTGCGCATCGAAGTCGGTTACGGCCTGGAGGGCACGGTGACCGACCTGCTGGCCCACCGGATTATTGAAGAACACATCACCCCGGCCTTTCGCCAGGGCGACTATGCCGGCGGTGTCGAGCAGGGCGTGAACGACTTGGTTGTCCTGGTGGATGGCGGTGACTTGCCGCAAGTGGCCGGGCACGGCGGCAGTCTTGAGGCGCTTGCGGTATTGCTGGCGTTTGTGTGTGGTGCCATCGCTGGCGTGCTGGTCGCGGCGCGCAAGCTGGGCTGGCGCGGGGCGCTGATCGCCACCGCAGCCGTTACCGTGGCGCTGGTGGTATTCGCCGGTGGCCGGGAATGGCCGATGTACCTGCTGGTACTGCCGCTGACCCTCCTGATCGGCGGCGCCACCTTCGGCGCCTTGTGGCTGGCGCGCACGGCGTTCTACTGCGTGATAGGGCTGTTGGCCTACATCGCCGGGGTGGTGATCGCCAACCGGTTCGTGGAGGTCAGCTATATCCATTGGCTGGTGTGGCCGTTTGGCGCGGCATTGGTGCTGGGCTTGTACCTCGGGTTGTTCTTCGTCATCAGGGCATCCTGGAAAAAGCGCCCGCGCTTTTTCCTCCTGCGTGCGCTGGCGGTCATGGCCATCTACGTCGCTGCGGCGACACTGCTGGGGCACGGGTATCAGGGCTGGATCGTGGCGATTCCAGTGGCCTCCTTTGTGGCGTTTATCGTGTTTGTGCAGAGCATCGCCAGTTCCGGCTCGGGGTCCGGTTCGGGCGGTGGTTCCGGTTCGGGCTCCAGTGGCTCCAGCTCCAGCAGCAGTTCCTCGGGGGGCGGTGGTTCCAGTGGCGGTGGCGGGGCGTCGGGGAGTTGGTAATCGGCGGTTGTTCGGCGTGACGCCAGGCTGCAAGCGGCTGTCGGGCAAAGCCTTGGACGTTACAGCCGCTTGGACAGAAACACGCGACTGCTGCCTGCCGGTTCACATGGGACTTCCCCGAACCGCACCCACCCATGCTTTTCATAAAAGCCCGGTGCCTGAAAACTGAGGGTATAGAGCACCGCGTTCGCGCAGCCGCGACGCCGGGCTTCGTGCTCAAAGGCGTGCAGCAATCGGCTGCCGAGGCCTGTGCCGCGCAGGGTCTCGGGCAGGTGGAACAGGTCGAGAAAAGCCATGCCCAGGGTGGTTTTGCCGGTGATGCCGCCGACGATCTGCCGGGTATCGGGATCTTTGAGCAATACCGTCAGAGGCAGGCGATCGTTGTAGCCGGCGATACCTTCGTTGAACGCAGCCAGGCCGTTGCCGAGCATACGCTCGGCGTCGGGATTGGCCTGGTCGCTGACTTCAATAAGCGCTGCGGTCATTGCGAAACCCTCCGTTGGTTAAAGCGTCATCAGCATCTCATGCCAGGCCATGCCGCCATGATCCGAGGGTGACGGCTGCATGTAGGTGTAGCCCATGCGGGTGTACAACGGCACATGCTGTTCCTTGCACATCAGGTGAATCGTGCGCTTGCCCATGGCGCGCATGCGCTGCACGAACTCGCTCATCAGCACCTTGGAATACCCCTTGCCCTGATGCGCCGGGTCGACCACCACCGACATGATCACCACATTCGGCGCCTCGGCCGAATGCCCCACCAGTTCCTTGAACGCCTCGTCCGACATCACCACTTCGTGGGCACAGCCGCTGTTGATAAAACCTGCCACTTCGCCATCGGCTTCCAGGATCAAAAAACCTTGCGGGTATAGGGCAATGCGCGTGGCGATCTTTTCCAGGGTCGCGGCTTCGTCGCCCTCGTAGGCGGTGATTTCAATTTCAAAGCAACGGGCGGCGTCGGCGGGGAGGGCGTTGCGCAAGGTGAGGGCGGGCATGGGCGTTTCCTGGGGCGTTGAGCGAAAGGCCACATCATAACGGCCTCGCTGGGACTCTGCGCAGAACACAGATCGAAATTGTGGGAGGGGGCAAGCCCCCTCCCACAGTTTTGTCCGCGCCAGGCTTGGTGGTGGGTGCTGTTTTCGATGCATGTTGGTCAGGGCCATGACGTTCAAGAGGCAGTGTGGAACCCGCCAAAGCGGGTTTCCTCACTGCTCAAGTCACATCAACTCACCGTAAACACATCCGCCACGTCCTGGACCAGGATCCGGGCGGTATTGGCGACGGTGCAACCGATTGGCAGAACGACTGCTCGGCCTGAGTGCTTGATAGGATTAAACTGCCAAAGCGGGAGCAAGCTCCCTCACCTCCGTTATTCATTCACCCGGGCGGGCACCGGAAATCCATGAAGGAAGGACCCATGCTGGAAATAAAACGCGCCACCCCCACCGACGCCAACACCGCTTTTGACATCCGCCGCGCAGCCATTCGCAGCCAATGCATCGGTGCCTACACCGCTGAACAAATGGCGCTCTGGACCCGTGGCAAGGCCGAGGACGGCTACAGCGCGCTGATGGAAAAACCGTTCTACCTGGGCTGGTTGAACGGTGAGCCGATCGCCACTGGCATGCTCGACCCGGCCAACAACGAAGTCGGCGCGCTGTTCGTGTTGCCCGCATTTACCGGATGCGGGTATGGCAAGGCGATGCTGGATCACCTTGAGCAGGTCGCGCGGGAACTGGCGATTGAAGAGGTGGTGCTGGACGCGACGTTGAATGCCGCGAGTTTTTATCGCGCGTGCGGCTATGTGGGCGATGAACAGGCGATTTATCACTCGCCGTCGGGGTTGCGGTTGGCGTGTATTCCGATGAAAAAACCGCTGCCGCGCTGACGCACCGACTGTAGGAGCCGGCTTGCCGGCGAAAAGCCCGAGGGCAATGCGCTTATTCAGAATGGCCGCGTCATCGTTGACGATTTTCGCTGGCAAGCCAGCTCCTACGGGTGGGCTTGTTCAGTGGAAAAAGTGGGTTCGCAAGGTTGCGATCACTTGTGTAACGGACGGCCCGTGGATCGGTGGAGGCATCAGGCTCTCACCAAACTCCCGCCACACAAACAGCGTCAGTTCCGCACCATCGGTGAGCGTTTTTGCCAGGCCCTGCGAACCCAAACCCTGCAACCGCCGATAGCGCTCATCCCGCCAGAATGCTTCCTCCACCCAGTCATACACCGGGATGAAATGAAAGTGCAGCGGGAACCCCGGCATATGCCCATAGCGGCTGATATACAACCACTTGGGCTTGAGTTGCGCGTCCATGACTCGCTGGGTTTTTGCCAGCAGTCCACCCAGTTCGGCCAGCGCTGCATCCGGCATATCGGCCAGGGAATCAACAGGCGCCTTGGCACCCAGCAACAGGTAACCCGGCAGCTTCGAAGCCAGGTGATGGTTGAGCAGCCAGTGCTCGGTCTCAAGCAGGATGTAGGTGGGGTCGATCTGCATCAGTGCGCGTCCTTGGGAGCAAGGTCGGCAGGATAACAAGCACGCACGCCTGTATCCCATAAAACCACGGGATCTGTGTCTACCCCATGCAGCCTCAGCCCGATAGCTTCCCGTCACGACCACCCACGACCGAGCAAACCATGGAACTCACCGCTGTCCCGTTTGGCATCACCGACTGGTCCACTGTCGAACCCGAGCTTCACCCCGGCGTCAGCGGCAGTGCCTCATGGCGCACCTGCCACTTCGGCACCACCCGCGTGCGCAGGGTCGAATACAGCCCCGGCTACCTGGCCGATCACTGGTGCACGCGCGGGCATGTGCTGCTGTGCCTGGAAGGCGAGTTGCACACTGAGCTGGAAGATGGCCGCCGGTTCACGCTGACGGCGGGGATGAGTTACCAGGTGGGCAATGATATGGAGGCACATCGTTCCTCGACGAGTGTCGGGGCGAAGCTATTTATCGTGGATTGAAGGGTGACCTTTGTGGCGAGCGGGCTTGTCGAATCGTCGCACCGCCCGCGTTGGGGTGCGAAGCGCCCCTGATGAAGACAGATGTGGTGTATCAGACACTCCTCTGCGCCTGGTTTTGGGGCTGCTGCGCAGCCCAACGCGGGACAAGCCCGCTCACCACAAGAATGCGCTCGCCTGAAATTATTTATGCAGGACTCAAGACTTCAGTGTGAAATTTTAACCCTTTAAAATCAGTTAGTTATTTCAAGTTTGATAAGGGCTTTCTCCCGTTGGACTGCGCAGCAGTCCCGTTTTTTCAAACAAAGAGCGGGGGCCACTTCGCGGCCCAACGGGAGCAAGCTCCCTCGCCACAGGTACGGTGTTCGCCCTTAACTGCCTGCCGTTAGGGCTTGCCACAGGAACAGGCACCCCCTTAAATCCGCTGTATCAATGCATCTTGCTATGGTCCATGCCATCCAGCCCACGCGCCGTGGCCTGGACCTCAACGGTCTGCTTTTCGCCCTTGGCGTCCTGCACCGTCAGGGTCAGCGGCACCTGGTCACCTTCCTTGATCTGGCCGGTCAGGCCCATCAGCATCACGTGGTAGCCGTCCGGGTCGAGCTTGACTGCCTTGCCCGTCGGCAGGGCCACCGAGTCCACGGGGGCCATGCGCATCACGTCGTCCTTCATGCTCATCTCATGGATCTGCACATCCTTGGCCACCGGCGAGGCCACGCTGAGCAGCTTGCTGTCGCTGTCGGCGGTCACGGTCATGAATGCCCCGCTGGACGGTTGGCCCGGCACCGAGGCGCGCACCCAGGCGTCGGTGACTTGCACCTGGGCACTGGCGTGGGCGGCGAGGCCCAGCAGGGTGAGGCCAAGGGTGAAGCGCTTGAGGTGTTGAACGGCAGTCATTAGCAGACCTCCATGACGGTGAGCAGGTCTTCTGCGCACTCTTTAGCGGTAAGGGATGCCTGCAACCCCAGGCGCAGGTTGCCACGGGTGTCGAAGACAAAACTGGTGGCCGTGTGGGACAGGGTGTAGGTGTCGCCGGCGGGGATCTTTTCATAGAAGATCCCGAACTCCTTGGCGGCCACGGCGATTTCTTCCGGGGTGCCGTACAGCGCTTCGAAGCTGGGGTCGAAGGCCTTGACGTACTTGTCGAGAATCTCCGGCGTGTCGCGTTCCGGGTCCAGGGTGATAAAGATCACCTGCATGATCTCGCCGTCGCGGCCCATCAGTTTCTTGGCCTGGGCGGCGCGGGCCAGCGTGGTCGGGCACACGGCCGGGCACTGGGTGAAACCGAAGAACACCACCGGCATCAGGCCACGGTAGGAACTGAGGGTGACGATGTCGCCCTCGGTGTTCTTGAGCTTGAAGGTGCGGCCCATGATCTTGTCGCTCAAGTCCTTGCCGTACTTGAAGTTCAACTTGGGGCTGTTGTCACAACCGGCCAGCAGGCCCAGGCCCAACAGGCCCATGCCGGTCAGGACCTTGCGGCGGGTGAATAACGTACTCATCAACGGTGCATCCTGTGAAACGCCCGCATTGCGCGAAATCAACTCGGCGGGCTTTGAATAGGAGTAAACGAGGAGGGCGCCAAGTCTACCAACCCTGGCCAGCCCGCGTAATCTGCGACGTTCTGCCACAGGGGCACGCTGGATTTCATCCTTTTGCACCGCTGGTGGTAGAGTCGCCGCCATGAAATCGAGCCGCCCCGACCGTTCCCTGATCGTCTGGACCCTGTACTTCTGCGTGCTGATGAACCTGTTCGTGTGCGGTTTGGGCCATGGCCAGATGACCGGCCAGCAGCTCAACGGGATCGGTGGCGCGTTCTGTGGAGTGGACGGCCAACAGGCGCCACTTTCCGACAAAGGGCTGGGCGCCCCGTCTTCCAGTAACATCTCGAACTACTTTGCCTGCCCGGTGTGCAACGCCGTGACCGTCGCGCTGGTGTTCCTGATCGGCCTGGCCTGGTTGCTGGGCCTGGGGCAGACCCCACGCCCGGCCCATGAGCGGCGCAACAAGGCGCCGCCGCGTTATTCCTGGCCTTCGGCCAACCCCCGTGCATCCCCCGCATTCTGACGTGTGCCCTGGGCCTCCTGTGAACAGGGGGCGTTCTATCGTCACGACTGTGAGTGCGCTTTATGAACCATCACTTGCCTGCAGGCGCCAGCCGCCTGGTCAGCCAGGCGTCCCGCCGCACGCGCGCGGAGCCGGCACGCCCGGACTACCCGAGCAATGCCCGCTGCTTTGTGCACCTGGATGCACGCCTGTTGCCGTATTGGCACACCGTGTTCGACATCTGCCCGACGCTGCTCAAGCTCGACCCGCCCGAAGGCCTGAACCTGTTTCGCAGCTTTATGACCTGGGCCTATCGCAACCGCCCGGCCCAGGACTGGACGTATCACTTGAGCGTCTGTCGTTGGCTGTTGGGCTCGGCGTATCGCGCGCAGATTGGCGACGAGCCCATCGAGGCCTTCATGGCCGCCGCCGCAGCGCGCTGGATCAGTACCGATCAGAGCCCTGCGCTGGGCATCGTCCTGGCGTGGCGCGGGTCGAAGGTGTTCGATTGGAAGGACGCTCGGTTCGCGGCTGCCGAACAACAGGTGCTGCCCGCTCCAGCGTGGGAGTTTGCCTGGAGCCCGCTGACGCACCTGGGCGAATTCAACCGCTGGTTGCCGCTGCCGTGAACCGCGCTTGATCGGCATCAAGGCCACGGCCTGCGCAAGTCCGCACACTGAGGGTCCTCACTGGCCGGTCCCTCTGCGAGGCCTCCATGCTCTACCTCCTGTTGCTATTGGCCCACCTGTTCGCCGCGCTGATCTTTATCGGCACGGTGTTTTTCGAGGTGCTGATCCTGGGGCACCTGCACCAGCACTTGCCGATTCGGGTGATGGTGCTGGTGGAGCAGGGCGTCGGCCGGCGCGCCCGGGTAGTGATGCCGTGGGTGTTGCTGGTGCTGTTCGGCGCCGGGCTCGGCATGGTCTGGCTGCGTTATCTGCCGGCGTTGGCGGCACCGTTGGCGTCCTCGTTCGGCACGTTGCTGAGCCTCAAGTTGATCCTGGCCGCCAGCGTATTGCTGCACTTTCTGGTGACCATGGCGCGGATGCGCTGGGGCAAGGTCAGCGCGCGCTATAGCCGCTTTATTCACCTGAGCCTGTTCGCGCACATGGTCGCCATTGTGTTGCTGGCCAAGGGCATGTTTTACCTCAGTTGGTAACGACCTTGATGCATATCAAGGTGCGCGCAGCGGTCGCACCGGACAATGGACCACCGCCGCCCGTTCCGGAGTCCGCCATGCGCACCCATCTTCATCCCACCCGCTTTCGTCAGGACCAGGGCGTGCTGGACCTGGCCTGCGATGCGGACACGCGCCGCTTCCATGGCGGTGTGGGTTCCCTCGACCTGTTGCGTGCCCTGCGCGACAGTCGCCAGCGCCAGCGGCCCCTGGCGTTGAACCTGCAGTGGCCGGCGGTTGACGGCGGCGCCGACTACCTGCGCAGCCTCACCGAGGAAATCCAGTTGATCGGCTGCCAGCTCGGTCCGCGCCAGCCGGTCGAGCACTTTCACCTGCGCGGCACCACGCCGACGATCGAGCAGGTGTGCACGTTGCTGGAACACCTGCACAGCCGCTTCAACTTTCTCGACCACGACCGTGGCGACTACCGAATCGACCTCGACCCCTGGCACATCGACTGGGCCACCATGGGCCTGTTGCGCGACCAGGGTTTCAACCACGCCAGCATCGGCGTGCCCGACGTCAGTCGCGAGGGACCGCTGTGCCAGGCGCGCTACCAGGACCCGGCGCCTATCGAATCGCTGGTGGATGCGGCGCGCACCTTTGGCTTTCGCTCGGTGAACATCGACCTCGGCTACGGCCATGCCTGGCAGACGCCGGCCAGTTTCGAGTTGAAACTGGCCAGCCTGATTGCCCTGGAGCCGGATCGCCTGCAACTGTTCGATTACGCCCAGCCACCGGTGCGCTACCAGGGCCGTCAATCCCAGGCGTTTTGCAGCGCGGCGGATAAGATCGTCATGCGCCGCAGCGGCTTTGAACACCTCACCGCCGCCGGGTATCACTACATCGGCCTGGGCCAGTTCGCCCGCGCCGACGATGACCTCAAACAGGCCCAGGAGCGCGGTCGCCTCAGCCGTAACTGCGAAGGCTTTACCCTGCACGGTTACTGCGACCACATCGGCTTCGGCCTGGGCGCCATCAGCCAGATCGATACATTGTGCGCGCAGAACACGGCGGTTCTGCCGCACTACCGTGAGCAGCTGGCCAGTGGTCAACCGGCCACGTGCCGAGGCTGGTTTCGCGAGGCGGCCGACCCGGTGCGCCTGCATGTCGCCGAACGCCTGGCCTGTGACCTGGAACTGAATATCCAGGCCGTGGAGCGCCGTTACGGCCTGGTGTTCAGACGTTATTTCGCCAACCTCTGGCCGCTGCTGGAGGCGTTGCACCGCGACGGTCTGCTCGAGTTGTCGCCTACGTTTATCTGGCTGCTGCCTGCGGGCCTGCCCCAGGTGGATGCCATCTGCGCATTGTTCGAACGGGCGGTGCTCGCCACCCCCGTCAGCGCCAACGACGAGGTGATCGACCATGACGGCGTTTGAGTTCGACCGTGCCCTGGTGCACAAATACGACCGCCCGGGGCCGCGCTACACCTCGTACCCGACCGCGCCGCAGTTCAACAGCGCGTTTGCCCTGGACGACTATCACCAGGCCGTGCGCGCCAGTCACCAACTCGCCGCGTCCAAGGCGTTGTCGGTGTACATCCATATTCCGTTCTGCCAGAGCCTTTGCTACTACTGCGGCTGCCACAAGATCATCACCCGCAAGACCCATCGCGCCGTCGAGTATGTGGCGTACCTCAAGCGCGAGATCCAGATGCAGGGCGCGCTGTTCGAGCGCTCGCGACGCCTGACCCAATTGCACCTGGGCGGCGGCACCCCGACGTATCTGGACGATGCGCAACTGGCCGAACTGATGGCCTGCCTGGCGGACAACTTCAGCCTGGATGACAGCGACGCCCATGAGTTCTCCATTGAGGTCGACCCGCGCACCATCAGCCTCGAGCGCATCAACACCCTGCGCCGCCTGGGCTTCAATCGCCTGAGCTTCGGCGTGCAGGACTTCGACCCCGACGTCCAGGCCGCCGTCAATCGCGTGCAAAGCGAAGCGCAGATCCTGCAACTGGTGGCGGCGGCCCGCGAGGCGCGCTTCAAGTCGGTGAGTGTCGACCTGATCTACGGCCTGCCCCTGCAAACCGTGGCCAGCTTCGACGTGACCCTGAGCAAGCTGATCGCCCTGCGCCCCGACCGCGTGGCCGCCTACAGCTACGCGCACCTGCCAAGCCAGATCCGCGCCCAGCGCATGATCCGCCCCGAAGACATGCCACCCCCGGCACGCAAGCTGGAGCTGCTGGAACTGACCATTCGCCGCCTCACCGAGGCCGGGTATGTCTACATCGGCATGGACCATTTCGCCCTGCCCGACGATGAGTTGGCACTGGCCCGCGTCAACGGCAGCCTGCAACGTAACTTCCAGGGTTACTCCACCCATGCCGATTGCGACTTGATCGGCCTGGGCGTATCGGCCATCGGCAAGGTCGGCGACAGCTACAGCCAGAGCGTCAAGGAACTGTCCCAGTACTACGCGCGCATCGATGCGGGCATGCTGCCGGTGCAACGCGGTTACCGGCTCAACCCCGACGACGTACTGCGCCGCGAGGTGATCAATGGGTTGATGTGCGACGGCCGCGTCGATGTCGCCCAGGTGGAAGCGGCCCATGGCATTCGCTTCAATGAGTATTTTGCCCAAGCGTTGACGCAGTTGGACGAGCAAGTGGCGGACGGCTTATTGCTGGTTCGGGACGACGCGCTGCAACTGCTGCCCAAGGGCCAACTGATGGTGCGCAGCGTGGCCATGGCCTTCGACGCCTACCTGGGCGGTGCCCACAAAGGCCAATTCTCCCGCACCGTCTGACCCACCACGCAGCCCGATAGCAGTGTGTCAGCCAACACCTCTACCAACCCTGCCACCGCCATCGAAGCCTCGCTGAAGCTCGACATCTCCCACAGGGGATCAGCGGTGCCCATGCGCTCTATGACCTGGCTGCTTCCTTCCTGTCACCCGTGTTCAATGCGATGTCCCTTCCGCAAACTCCACCTTATTGCCCACGTTGTACTTGCCCGACGGCTTATTCATGGGAATGCGCTTCACCTCCTCGAGCGTCTGGCTGTCATACACAATCAGCGCCCCCTCCGTGGCCCAGATGCTCAGCAACACATACCGCCCATCCCGGGTGAATTCCACATGGGCTGCCGTCTTGCCCGGCACTGGCCTCAGGGTGTGGGCGATCTCGAGGGTCTGCTTGTCGATCAGGTGAATCGCATCATTGTCCGGCCCGAAAAACACGTCGCTCCACACATAGCGCGAGTTCACATGGCTGCGCATGAAAAAGCCCGGCCCGAGGGTGGGAATCTGTTTGATCAGGCTCCAGGTCTTGAGGTCGATCACCGAGATTTGCCCCTTGCTGATATTCGGCGTGGCAAACACCCATTGCCCGTTGCGGCGCCAGTACGTCCCCGAACCCAGGTGCGGCATGCCGGACAGCGGGACGTCGGTGACCACGCGGCCGCTGTCCAGGTCGATCACCTGGCCGCCGCCGGCCTTGCGTGAGGTGGCGATCAGTTGCCGGTAGTCGGGCGAGAACGAGAAGTCGTCGAGCACGTCCTGGGCCTGGATGCGCCGGGGCTCGAAGCTGGGGCGGGCATCGGCATAGGACAATTCCCAGACTTCGTTCACGTCCTTGAGCGCGACGATAAAGCTGTTGCGCGGTGGTGCGGTGTACACCGCACTGACCCGTGAGCCCGTTTCCAGGGTCTTGACCAGCGACAGGTCGCGGGCATCCAGCAGCACCAGGTTGCCCGGCAGGTAGTTGCCCGCCAGCACCCAGCGCCCATCCTTGCTCACCGCCAGGTTGCGGGTGTTGAGGCCCACGCGGATCTCGGCGATCAGCTTGAGGTTGTGCAGGTCGTACTGGCTGATCCAGCCGTCCCGCGAGGCGAAGTACACAAAGCGTCCGTCCGGGGAGAATTTCGGCCCGCCGTGCACCGCGAAATGGGTGGGGAAACGGTCCAGCACGGCAAAGGTGTCGCCGTCGAGAATATCCATGTGATGGTCGCCGGATTCCACCACCACAAACAGGTTGAGCGGGTCGGCGTGATGCTGCGGCGTGCTCGGCAATTGGCGCAGGTCCGCCAGCACGCTGTGGCTGGTGCGGATGTCATGCTCGTTCCAGGTCGCAGGTGAGTCAGGCGGCTGTTGCAGAAACTGCGCCAGCCCATCCATCTGCGCGGCGCTCAGTTGCGGCGCGAACGCGGCCATCTGGCTGGCGGGCCGGCCGTGTTCGATGACCTTGCGCACTTCATCCGGCTTGATCCGCCCCAGGCTCTCCGGCAGCAGCGCCGGGCCGGTGGCGCCGATGCGATTAAGCCCGTGGCAGCTTTCGCAATACTGGCGGTAGTCCTGCGCGGGCGTAGCGTGCGCGGCCGTGGCCCACAGCAGCGGCACCAGCAGCAGGCGCTTCATACCGCCACCGCTTCACGGGCCGGTGCCAGGCTGGCGGGGAAGTGCAGGGCGGCGTCGGCAAACAGGTTGACGACGTGGCCGATCACCGTCAGCGTCGGTACGCCGGGTTCGCAGTCGGCGGCCAGGGTGGGCAACTGGCGCAGGGTGCCACGGGCCACCTGTTGATCGGCGCGCGCACCGTTGCTGATCAGGGCGGCCGGCGTATCTGCGGGCAAACCGGCCGCCACCAAATGCTCGGCGATCAGTGCCAGGTTCGACAGGCCCATGTAGAACACCAGGGTCTGGCTCGGCTCGGCCAGGCTGGCCCATGGCAGTTTCAACGCGCCGTCGCGTTGCAGGTGGCCGGTGACGAAGCGGCACGAATTGACCAGCTCGCGGTGGGTCAGCGGGATACCGGCATAGGCGCTGCAGCCGGAGGCGGCGGTGATGCCCGGCACCACCTGGCACGGGATACCGCGCGCGAGCAGGTACTCCAGCTCCTCGGCGCCGCGCCCGAAGATAAACGGGTCGCCGCCCTTGAGGCGCACCACCCGCTGGCCCTGGTCGGCCAACTCAGCCAGCAGTTCATTGAGTTGATCCTGGGGCAGGCTGTGGCAACCGCTGGCCTTGCCCACGTAATGACGGGCGCAGGTCAACGGGATCAGCGCGAGCAGTTCGGCACTGATCAGCCGGTCGAACACCACGGCGTCGGCCTGCATCAACAGGCTCCAGGCGCGCAGGGTCAGCAGGCGCGGGTCACCGGGGCCGGCGCCCACCAACGCGACTTCGCCGGGGTGCAAGGGGCTGTGCAGACTGGCCGGCAGGCCAGTGGAGGAGTGGGCAGTTGAAGTGTGCATGCGACGTCCTTGGTTCATCATCAGGTAGGCGGCCCCCGGTTGTGTCACCGGGTAGTCGAGCAAGGGATCAGGTTGAGCGGCTGGCGCGCGATCTCGGCGTCGCTGAAGTAGCAACCGGGGTCCGGGCCCCACAGGTCGCCATCGGCCCAGGCGCGGGTGCGGGTATTGCCGTTGCAGATCGCCAGCCAGCGGCACTCGGCGCAGCGTCCGCCAATGCTGCGCGGGTGTTCGCGCAGGCGTAGCAGCAACGGGTCGGGCTGCTCCAGCCAGAGTTGGCGGAAGGTGGTGTTGCGCACATTGCCCACCGATTGCTGCCACCAGTAGGTGTCCGGGTGCACCTCGCCGGTGTTGTCGATATTGGCGATGCCGCTGCCCGAGGCATTGCCGCCCCAGCCGTGCAGCAGGTGTTCAAGCTGCGGGTAGTGTTCGGGCAGGTGCTGGTGCACCCATTGCAGCAACAGCACGGCGTCGGCGTCGTTGTTGCCGCTGACGAAATCACTGTCCACGCCGTGTTGAATATCGCTCCAGGCCTGCTGGAAAATCAGCGCCATGGCCTCGCGGCTCATCTGCCGGTGCGCATCCAGTTGGCGGCTGCGTTTGCCACGCCCGCTGTAGTTGAGGTGTGACAGGTAGAACTTCTGCACGTCATAGGTGCGCATCAGCGCCAGCAACTGCGGGAGCTGCCCATGGTTGTCCTGGGTCAGGGTGGTGCGCAGGCCCACGCGAATCCCGGCTTCGCGGCACAGGCGGATGGCGTGCATGGAGCGCTGGAAACTGCCGTGCAGTTGGCGAAACGCATCGTGGGTCGCCTCCAGGCCGTCGATGCTGATGCCCACATAGTCGAAGCGCGCGTCGGCGATCTGCTGGATGTTGTGCTCATCGATCAGCGTGCCGTTGGTCGACAGCGCGACGAAAAAACCCTTGTCACGGGCATAGGCGCTCAGCTCGAAGAGGTCTTCGCGCAGCAGCGGCTCGCCCCCGGACAGGATCAACACGCGAACCCCGGCGTCGTGCAAATCGTCGATCACCCGCAATGCTGCCGGGGTGTCGAGTTCATCGCGAAACACGCTGTCGGCGCTGGTGGCGTAGCAGTGCTTGCAGGTGAGATTGCAGCGCCGCAGCAGGTTCCAGATCACCACCGGCGGCCGCTCTCTGCCAGGGGGCGAGGTGCGCGGCGGCGGGCATTGGCCGGCGAGGGTGCGCAGGTACTGACTGATTCGCAGCATGGGCTATTCCTTTGAGTGCGCCGGCGTCAGGCGCAGGCCGGTCTTTTTCAGGATGCGGCTGCTCACCAGCATCTCGTCGGCGTGGCAGGCATCCCCCAGCAGGAAACGCAGGTGCTCGCGGTAGCTGTCGATTTCT
The DNA here is from genome assembly GCF_005233485.1 of Pseudomonas sp. CFBP13509. Lineage (NCBI taxonomy): Bacteria > Pseudomonadati > Pseudomonadota > Gammaproteobacteria > Pseudomonadales > Pseudomonadaceae > Pseudomonas > Pseudomonas sp. CFBP13509. Next base: position 289,429 of record NZ_QGAA01000007.1, read on the forward strand.
TCGCGGCTGCGGCCATGCACCATGGCGAACAGGTTGTAGGGCCAGTTCGGGCGCCGGGGGCGACGGTAGCAATGGCTGACAAACGGCTGGGCGCCGAGCAGTTCTCCCAGGCGCGGCAGGTGCACATCGGCCACGTCCCACACGGTCATGCCGTTATGCCGATAGCCCAGGCGGTAGTGGTTGGGCACGGCGGCGATACGCCGGATCGCGCCTTCGGCCTGCAGGCGCTTGAGCAGGTCGAGGGTCGATTCGACGCTGATGCCCAACTGCTCGGCGAGCCAGGCCCACGGGTCCTCCACCAGCGGCAGGCCGCTTTGGGTGAGGGCGACCAGCTGCAGGGCCAGGGTGTTGTCAGACCGGGAAATACAGACCGACATGGTAGGTGTGCTCCTTCGGCAGATTGAGCACCGCCAGCCCGGTGAGGGCCTCGATGTGCGATAGGGTGGCGGCCAACTCCTGCGCGGTGGCGCAGGCCAGCACGAACCACATGTTCCAGCGGTGTTCGCGGCGGTAGTTGTGGGCCACCTGGGGCAGGGCGTTGAGCTGCTCGGCGACCGCGTCAAAGCGCGCCTCGGGTACGGCGAGCGCCGCGAGGGTGAAAGCGCCGCCGAGACGCTCGATATCGAACATCGGGCCGAAGCGCGTGAGCACGCCGTCTTCGAGCAGGGCATACAAGCGGTCGAGCAGTTCACTCGGATGGCTGTGCAGTTCCTCTGCCACCTGTTGCCAGGTCTGGCGCACCAGCGGCAGGCCGTGTTGCAGGCGGTTGATCAATTGTCGATCCAGCTCATCCATGGGCCCATACCTGTGACGTCGGCGGCGCGAAACGCCCGCCGCATTGCTTGAAGGCGCGGGTGCTGAACAGCAGTTGGTGGGGCAGGTCGCTGAGCAGATGCTGCTCCAGCAACGCCTGGATCTGCGCCTCGACCACCGCGCGCTCGCGCCCGTGCACCATGCAGAACAGGTTGTAGCGCCACTGCGGCAGGCGTCGCGGGCGCTGGTAACACAGATTCACGCCGGGCGCGCGGCCCAGGCGCGCACCGACTTCATCGACCAGCGCATCCGGCACATCCAGCACCAGCATGGCGTTGGCCACATAGCCCAGGGCGCGGTGATTGAGCACCAGGCCGACACGACGGAACAGGCCCTGGTCGTGCCATTGCTGCATCTGTTGCAGCACCTGATCGTGGTGGGCACCAATCTGCTCGGCGAGCTCGTCGTAGGGCCGTGGCACGATGGGCAAACCGCGTTCCAGGCACTGGCGCAGATCGAGCATCTGCTCGTGGTTCAGTGGCGCGATCACGGCTGCTCTCCCAAACTACCCACCTCAAAAAAATCTCCCGTAGCAGCTGCCGCTTCGAGGGGGAAACCGAGGTCGATGCGATAGGCGGTGAGCATCGGCAGGTCCAGGGGCGTGAGGCCGGTGTCTTGCTCCAGCTCATCGAGGATCTGCTGCAGGTGCTGGCGGTGGGGCCCGGTGAGCACGAACCATAGGTTGTAATGATGCTCGCGGGCGTAGTTGTGATTGACCTCCGGGTACTGGCTGACCCGCGCGGCCACCTGTTCCAGGCGCTCGATCGGCACCGCCAGGGCGGCCAGGGTGCTGGCGCCCGCGCGGGTGTGTTCGAACACCGGGCCGATGCGCGACAAGGCGCCGGCCAGTTCCAGGCGTTGCAGGCAGGCCATCACCTCGGCCGCGCTGCAACCCAGCACCTGGGCCATTTCGCGGTAGGGCTCGGCGCACAGCGGCATGCCGTGCTGGAAGCGTTCGATCAATTGCTGGCTGAGCGAATCAAGGTCCATTTCAATACCCCATTTTTTGCGCGCGCAGGCTGAAGAAAATCCCGCTGGGACTCTGGGCCGGCAGGCTTTTCAGCAGGGTCAGGCGGTACGGGTCCCACACTTGCAGCTGTTCGCCATCGCGCACCGACAGCCACAGTTGCTCGCCACGCCCGCTGAATTCCATGTGCAGCACACCGGGGCCGGGGCGCAGGTCGGCGACCACTTGGTGGGTTTCGGTGTCGAGTACCTGCACCCGGTCGTTGTCCGGGTAGGCGAAGTTGACCCACAACTGGCGCCCGTCGGGCCGCGCAGTGACAAAGATCGGCTGCCCGGCCACCGGGATCGCCGCCGTCTGCTGCCAGGTGCGCGCGTCCATCACCAGCACCTGGTGGCGTCCCACCGCCGGCACGAACGCCTGGTCATCGGCGACGGCCCAGCCCTCCAGGTGGGGCATCTTGTACACCGGCAGCTTGGCCTGGCCCCGGCCATAGTCCTTGAGCACGCGCACCACGCCGCGCTCCGGGTGCCACAGGTCGAGCTGGGCCATGCCGTCTTCACCGAACAGCCCGGCCATGTAGTAGCGGCCGTCGGCGGTGATCAGCGCGTCATAGGGTTGCTCGCCGACGTCCTTGAAGCGGGTGATGCGCGGCGGGTTGCCGTGGCTGAAGTCGGCGCTCCAGATCTCGCCGGTGTCGAACAGGCTGAACACGAAGCGCTGCCCGGGCGCATCCACCAGGCCGACCACCCGCGAGCGTTTGCCATCGGCCAGTGCGGTCGCGGGGATGTCGGCGATGAGGGTCAGGTCTTCTGCATCGAACACCTTGACCCCGCCCGGCACGTAATTGGATACGGCGATCAAGCGCCCATCCTGGCTGATGGCGCCGCCGATGCTGTTGCCGCCCTGGACGATGCGCCGCTCGATGCGTTGGCGCAGCAGGTCGATCTTGGTCAGGCCGCCATCGCGGGCAAACACGTAGGCATAGCGCTGGTCGCGGGAAAACACCGCCGAGGCGTGGGACAGGTCGCCCAGCCCCTCGATACGGGCCAGTTCGGTCATGCCGGTGCTCTCGATAATCTGCACGCTGCCACTGGCGCGTTCGATCACCAGGCCCAGGTCGCCGCTGCCGCGCAAGGCGGGTTGGGCGCAGGCACCCAGCAACAGGCACAGGGATAACAGGGTAGGACGCATCATGGTGGGGGGCTTCCTTGCAATAGGCGGTCGACCAGCCAGGCAATATCGCCGGCACTCAGCAGCGGGCCCCAACCGGGCATGGCGCGGGCAGGGCGGCCGTAGGTCACGGTGGCGATCAGGCTGTCGCGGCTGTGGTGGGCCAGGGCTTGCGGTGTGAGGGCCGGGCCCAGGCCGCCGGTGAGGTGCAGGCCATGGCAGGCCCCGCAATCCTGGGTCAACAGGTGTTCAAGGCGGGCAGCGTCCGGGGTGGCCGCTGCCCGCACGGGAATCAGCAGGAGCAGCGCCATGGCCGTACCGATCATCGATGCTTGCATGGCGTGCTCCTTGTGCTTATTTCAAGGTCAGGACCCAATCGGCCAACACCTTGGCTTCATCATCGGTGACCTGGTTCGGCGGCATCGGCACCGGCCCCCAGTTGCCCTGGGTACCGTTCTTGATGTGGCTGGCCAGGGTGGTGGCTGCGTCTTTCACACCGGCATTCTTGGCGGCGACGTCCTTCAAGGCCGGCCCCACCAGTTTGCTGTCAATCATGTGGCAGCCCACACAGGGTTTGCTGTTGAACAACCCCGGCCCGTCTTGTGCCAACACCGGTTGCAGGCTGAGCGCAGCGGCGGATGCCAGCAGTGCGAGGAGAATATTTTTCATTCGGTGACCTCGTGTTGATGGGGCTCAATAAATGTCGTGTTGGGTGTTGTAGACGTTGAATTTTCCGGTCGGCGTGATCAGGCGCTTGTCGCGGATCACCTGCTTGAGCTTCAAGGTCTTGTCATCGATCACCACCAGCGCCGACTCTTCGGTCTGGCCGTTCCACACCGAGAACCACACCTCGTCACCGGCCTTGTTGTATTCCGGTTGCACCACCCGCAGCGCGCCTTGCTTGATGCCCGAATACTCGGCAATCGGCAGCACGGTGTAGCCCTTGTCCAGCTGGTTGATGTCGAACACCGCCACCGACTGGCTGAGCTTGGCGTCGGGGTTGAGGGTGGTGTCGACATACAGGTGATGGGAGTTGGGGTGGGTCTTGATAAACAGCGAACCGCCGCCCTGGCCCTTGAGGGATTCCACCTGCTTCCAGGCGTATTGCGGGTGCTTGACCGGGTCGGTGCCGATCACCGAAATACCGCCGTCGCCCAGGTGGCTGGTAGCCCACACCGGGCCGTATTTGGGGTGAATGAAGTTGGCGCCACGGCCAGGGTGCGGGGTCTTGCCGACCTCTACCAACGCGGTGAGCTTGCGCTCCTTGGAGTCGATCACCGCGACCTTGTTGGAGTTATTCGCGGCGGTCATGAAGTAGCGGTGGGTGCTGTCCCAGCCGCCGTCATGCAGGAACGGCGCGGCGTCGATGGTGGTGATGGTGAGGTTCTTGATGTCCTGGTAATTGACCAGCATCACCTTGCCGGTTTCCTTGATATTGACGATGAACTCCGGCCACTCGTGGGAGGCGATGATCGCCGCCACGCGGGGTTCGGGGTGGTATTCCTGCTTATCGACGGTCATGCCCCGGGTGGACACGATCTGCCTGGGCTCCAGGGTTTCGCCATCCATGATGGTGAACTGCGGCGGCCAGTAGGAGCCGGCAATCGCGTACTTGTCTTCATAGCCCTTGAACTTCGAAGTCTCCACCGAGCGCGCTTCGATACCCACCTTGATCTCGGCGACTTTGGTCGGCTCCAGGGGCCACAGGTCGATCATGTCGATCTTGGCATCGCGGCCGATCACCAGCAGGTAGCGGCCAGACGCGGAGATACGCGAGATATGCACGGCGTAACCGGTGTCGATCAGCTTGATGATCTGCTTGGTGTCACCGTCCACCAGGGCGATCTTGCCGTCGTCGCGCAGGGTGACCGAGAACAGGTTTTGCAGGTTGAGGGTGTTCAGTTGTTTTTTCGGCCGGTCTTCGGGCTTGACCAGTACTTTCCAGGTCTTGAGGGTTTCGGCCATGCCCCATTCAGGCGGGGTGGGCGCGGTGTGCTGGATGAAGGTGGCCATGCTGGTGATCTGCGCCTTGGTCAGCGCATTGGACGTGCCCCAGTTGGGCATGCCGGCCGGGGAACCGTAGGTGATCAGCGCTTCCAGATACGCCTGGCCACGGGCCTGGGTGATGTCCGGGGTCAGCGGCTTGCCGGTGGCGCCTTTGCGCAACACACCGTGGCAGCCGGCGCAGCGTTCGAAGTAAATCTGCTTGGAGGCGTCGAACTCAGCCTGGCTCATATCCGGCGCGCCGGGGCTTTTCACCATCCCGGTCGGCGCGTCGCCATGGGCGTTGATGGGCAATGCGAGGGCCAGGGCGCAGCTCAGGCTGGCAAGACTCAGGACCCAGGGTTTTCTGTTGCGAGTCAGCATTCCATATCTCCTCAGGCAAGACCTTTGCGATGCCCGGCGAAGGCGGGGTAGAGCGCAGGTTCTTAGTGCCAGGCAAGACTATGTTGCAGTGGCGCAAGGCTCGCTTGACGGCGATCAAGTTTGCCGTTGTACGTGCTTGCCAGGTTGTCGCAGGGGCCCTTAGCGTGGGGGCCGAACCCGTTGCGAGTACGCGTAATGACCGAGCCCTTCTACCAACCGCAGGACAACGAACAGCAGCTGTTCGAACACGCCTGGCGCCACCACCTGCCGGTGCTGATCAAAGGCCCCACGGGCTGTGGCAAGACGCGCTTCGTGCAGCACATGGCGCACCGCCTGAACCTGCCGCTGTACACCGTGGCCTGCCACGACGACCTCAGCGCCGCCGACCTGCTCGGCCGCCACCTGATCGGCACCGACGGCACCTGGTGGCAGGACGGCCCACTGACCCGCGCCGTGCGCGAAGGCGGGATCTGCTACCTCGACGAAGTTGTCGAAGCACGCCAGGACACCGCCGTGGTGCTGCACCCGATTGCCGATGAACGCCGTGAACTGTTCCTGGAACGCACCGGCGAAGTGCTCAAGGCGCCGTCGTCGTTCATGCTGGTGGTGTCGTACAACCCCGGCTACCAGAACCTGCTCAAGGGCATGAAACCCAGCACCCGCCAGCGCTTCGTGGCGATGCGGTTTGCCTACCCGCCGGTGGCCGACGAAGAACGCATCGTCGCCCGCGAGGCCGGTGTGGATGTGGCGCTGGCCGCCCAGGTCGTGCGCCTGGGCCAGGCGTTGCGTCGGCTTGACCAGCATGACCTGGAGGAGGTGGCCTCCACCCGGCTGCTGATCTTCACCGCCCGCCTGATCGGCGCCGGCATGAGCCCACGCGAAGCCTGCCTGGCGTGCCTGGCCGAACCGCTGAGCGACGACCCGCAGACCGTCGCCGCGCTGATGGACGTGGTGGATGTGCACTTTGCCTGAACCGCGCCGGCTGCCAGGCGACCTGGCGATGTGGTTTTTTATCCTCGCCGAGCTGTCGGTGTTCGCGATTCTGATCCTCACGTTTGCCGTGACCCAGGTGCTCAAGCCCGAGCTGTTTGCCGCCGGGCGCGCACAGCTGGATACCTCGACCGGGTTGGCGATGACCTTGAGCCTGCTGACCGCAGGCGTGTTGGCAGCGTTGGCGGTGCAGCAGGTGCGATTGCAGCGCTGGCGACGCGGCGCCGGTTTGTTCGTCGCGGCGTTGTTGGTGGCGCTGGTGTATGTGGCGATCAAACTCACCGAGTACGCCCACCTGGGCGCTGCCGGACTGGGCCTGGAGCACAGCACGTTTTTTACCTTGTACTGGATACTCACGGGGTTTCATTTCCTGCATGTGCTACTGGGGATGGTGATTCTCGGGTGGCTGGCGCTGGGCTGCTGGTGCGGCGGGCTGTCAGTCGGCGGGCTGGAGTCCGGGGTGCTGTATTGGCACATGGTGGATCTGGTGTGGGTGGTGCTGTTTCCGTTGGTCTATGTGATTCACTGAGGTGGGTATGACGGATTCCCAGACGCTGATCCTGTGTTGGCTGATGTTGGTGGTGCTGAGCGTTGGCACTGTACTGACGGGGGCGTCCGGGTTGTGGTGGGCGGTGTTGCTGCTGGCGGTGGTCAAGGGGTGGGTGATTGTGGATGGGTTTATGGCGTTGCGGCGTGGGCCAGTGTTGTGGAGATTTTTGATGCTGGGGTGGGGGGTGGTTGTGGTCGCTTTACTGAGTACATATCCGTTATTTGCGTAGCGGCTGCTTACGAGGCTCGGTATGCCCTCATTCCAGATCAAAAGCCAAGCTGTGGCGGCCTTATAGCCGACCGGTGTTGGGTCTGGTGTACTCGGTTAAAAATGTGGGAGGGGGCACCCCCGAATGCCAACCCCATCAAGGCCTCCCCCCGTAGCAGCTGCCGAGCGCAAGCGAGGCTGCGTCAGGCGCGCTGCCGATTCAAGCTCGAGTCGCGGCCGACGCAGCCTCGCCGGGGCTCGGCAGCTGCTACGGGGGTTTGCGCGGTGCTGGATAAGACGGTATCTGCGCCGATGAGGGAGTATCAGTTGATGCATCTTTGGCTGACCCACTGCATCGGGGGCAAGTCGAATCGTCGCACCGCCCCTCCCACATTTGGATCTCCATGTATCAGCTAGACCTCGGTCTGCTTTTGCTCTGGCTTTTGATCTTGATCCTAGGCGCCCCGTCAAAACGACCCGCCGTCAGGGCGGAACCCTAAGCCGCCGTTACCTAAATAACGGATATGTACCCAACCCAACCCAAAAAATACCCCACCAAAACCATCAACATTTCTTGATCGCCATCAAGCAGTTTTCACCCCCCACCTCCCTATCATCCCCTGGCCAAGCAATGAGGAAGCGACCATGTCAGAGACCTTCACCAAGGGCATGGCCAGGAATATCTACTTCGGAGGAAGCGTGTTCTTCTTCCTGATTTTCCTGGCCCTGACCTACCACACCGAACAAACCTTTCCCGCCCGCAGCAACGTCGACCAACTCAGCGAATCCGTCGTTCGCGGCAAGGGCGTCTGGGAGCGCAACAACTGCGTCGGCTGCCACACCTTGCTGGGCGAGGGCGCTTATTTCGCGCCGGAGCTGGGCAATGTGTTCAAGCGCCGGGGCGGCGAAGAAGGGTTCAAGCCGTTCCTGCAAGCCTGGATGAAAATGCAGCCCCTGGGTGTACCGGGGCGGCGGGCCATGCCGCAATTCAATCTCAGTGACCAGGAGGTGGACGATATGGCCGAGTTCCTCAAATGGAGCTCGAAGATCAATACCAATAACTGGCCACCGAACAAGGAGGGCTGAGCCATGCGCAGTGCCAATCCATACTTGAAATTCCAATCCCAGGCCGTGGCCAAACCCTACTTTGTGTTCGCCCTGATCCTGTTTCTCGGTCAGGTGCTGTTCGGTTTGATCATGGGCCTGCAATACGTCATCGGCGACTTTCTGTTCCCGTTGATCCCCTTCAACGTGGCACGGATGGTCCACACCAACCTGCTGATCGTGTGGCTGCTGTTCGGCTTTATGGGCGCGGCTTACTACCTGATACCCGAGGAGGCCGAACGCGAGCTGCACAGCCCGAAACTGGCGATCATCCTGTTCTGGGTGTTCGCCGCCGCCGGGGTGTTGACCATCCTCGGCTACCTGATGGTGCCGTATGCGGCGCTGGCCAGGCTGACCCACAACGAGCTGCTGCCGACCATGGGTCGTGAGTTCCTGGAGCAACCGACCATTACCAAAATGGGCATCGTCGTGGTGTGCCTGGGCTTTCTGTACAACATCGGCATGACCCTGCTCAAGGGCCGCAAGACCACCGTCAGCATGGTGATGATGACCGGGTTGATCGGCCTCGCGGTGTTCTTCCTGTTCTCTTTCTACAACCCCGGCAACCTGGCGCGTGACAAGTTCTACTGGTGGTGGGTGGTGCATCTGTGGGTCGAAGGCGTGTGGGAGCTGATCATGGGCTCGATGCTGGCCTTCGTGCTGATCAAGGTCACCGGCGTCGACCGCGAAGTGGTGGAGAAATGGCTGTACGTGATCATCGCCATGGCCTTGATCACCGGGATCATCGGCACCGGTCACCACTTTTTCTGGATCGGTGCGCCTGAGGTGTGGCTGTGGGTTGGTTCGATCTTCTCGGCCCTGGAGCCGCTGCCGTTCCTGGCGATGGTGATGTTCGCCTTCACCATGGTGAAGCAACGTCGGCGCCAGCACCCGAATCGCGCGGCGACGTTGTGGGCCAAGGGCACCACGGTCACGGCGTTCTTCGGCGCAGGCGTGTGGGGGTTCCTGCACACCCTGGCACCGGTCAACTTCTACACCCACGGCACCCAACTCACCGCCGCCCACGGGCACCTGGCGTTCTTCGGTGCCTACGCCATGATCGTGATGACCCTGATCAGCTACGCCATGCCCCGCCTGCGCGGTATCGGTGAAGCGCCGGACGCGCGTTCGCAGACCCTCGAAATCTGGGGCTTCTGGATGATGGTGCTGTCGATGGTGATGATCACGCTGTTCCTCACCGCCGCCGGGGCCGTGCAGGTCTGGCTGCAACGCTGGCAGGTGGACGGGGTGGCCTTGCCGTTCATGGCCACGGTGGAGCATTTGCAGGGACTGTTCTGGGCGCGGTTGGTCAGTGGGGTGGGCTTTCTGATGGGGTTGCTCTGCTACCTGCTCAGCTTCCGGCAACGTGCTCGGATGGCTGGAGCACCGGTGCCGATCGTCTACTGAAGTAACGCGGTCCAAATGTGGGAGGGGCGGTGCGACGATTCGACTTGCCCCCGATGGCGGCCTCTGGGCCGACCGCTTTTTGGGGGGTGAGTACATATCCGTTGCTGCGGTAACGGCTGCTTAGGGTTCCGCTCTTACAGCGGGTCACTTTTGGAAGAGCGCCAAAAGTAACCAAAAACGCTTCGCCCCAACACTCGGCACCTCGCCTAGGCTCGGTGTGCCCGAACGAAGGCTTTGGAGCGTGGGCCGCCGCAATGGGCCATCCATGGCCCAGTGCGGCTAACCCGGCGTCCTGCCGGGTTACCCACGCTCCAAAGCCTGCGTTCGGCCAGCGTGTTTGACGGGGCGATTTGAGATCAAGAGCCAAAGCGCGGCGGCCTTAGAGCCGACCGGAGTTGGGGCTGGTGTACTCGGTAAATGTGTGGGGCTTGCCCCCGATGAGGGAGTGTCAGTCACTTATTTTTTAACTGACCCGGCGCTATCGGGGGCAAGTCGAATTGTCGCACCGCCCCTCCCACATTTTGACTGCAGTGTGCCTGTCAAATATCAAACAGTTGGAGCCCATCCCATGGTCTTTACCCTTGAATTGGAAGAATGGATCGGCAGTGCCTGGCACCGCTTTATCACCCGCCGTGCCAGCGCCGATTTCCCGGCGGCGCGGGTCGAGCTGGTCGACCGCCAGCGCAGCCTCGCCGTATTGTTTCGCGCCTTGGGCGGTGCCAGCGGGATCGCCCTCGAAGCCGCCAGCGAACGCGACCTGCTGCTGCGCCGCAACCTGTTGATGCGCATCGCCGGCACCTGCCGGCATGCGCCGCTGGCCTCCTGCGATGGCAACCGCCTGCGCCTGCCGTCGAGTCTGGCGGTGTACCCCACCGTCGCCTTGAACCGGGAGCTGTACCGCTGGCTGGCGCTGCTGGCCGCCCATGCAGGCCCCATGGCCCATTGGGCCCGGGACAACCAGCGCTGGACCTGGCTGCTGCTGCAACGCTACCCGGCGCTGTTGCCCAGTTACCAGCGCCTGGTGGACGCGCATCTGAGGCTGCGCCCCGACCCGGCCAGCCTCAAACCCGGTGAAGCCGCCCTGGAAAAAGCCTTGCGCAAGGCCCTGCGCGAGCCCGGCAGCGTGCGCCATTTACCCCACAGCGAACGCGCCGCCTGGCCGTTGCCCTTATGGCTTTACCCGCCGTTGCACCTGGACACGCCCCAGGCCCTCGACCTTGAAGACGACGGCGACGACCTCGCCACCCCGTCCGGGGAGCAGCAGGGCGCGCCCAAACGTGCCAGCCGTGTGGATGATCACAGCCGTGATGGCGGCCTACTGGTGGTGCGCCTGGAAAACCTGTTCAGCTGGACCGAGCACGTCGACCTCGATCGCTGGGCCGACGACAGTGAGGACCCGGACGCCGCCCGCGTCGCCGAAGACCTCGACCAGTTGAGCCTGTCGCGCCAGCGCGTGCGCAAGAGTGGCGGCTTGAAGCTGCACCTCGACCTGCCTCCTGCCGAAGTGGATGACATCCCCCTCGGCGAGGGCATCAAGCTGCCCGAGTGGGATTACCGTCAACAATGCCTGCAACCCGGTTTCGTCAATCTGCAACGGATGCAGCCACGTGCCGATGCACCGCAACCGTTACCAGCCCGATTACTCGGCCCGGCCCAGCGCCTGCGCCGCCAGTTCCAGCAACTGCGCACCGACCGCCAATGGCTGCGCCAGCAACCCCAGGGCGCGGAGCTGGACCTGCAAGCCTGGGTGGATTTTTACGTGCAACGCCAACACGGCGCCTGCACCGAACGCGGCTTGTACCAGGAGCAACGTCACACCCGACGCGACCTGGCATGCCTGCTGCTGGCGGACCTGTCGATGTCCACCGACGCGCATTTGAACGACGAGCAAAAGGTCATCGACGTGATCCGCGACAGCCTGTTGCTGTTCGGCGAAAGCCTGGACGGGCTGGGGGATACGTTTGCGTTGTATGGCTTCTCGTCCCTGCGCCGCCATCAGGTGCGCCTGCACCAGCTCAAGACCTTCGAGCAAGTCTATGACGACCGCACGCGCGGCTGCATCCAGGCCCTCAAACCGGGGTACTACACGCGCATGGGCGCCGCGATTCGCCAGGCCACCCAGTTGCTGGGCGCGTGCAAACAGCGGCGCAAGTTGTTGTTGCTACTGACCGATGGCAAACCCAATGACCTGGATCTGTATGAGGGCCGCTACGGGGTCGAAGACACCCGCCAGGCAGTGGTCGAGGCGCGGCGCCAGGGCCTGATTCCGTTCTGCATCACCATCGACAGACAGGCCGGGGACTATTTGCCCTATATGTTCGGTGCCCATGGCTACACCCTGATCCGCCAGCCGGAGCAGCTGCCGCTGCGGTTGCCCCAGCTGTACCGGCAACTGACCGAGGGTCAGTAGAAGTCGCGCGGCAACCAGAAGAACATCGCGATGCAAAACAGCGTCAGGCTCAGGCAGAACCACTGGAAACGCCGCAAGCGAAGGGCCTGTATGCCGGCGTCCGAGGCGGGCAGGGCCATACCGCAATCCGTGCACTGCTGATGCTTGTCGGCATTGCGCTGCTGGCAGTACAGACAGGTTTTCACTCGAATTGCTCCAGGCGCAGCCGGTCCAGAATGGCGATCTGACGTCCGTCCTGGGTGATGATCTTTTCATCGATCAGGCGCCGGATAATCCGCGAAAAGGTTTCCGGCTGGATCGACAGATGCCCGGCAATCAACTGCTTGGCCATGGGCAGTTCGAAGGTGGCCTCGGTGCTGTGCAGGCGCATCAGTTGGGTCAGCAGGTAGCGCACCACGCGGTGGGTGGCGTTTTTCAGCGACAGGGTCTCGATCTCGTTGACCCGCTGGTGCAGGCGCACGCACAACGTGCCGAGCAGGGCGAAGGTCAGGCGGCTGTTGCTGTGCAGCAGGCGCATGTAGGTGGCGTTGGACAAACGGTACAACTGGGTGGGGCACACCGCTTCGGCGCAGGCCACGTAGTTGGGGGTGTCCATCAGCATCATGGCCTCGGCGAAGGTCTGGCGCTCGCCGATCACTTCGAAGACCTTCTCCTGGCCGTCGGGGGTCAAACGGTAGATCTTCACCGCACCGGCAATCACGAAGTAAAACGCATCGGCCGGTTCGCCCTGGCGGAACAGCGGCTCGCCTTTGTCGATACTCAGCAACTGGCTGTTGCCCATCAGCTCGTTGAGTTCTTCGTCGTTCAGCGGTTCGAACAGGTGATGGCTGCGCAGGATCTGGTGGTGCACGCGATGCAGCACCATGCCCGGTTCCTTGAACAGCAGCGGCGCGTTCACACCAGCACCAGCGAAAGCCCGCTGGCGGCGGCCAGCATGGAGCCGAGGATCACAAACCAGGCGAGGGGGACATAGGCGTTTTTCATCATGGCTCCAAAGCATGCTAAAGGTGTTGTAGGAGCGAGCTTGCTCGCGAAAAACCCACAGACACCGCGTTTAATCAGGATGCCCGCGTCATCGTTAACGTTCTTCGCGAGCAAGCTCGCTCCTACAGTGAGCGCAAGCGTAAGCGTTGAAGTGGGTTTGCGACTTGATCTACGACAAGGGCAACGCGCAGGTATCGGCGCAAGATTGCCGCAGTCCTGAAGGGAGACCGTGTCATGCAAGTGCTCGATCGGCGCAAGGCCATGTCGATTACCCCGTTGTTTCGCCTGGCCTTCCGGCCATTCTTCCTCGGCGCCTGTGTATTGGCGACGCTGGCAATCCCCCTGTGGCTGCTGGCCCTGGGCGGTCACCTCGGCAGCTGGCAGCCGGCGGGCGGCTGGCTGGCCTGGCATCGCCATGAGCTGCTGTTCGGCTTTGGCCTGGCGATTATCGCCGGCTTCCTGCTCACGGCAGTGCAGACCTGGACCGGCCGCCCGGGCATCAGCGGCAACGCCCTGGCGCTGCTTGCCGGCGTGTGGCTGGCGGCGCGCCTGGGGTGGTTGTTCAACCTGCACTGGCCGCTGTTGGCGGTGCTGGAGCTGACCTTTCCCCTGGCTGTCGCCGCAGTGATGGGCTGGACCCTCTGGCAGGTAAGACAGAAGCGTAATTACCCGATTGTGCTGGTGCTGGCGCTGTTGACCGTGGCCGATGCGCTGTCGCTGTATGGCTTGCTGCGCAATGACCCCGGCCTGCAACGCCAGGCGGTGCTCACAGGCCTGTGGCTGGTGGCGGCGATGATGGGCCTGATCGGCGGACGGGTGATTCCGTTTTTCACCCAGCGCGGTTTGGGCCGGGTCGAAGCGGTCAAACCCTGGGTGTGGCTGGACCTTATATTGCTTGGCGGCTCGCTGCTGATCGCCGTGCTGTATGCCGCAGGGCCTGCATTGGGCGCCAACCTGTGGATCGGCCTGCTGTTCGCCGCCCTCGGGTTGGGGCACCTGGTCCGCCTGGTCCGCTGGCATGATCGCGGCCTGTGGCGCGTGCCGTTGCTGTGGTCATTGCACCTGGCGTATGCCTGGCTGGCCGTGGCCTGCCTGGGCATGGCGCTGTGGCACTGCGGTGCGCCGCTCAATCCCAGCCTGGCCGTGCATGCATTGACCATCGGCGCCATGGCCGGGCTGATCCTGGCCATGATCGCCCGCGTCAGCCTGGGCCACACCGGCCGCCCGTTGCAGCCGCCGGTCGGGATGACCCTGGCCTTTGGGCTGCTGAACCTGGCGTGTGTGTGCCGGGTGGTGCTGGTCCTGCTGTTGCCGATGGCCGCGTTGTGGCTGGCGGGTGTGTGCTGGACCCTCGGGCTCGGCCTGTACCTGTGGCGGTATGGCCCGATGCTGTGGCAGGCGCGGGTCGATGGGCATCCAGGCTAGGGGGACGTCATGCTCTATTCCACCTTGTTGATCGTGCATCTGCTGGCGGCGATTGCGTTTATCGGCACGCTGTTTTTCGAAGTAGTGATCTGGCACAGCGCCCGTGAGGAATTGGCCTGGTCGGCGCAGTTCACCTCCGACCACGCCATTGCACGGCGTTCGCGCCAGGTACTGCACGGCGTGGTGGTGTTGCTGTACGGCGCTGGCATCGGCCTGGCCTGGCACTATCGCGGGCTGTTGGCGGTGCCCTGGGCCAGCCATTTCGGGGCGCTGCTGAGCCTGAAAATTTTGCTGGCCCTGAGCATCATCGGCCATTACCTGTGGCTGGCGTACCTGCTGGGCCATCAGCGCTTGAGCCCGAGGCGTGCGACGTGGATTCGTCGCAGCATCCTGGGGCATATGGTCGTGATCGTGATTCTGGCCAAGTTGATGTTGCGCTGATCTGGCAGGCTGATAGGGACCTGATGTATAGAGATCAAATGTGGGAGGGGCGGTGCGACGATTCGACTTGCTCCCGATGGGTCCTCTGGACCGACCATTTGCTGGGGTTGGAATGAGTACATATCCGTTGCTGCGGTAACGGCCACTTAGGGTTCCGCTCTTACAGCGGGTCACTTTTGGAAAAGAGCCCCAAAAGTAACCAAAAGGGCTCTTGCCCCAACACTCGGTACCTCGCCTAGGCTCGGTATGCCCGAACGCAGGCTTGAATCCGTGGGCCGCCGTCATGGGCCATCCCTGGCCCAGGACGGCTAACCCGGCGTCCTGCCGGGTTACCCACGGATTCAAGCCTGCGTTCGGCCAGCGTGTTTGACGGGGCGCCTAGGATCAAGATCAAAAGCCAGAGCCAGAGCCAGAGCAACAGCAACAGCAACGCGATCCGTTGTGTAGAACCCCACACCTCAAGCGATCACATGCGGCGTCATGCCACGGGTGAATGTTGATCGTGGTCAAGGGATAACGGCGCGGTAGTTCCCACACTGTGGCGAACTTTCTGGAGGACCGTGTCATGCCCTTGTCTCTTGCGCAATTGCGCCGTAACTACACCCTTTATGGTTTGCGTGATGACTTGGCGCAGGACGATCCCCTGGTGCTGTTCGGTCAGTGGCTGGATCAGGCGCGCAAAACCGAGGTGCCTCCGGCGGAGGCCAATAGCATGGCGCTGGCCACCGTGGACAGCCAGGGCCATGCGCATTGCCGCATCTTGCTGCTCAAGGGTTTCAGCGCCGAGGGTTTTTTCTTTTTCGGCCATTACCAGAGTGCCAAGGGCCAGGAGTTGGCGAGCAATCCCCATGCGGCCATGACGTTTTTCTGGCCGGGGCTGGAGCGTCAGGTGCGTATCGAAGGCCCGGTGGTGCGGGCGGATGCGCAGCTGTCGGACGATTATTTCGATGCGCGCCCGGCCGCCAGCCAGTTGGGCGCCTGGGCGTCGCCGCAAAGCCAGCCCCTTGGCCATCGCAGCGAGCTGGAAAGCCGCTTGCGAGAGGTCACCGAGCGTTTCGCCGGGCAGCAACCGCCACGCCCCGAGCATTGGGGCGGCTACCGCCTGCAGCCGCAGCGCATCGAGTTCTGGCAGGGCCGGCCCGACCGTCTGCATGACCGTCTTGACTACCGCCTGCACGCGGGCATTTGGCAGCGCACGCGCCTGGCCCCCTGAACGAGATACCTCCTTGGAGGAATAGGCCCTGCGCCCGTTGCGGCGCAGGCTGACGGCAACTTTCTTGACGCCTGGAGCCTTGATCATGGCCCATTTGAAACAACGCAATTTCGTGCCCCTGAACATCGCCGTGCTGACCATCAGTGACACCCGTACCCTCGACACCGACACCTCCGGCCAGACCCTGGTGGACCGCCTCGAAAGTGCCGGGCATGTGCTCATCGACCGTGGCCTGGTGATCGACGATATCTACCAGATTCGTGCGCAAGTCTCCCTGTGGATCGCGGATCCCGAGGTGCAAGTGGTGCTGATGACCGGCGGTACCGGTTTCACCGCCCGCGACAACACGCCCCAGGCGGTGTTGCCGTTGCTGGACAAACATGTCGAAGGCTTCGGTGAGCTGTTCCGCCAGGTGTCCCTGGCCGAAATCGGCACTTCCACCGTGCAGTCCCGCGCGTTGGCCGGCATCAGCAACGGCGTGCTGGTGTGCTGCATGCCGGGCTCGCCGGGGGCGTGTCGCACCGGCTGGGACCAGATCCTGGCGGGGCAGTTGGACAGCCGCACCGGCCCGTGCAACTTCGTGCCGCACCTCAAGCCCCAGCCTGAGCAAACCCTGCAAGCCTGCGAGTCGCGTTCATGAGTGTCTCGGTGTGTGACAGCGGCCACCTGATGCCGGTGGACGAGGCCATCGCCACGCTGCTGGCCCAGGCGCCGCCGCCGCCGAGCACCCAGGTGATTGGCCTGGAGCAGGCGCTGGGGCGGGTGGTCGCTGAAGAGCTGTTCTCGCCCCTGGATTTGCCCGGTTTCGACAACAGCGCCATGGACGGCTACGCCCTGCGCGCCGAGGACGTGCCGGCCGAAGGCGGCTACCTGATGCTCGCCGGGCGCATTGCGGCGGGGCAGCACAGCAAGGTGAGCGTGCAGGCCGGGCAGGCCGTGCGCATCTTTACCGGTGCGCCGCTACCGCCTGGCGCTGACACGGTGGTGGCCCAGGAGCGTTGCCGCCTGTACGGCCAGCGCATCTGGTGCCCGCCGGTACGTCTCGGCGAGCATGTGCGCAAGCAGGGTGAAGAGTTGCAGCGCGGGCAGACCCTGATCGCCGTCGGCAAACGCCTGCGCGCCCAGGACATCGGCTTGTTGGCTTCGGCAGGCATCCCTCGGTTGAAAGTCTATCGCCCGTTGCGGGTGTGCCTGCTCAGCAGCGGCAACGAGTTGCGTGATCCGGGCGAGGCGCTGGTGCCGGGACAGATCTACAACAGCAACCGCTATGCCCTGGCCGCGTTGTTGCGTGGCTGGGGCGTGGACGTGCACGACTACGGGGTGATGGCCGATGAGTTGGCCGCCAGCCGTGATGCCCTGGCCCTGGCCTCGTCCGAATGCGACCTGTTGCTGACCTCGGCGGGTGTGTCGGTGGGGGAGGAGGACCATCTCAAGCAGGCCATCGAAGCGCTCGGTCGCGTGGACTTCTGGCGCCTGGCGATCCAGCCCGGCAAACCCCTGGCATTTGGCGAAGTGGCGGGCAAGCCGTGGCTGGGCCTGCCCGGTAACCCGTCGGCGGCGCTGATCACCGCGCTGGTGGTGGTGCGCCCGTTCCTGCTGCGCGCCCAAGGGGTGGAGCGGGTGTTGCCGGTGCCGATCCAGGTGCCGGCCGCGTTCGAATGGCTCACGCCCAACAAGCGCCGCCAGTACCTGCGTGCACGCCTGAGCCCTGGCGAGGACGGGCAATTGCGCGCCGTGCTGCACCCCCAGCAAAGCTCGGCGATGCTCACCGCCGCCTGTTGGGCCGATGGCCTGGTGATCGTCGAGCGTGAGCATCAGGTGCTCAAGGATGAATCGGTGCCGTTTGTGTCTTTCGCTGAATTTCTCTGAGGAGCCCCCATGCAACTGGTCTGCCCGGCAGGCAACCTGCCTGCGCTTAAAGCCGCTGTGCGTCAAGGCGCCGATGCGGTGTATGTCGGTTTTCGCGATGACACCAATGCCCGGCACTTTGCCGGGTTGAACATGGACGACAAACAGTTCGACGGTGCCGTCGCCTTTATTCGCCAGCACCAGCGCAAGCTGTACGTGGCGGTCAACACCTACCCGCAACCGAAGATCTGGGCGCGCTGGCAACGCGCCGTCGACCGCGCGGCGGACCACGGCGTGGACGCCCTGATCGCCGCGGACCCCGGCGTGCTCGACTACGCCAGCCGCCAGCATCCGCACATGGCCTTGCACCTGTCGGTACAGGGCTCGGCCACCCACGCGGCGGCGCTGAAGTTCTATGCCGAACGCTATGGCATTCGCCGCGCGGTATTGCCCCGTGTGCTGTCCCTGGCCCAGGTCAAGCAGGTGGCTGCGAGCAGCCCGGTGCCCATCGAAGTGTTCGGGTTTGGCAGCCTGTGCATCATGGCCGAGGGGCGTTGCCACCTGTCTTCCTATATCACCGGCGAGTCGCCGAACCTGTGCGGCGTGTGCTCGCCGGCCAAGGCGGTGCGCTGGAGCGAAGATGCCGAGGGCTTGAGTGCGCGCCTGAGCGAAGTACTGATCGACCGCTATACCGCCGACGAACCCGCCGGTTACCCGACCCTGTGCAAGGGCCGCTTCCTGGTCGGCGGCAAACGCTTCCATGCCCTCGAAGAACCCACCAGCCTCGACACCCTCGACCTGCTGCCGGAGCTCAGCGCCATCGGCGTCGAAGCGGTCAAGATCGAAGGCCGCCAACGCAGCCCGGCGTATGTGGAACAAGTCACCCGGGTCTGGCGCGCCGCGCTCGACGCCCACCGCAGCGCACCGGCCAGCTTTGTGGTCAAGGACCAATGGCGCCAGGTGCTGGCCGGGTTATCCGAAGGCAGCCAGACCACACTCGGCGCCTACCATCGTGCATGGCAGTGAGGAGACACAGATGAAACTCAGCCTGGGACCGGTGCTGTTTTATTGGGATAAGGAACACTTGGGGCGCTTCTACTCGGACATGGCCGGCTTGCCCCTGGACGTGATTTACCTGGGCGAAACCGTGTGTGCCAAGCGCCGCGCGTTTTCCCTGGACCGTTGGTTGGGCCTGGGCCGGGAGCTGCAGACCTGCAGCCCGGCGCAGATCGTGTTGTCGAGCCTGACCTTGATCGAAGCCGCCTCCGAACTGTCGAGCCTGCGTCGCCTGTGTGACAACGGCGAGTGGCTGGTGGAGGCCAACGACATGGGCGCGGTGCAGATGCTGATCGAGCGCAAACTGCCCTTTGTCGGCGGCCCGGCGCTCAACCTCTACAACGGTCACGCCCTGGTGCAACTGCTCGACGCCGGCATGCAGCGCTGGGTGCCGCCGGTGGAGTGCTCCCAGGGCCTGATCGCCGACGTGCTGGAACAGGTGCGCGAATTGGGCCGGCCGTTACCCGAGGTGGAAATCTTCGCCTACGGCCATTTGCCCCTGGCCTACTCGGCGCGTTGCTTCACCGCCCGCGCGGAAAACCGCCCCAAGGACGATTGCCAGTTCTGCTGCATCAACTACCCCGACGGCATGCCACTGACCAGCCAGGAAGGGCAGGCGCTGTTCACCTTGAATGGCATCCAGACCATGTCCGCCGACGTTACCAACCTGCTGGCCGATTACCCCGGCCTGGTGTCCAGCGGTGCCGATCTGTTGCGCCTGAGCCCACGGGCCGAGGGCATGGTCGAGGTGGTGCGTGCCTACGACCAGGTACGCCAGGGCGCTACGCCGCCGCTGTATGTCGAAGGCTGCAACGGCTACTGGCACGGCCAGGCGGGCATGTTGCGGGTTGAGGAGGTGGGCCTGTGCTGAGTCGTAAACCATGGCTGCTCAAGGGTGCCGACCGGTTGTTGCCATTGATCCGCCGTGTGCCGTTTGGCGTACAGCGCCTGGTCTTGCAGCAGGCCCTCAACCGCTGCCTGGCCGAACCCCTGCGCGACGGCGGGTTTGACCTGCTGCGCGGGCGTTGGCTGTGTTTGCGTATTCCTGACCTGGGGTTGTGCTGGTACCTGACCCTGGGGCGGGATGGGTTGCGGATTGCGCAAAAGGCTGAGGCGCAGGTCAGCATCAGTGGTAATTGGCGGGAGTTTCTGTTGCTGGCCAGCCGCCAGGAAGATCCGGATACGCTGTTCTTTCGCCGCCGGTTGGTGATTGAGGGGGATACGGAATTGGGGTTGGGGTTGAAGAATCTGATCGACAGTTTGGACCCGGATGTGTTGCCGCCCTGGTTGTGGCGGAATCTGGAGCGGGCGGGGCGGGCGTCAGCGGGCCATAGCGGGCACTGATCAGCCGGCCTGATAGCCCATCAACTGTTCTTCGCAGAGGATTCGAATGGTGCGCCGCTGCACCTCGATCAACCCGCCTTCCACCAGCCGGTGCAGGATCCTTGAAAAGGTCTCCGGCTGGATCCCCAGCTTCGACGCCACCAGGCGCTTGGGCACTTGCAGCACCACCTCGCCACTCAGCGCATCGCGCTCCTGGAACAGGAAGTTGATCACCCGACGGCTGGCGTTGGCCAGGGTCAGGGTGTCGATGTCCTTGAGGCGCTGATGCAGGTGGATGCTCATGCTGGCCAGGATCGCCAGGCAGATTTTCGGCTGGTCTTCCAGGGCCCGGCGGTAGTGCTGGCCTTCGATGCTGACCAGCACGCTGTCCTTGAGCGCGGTGGCGCTCACCGGATAGGCCTTGGCCTGGGTGAACAGCAGCGCTTCGGCAAAGGTCTGGCCGGGCTGGATGACTTCCACCAGATGTTCCTGGCCTTCACCCGTGACCCGGTGCAGCTTGATCTGGCCGCTGACCAGCAGGAAAAAACGCTCGGCCGCGTCGCCCTGATGCATCAAGGGCGCATGGCCGGGCAGGCGCTTGAGATTGGCCAGGGTGCAGACGTCCTGGAAGGTTTTTTCCGGGAGCTGGCTGAACAGGTGATGGCGACGCAGGGTGAGCACGATGTGGGGATGGGTGAGCATGGTTGGGCCTCCGCAATGGGCTAGCGTAGAGGGCTTGGGGCGGGGTTGATATGCCTCTGTGGGGGTACCTCTTGCGGGGTTTGTGTAAACGATGTCTACGGTTCTACACCCCGATGAGCAAGGGTATCTACACAACTTTTCAGACCCAGACAAATCTCCCTGTGGTGAGCGGGCTTGTCCCGCGCTGGGCTGCGTAGCGGCCCCAAAACCAGTGTCTACAGAGTGTCTGATACACCGCATTCTTCTGGACTGGGGCTGCTACGCAGCCCAGCGCGGGACAAGCCCGCTCACCACAACAGCCCTATCTGCCGCGCGTTCAGCGTTAAACAGCCTCACCCCGCCTGCCGCAAATGCTCCATCGCCCAGACCGCCGCTTCCACCCGCGACCGCAACCCCAGCTTATGCAGCAAATTCTTCACATGCACCTTCACCGTGCCCTCGGTAATCCCCAGCTTATGCCCGATCACCTTGTTGCTGTGCCCACTGGCAATAGTCCTCAGCACCTGGCGTTCGCGCTCGGTCAATTCCACTGCCCCATGGGGCTGCGGCGAGCGCAGGGCCTGGGCCAGGACGCGGGTCAGGCCGGGGCTGATGACCAATGCGCCATGCAACGCGTCACGGATGTACTGGATCAACAACTCCGGCTCCATGTCCTTGAGCAGATAGCCATTGGCATCCAGGCGCAACGCATCACGAATATCGTCTTCAGCGTCGGACACGGTAAACAGCAACACCTTGCCGCCATAGTTCATGGCGCGCAGGCGGCGCAGGGTTTCGAGGCCGTTCATGTGCGGCATGTTGTTGTCCAGCAGCACCAGGTCCGGTTGCAGGGTGTCGATCTGGTCCAGGGCTTCCTGGCCGTTGCCGGCTTCGCCGACCACTTGCAGGTCGTCTTCCAGTTCAAGCATCTGGCGCATGCCGTGGCGCATCATCGGGTGATCGTCGACCAGCAGGATACGGTGGCGGGTGAGGGTGTTCATGAGGCGGTGCCTTGTAGGGAGTGGCCGAGAAATTCCGGTTGGAAACGCAATTGCACGCGGGTGCCCTGGGGCTCGCGGGGGCTGATGTCGAGGCGGCCATGCAGGCTGCGGGCGCGCTCGTCCATGATGGTCAGGCCGTGGTGTTCGCGGGTGTCGACCTCACCGCAGAAGCCCCGGCCGTCGTCCTCGATGCTCAGGCTCACGGTCTCGCCTTCCTGGCGCAGTTGCAGCCAGGCGTTTTGCGCATGGGCATGGCGCAGGCAATTGGACAGGGCCTCGCGGGTGACCTGCAACAAGTGGATCTGTTCGCTGGCCGACAGTTGGAAGGCCAGGGCGTCCACATGCAGGTGCACCTGGAACTCGCCACGCCGCGAGAACTCTTCGGCGGTCTCCTGCAGTTCCTGCACCAGCCCGGCATCGTGGATTTGCAGGCGGAAGGTGGTGAGCAATTCGCGCAGTTGGCGGTAGGCGTTGTTCAGGCCATCGCGCAGTTCGGCGGTGACGGTGGCCAGGGTTTCCACCGGTTCGCCACGGCGGATCAGGGTTTGCATGCGGCTGACTTGCAGCTTCATGTACGACAGCGCCTGGGCCAGGGAATCGTGCAGTTCGCGGGCGATGATGGTGCGTTCGTCGAGTAGCAGCAGGCGGTGGTCCTGTTCACGCTGGCGCTTGAGCGACAGCGAGGTGCCGATCAGGTTGGCCAGGGCCTGGATCAGTTGTTTTTCCCAATCCTGGGGGGGATGGCCATCGTCGAAGTGGGCCTTGAGTTCGCCCAGTTCCGAGCCCTGGTTGCTGATGCTGAATACCTGGGGGAGCGCCACTTTGTGTTTTTGGCACGTTGCGCAATCACCGATGGCGCAGACGTTGCGGCTATCCCCTCCATTCAGGGAGAGCATCTGCTGGGCCGGCGCCAGGAAGTGCCCTTGCAGGCACAGCGACAGGCGCAACCCCGGCAGGCGTTTCTGGAAGCGCCGGATCAGTTCATCCAGGCCCTCGGCGTTCGCCAGGCGCGTGGCCAGGCTGCGGCTGCTCTGGTAAAGCAGCTCCAGGGCGGCGTTGGCTTGTTGCAGGTTGAGGGTTTTCTGCCGGACCTGGCTCTCCAGGGTGCGGTGGGAGTGTTCAATGGTCTCGGCCATGGCGTTGAAGCTCAGGGCGAGTTGCCCCAACTCGTCTTCGGAGCGGTGATTGACCCGGGTCTTGAAGTCACCATCACGAAAGCGCCGGGTCGCGTGCACCAGTTCTTCCAGGGGGTTGACCACGCCGTACTGCAATTCGTACAGGCCGATCAGCAGGATGATCAGCGTGCTGAACAGTGCCAGGCCCTGGATGCCTTGCTGCCAGCCCTGTTTCTGTTCGCTGTGTTGTTGCAGGAGGCTGACGAATTGGTTCAGTTGCTCGACGAACCCCGGCGCGCTGGCCTGGAACAGCACCGCGTCGCCACGGGCCAGCGCCGGGCGCAGATCGGTGTCCCAGCGCTGCTGGATCTGTTGGTAGCTCTGCAGCAGGGCGCTGCGCGGGCCGTCTTCGAGCACCGCCTTGAGCGATTGGCTGTCGAGGCGTCCTTGCAGGCTGTGGGTGATGGCGTCGATCTCGTCGGCAGGGGCCCCGGCGGCGAGTTTCCAGCTGAGGTGGTAGGTCTCCATGCGCACCGAGCCGGCGGTGTTGATGGCGGCCGCGTCGCCCTGGCTGAACCAGGCGATCAAGCCGGCGCTCAAGGAGCTGGCAAGGGCGAGAATGGCGATCAGGATTACCGCCAGGCCGGCGCGAGCGGGCAGGGAGCTGCGCAGCCAGTTAAACATGGCGGCGTGATCGAAGGGGGTTGAGAGCCTGCATGGCGGCACCTGCAAAGGGAAAAGGGCTGAAAAACCGCAATCCCTGGCGCACTACCTCTAAAGAGTTGCCGGCCAACCCTCCCACGGGAAAACGCCGGCACAAGAGACCAATCCATTGATAAATAAAGACTTTCTCTTGTTGTTAGGACTACCTCCTTAGAGGTATGTGGGGCCAGCATAGCCCCATACCCCCCAGGCGGACGTTGACCTGGGTCAAGTTCCACGGGGGTGTCGCCCCTAACCTGCGCCCATGGAATCACTTTCTGGAGCGCATACCGTGACTCAACCCCGTATGAGACAAGGCCTGGTGCTGGGCATGAGCACACTCGCCTTCACCGTCTGCTTTATGGTGTGGATGATGTTCGCCGTGTTGGGCGTGCCCATCAAAGAGCTGTTGCAACTCAACGAAACCCAGTTCGGCCTGTTGGCCGCCACGCCGGTGTTGACCGGCTCCCTGGTACGCCTGCCCCTGGGCCTGCTGACTGACCGCTTCGGCGGGCGCATCGTGTTCTTCCTGTTGATGCTCGCCTGTGTGCTGCCGCTGTACCTGATCACCTACGCCACCGCCTATTGGCAGTTCCTGGTGCTGGGCCTGTTCGTCGGCCTGGCCGGCGGTTCGTTTTCGGTGGGCATCGCCTACGTGGCCAAGTGGTTCGACAAAGACAACCAGGGCTTTGCCATGGGCGTGTTCGGCGCCGGCAACGCGGGCGCCGCCGTCACCAAGTTTCTGGCCCCGGCGCTGATCGCCCTCGGCACCTGGCACCTGGTGCCCAAGGTGTTCGGCGCGATCCTGTTTATCACCGCGCTGCTGTTCTGGTTCCTCACCAGCGAAAACAAGGCCCACCGCAGTGCTGGCGGCGCCAGCCTGCGCCAGCAGTTGCTGTGCCTGAAAGACCCGGCCGTGTGGCGCTACTGCCAGTACTACTCGATTGTGTTCGGCGGCTACGTGGCCCTGGCGCTGTGGATGACCAAATACTACGTGCAGGAATACGGCTTCAGCCTGCAAAGCGCCGCGCTGCTGGCCGCGTGTTTCTCCCTGCCCGGCGGCGTGCTGCGTGCGGTGGGCGGCTGGATGTCCGACCGCTGGGGTGCCCAGAGCGTGACCTGGTGGGTGCTGTGGGTGAGCTGGATCTGCCTGTTCCTGCTCAGCTACCCGCAGACCCAATTGCAGGTGCAGACCGTCAACGGTCCCCTGGATTTCCACATCGGCCTCAACGCCACCCTGTTCACCGTGCTGTTGTTTGTGATGGGCATCGCCTTCGCGTTCGGCAAGGCCTCGGTGTTCAAGTACATCGCCAATGACTACCCACAGAACATGGGCGCGGTGTCCGGCATCGTCGGCCTGGCCGGTGGCCTGGGCGGCTTTGTGCTGCCGATCCTGTTTGGCGCCCTGGTGGACCTCACCGGCGTGCGCTCGTCCTGCTTCATGTTGATGTACGGCGTGGTCTGGGTGTCCCTGACCTGGATGTACTTCAGCGAAATGCGCAAGCAACCGCTGTTGGGCAAAACCGCCCAACCTCTCCAAGGAGAATGAACATGTCCATCGCGCAAAAGCCCGGCTCGGGGCCGGTGATCCACGACTGGCGCCCTGAAGACCCGGCGTTCTGGGGCGCCAGCGGCAAGAAGACCGCGACCCGCAACCTGTGGATCTCGATTCCCGCGCTGTTGCTGGCCTTCGCCGTGTGGATGGTGTGGAGCACGGTGATCGTGCGCCTGAACGCCATCGGCTTTACGTTCACCACCGACCAGCTGTTCTGGCTGGCGGCGTTGCCGGGCCTGTCCGGTGCCACCTTGCGGGTGTTCTACTCGTTCATGGTGCCGATCTTCGGCGGCCGCCGCTGGACCGCCCTGAGCACCGCGTCGCTGCTGCTGCCGTCGCTGTGGATGGGCTTTGCGGTGCAAGACCCCAACACCCCCTACAGCGTGTTTGTACTGATCGCGCTGCTGTGCGGTTTCGGCGGCGGCAACTTCGCCTCGAGCATGTCCAACATCAGCTTCTTCTACCCCAAGTCGCAGCAAGGCACGGCCCTGGGCCTGAACGCCGGCCTCGGCAACCTGGGGGTGTCGGTGATGCAGTTCTGCGTGCCGCTGGTGATCACGTTCGGCGTGTTCGGCCTGGTGGGCGGTCAACCGCAGGCCTTGGCGGATGGCAGTCAACTCTGGCTGCAGAACGCCGGTTTCATCTGGGTGCCGTTTATCCTCACCGTCACCGTGGCGGCCTGGTTCGGCATGAATGACCTGTCCAGCGCCCGCGCTTCGTTCAGCGAGCAGGCGGTGATCTTCAAGCGCAAGCACAACTGGCTGATGTGCTGGTTGTACCTGGCCACCTTCGGCTCATTCATCGGCTTTTCGGCGGCGTTCCCGCTGCTGATCAAGACCTCGTTCCCCGATGTGGTGGCGCTGAAATTCGCCTTCCTCGGCCCGCTGGTCGGTGCCCTGGTACGCCCACTCGGCGGCTGGCTGGCGGACAAGCTGGGCGGCGCACGGGTGACCTTGTGGAACTTCGTGCTGATGATCGTGATGGTGTTCGGCGTGCTGCACTTTTTGCCGGTGAACGGGCAGGGCGGCAGCTTCTACGGTTTCCTCGGCATGTTCATGCTGCTGTTCATCACCACCGGCGTCGGCAATGGCTCCACCTTCCGCATGATCCCGGTGATCTTTCGCACCCAGCACGAGAAGGCCAGTGCCGGTAAATCCGCCGCCGAGCGCGAGCAGGCGATCAAGGATGCCGGCAAGGAATCCGCCGCCGTGCTGGGCTTCAGCTCGGCCATGGGTGCCTTCGGTGCGTTCTTCATTCCCAAGTCCTTCGGCACATCCATGGCCGCCACCGGCAGCCCGGCGATGGCCTTCTACATGTTTGTCGGTTTCTACCTGAGCTGCATTGTCGTGACCTGGTGGTGGTACGCCCGCAAAGGCTGCGCCACACCCTGCTGATCGACCACGAATTCGCGGGGCAACGCACCCCACGGCACGCCTGATGAGGAAAGCATCATGAGTCACTTACTGGATCAACTGCGGTTCTTCAACCGCAAGCAAAACGAATTCTCCGACGGTCACGGCGAGACCCGTAAGGAGTCCCGCGACTGGGAGAACGTCTACCGCTCGCGCTGGCAGTACGACAAGATCGTGCGCTCCACCCACGGCGTTAACTGCACCGGCTCGTGCTCGTGGAAGATCTACGTGAAGAACGGCCTGATCACCTGGGAAACCCAGCAGACCGACTACCCGCGCACCCGCAACGACCTGCCCAACCATGAGCCACGCGGCTGCCCACGGGGTGCCAGCTACAGCTGGTACATCTACAGCGCCAACCGCCTCAAGTACCCGAAGATCCGCAAGCCGCTGCTCAAGCTGTGGCGTGACGCGCGCCAGACCCTGTCGCCGGTGGAGGCGTGGGCGAGCATCGTCGAGGACAAGGTCAAGGCCGACTCGTACAAGAGCAAGCGCGGCATGGGCGGTTTCATTCGCTCGAACTGGGAGGAGGTCAACGAGATCATCGCCGCCTCCAACGTCTACACCATCAAGCAATACGGCCCGGACCGCATCGTCGGCTTCTCGCCGATCCCGGCCATGTCCATGGTCAGCTACGCGGCGGGTTCGCGTTACCTGTCGCTGATCGGCGGCGTGTGCCTGAGCTTCTACGATTGGTACTGCGACCTGCCACCGGCCTCGCCGATGGTGTGGGGCGAGCAGACCGACGTGCCCGAATCGGCCGACTGGTACAACTCCAACTACATCATCGCCTGGGGTTCCAACGTCCCGCAGACCCGCACCCCGGACGCGCACTTCTTCACCGAGGTGCGCTACAAGGGCACCAAGACCGTGGCCATCACCCCGGACTATTCGGAAGTGGCCAAGCTCACCGACCTGTGGCTCAACCCCAAGCAGGGCACCGACGCCGCGTTGGCCCAGGCCTTCAACCATGTGATCTTCAAGGAATTTCACCTGGATAAACCGAGCGCCTACTTCACCGACTACGCCAAGCGCTTTACCGACTTGCCGGTGCTGGTGATGCTCAAGCCGATGACCGGGTTCGCCCCTGGCGCCGGCTTCCAGCCTGACCGCTTCCTGCGCGCCTCGGACCTCACCGGCAACCTCGGCCAGGACAACAACCCGGAATGGAAAACCATCGCCCTCGACGAGAGCGGTGAACTGGTGTCGCCACAAGGCTCCATTGGCTACCGCTGGGGCGAGAAGGGCAAGTGGAACATCCTCGCGAAGGAGGGCGGTGAAGGCCGCCCCATCGACCTCAAGCTCAGCCTGATCGGTGACGACGTCGCCGAAGTGGCCTTCCCGTATTTTGCCGGCGAAGCCCACGAGCACTTCCAGCACGTGGCTGGCGATGCCGTGCAGTTCCGCCGCGTGCCGGTGCACAGCGTGACCCTGGCCGACGGCAGCGTGGCCAAAGTGGCGACGGTGTTCGACTTGTCCGCCGCCAACCTGGCCATCGACCGTGGCCTGGGCGGCCAGAACGTGGCCAAGGACTACGACGACGCCAGCGTGCCGGGCACCCCGGCGTGGCAGGAAGCGATCACCGGCGTCAGCCGCGAGAAAGCCATCCAGATCGCCCGTGAGTTCGCCGACAACGCCGACAAGACCAAGGGCCGTTCGATGATCATCGTCGGCGCGGCGATGAACCACTGGTACCACATGGACATGAACTACCGCGGGCTGATCAATATGCTCATGCTCTGCGGTTGCGTCGGCCAGACCGGCGGCGGTTGGGCCCACTACGTCGGCCAGGAAAAACTGCGCCCGCAATGCGGCTGGCTGCCCCTGGCCTTCGGCCTCGACTGGAACCGCCCGCCACGCCAGATGAACGGCACCAGCTTCTTTTACGGGCACAGCTCGCAATGGCGCCACGAGAAGATGAGCATGCACGACGTGCTCTCGCCCCTGGCCGACAAATCGCAGTTCCCGGAACACGCCCTGGACTACAACATCCGCGCCGAACGCGCCGGCTGGTTGCCGAGTGCGCCACAGCTCAACACCAACCCGCTGCACATCTGCCGTGATGCGGCTGCCGCCGGCATGACGCCGAAAGACTACGTGGTCAAGTCCTGGCAGGACGGCAGCCTGCGCTTCGCCTGCGAACAGCCGGACAGCCCGGTGAACTTCCCGCGCAACATGTTTATCTGGCGCTCCAACCTGCTCGGTTCCTCGGGCAAGGGCCATGAGTACATGCTCAAGTACCTGTTGGGCACCAAGAACGGCGTGATGAACGAAGACATCGGCCACAGCACCGAATGCAAGCCCACCGAGGCCGAATGGGTCGAGGACGGCGCCATCGGCAAGCTCGACCTGGTGACCACCCTGGACTTCCGCATGTCCTCCACCTGCGTGTATTCCGACATCGTCTTGCCGACCGCCACCTGGTACGAAAAAGACGACATGAACACCTCGGACATGCACCCGTTCATCCACCCGTTGTCGGCGGCCATCGACCCGGCGTGGGAGTCGCGCTCCGACTGGGAAATCTACAAGGGCATCGCCAAGGCGTTCTCGGCCATGTCGGTCGGCCACCTGGGCGTGGAGCAAGACCTGGTCACCGTCCCGTTGATGCACGACAGCGTCGGCGAACTGGCCCAGCCGTTTGGCGGCACCGACTGGAAAAGCGCCGGTGTGACGCCGGTTCCTGGCAAGAACGCGCCGAACATGGCGGTGGTGGAGCGGGACTACCCGAACATCTACAAGCAGTTCTCGTCCCTGGGTCCGATGCTGGAAAAACTCGGCAACGGCGGCAAGGGCATCAACTGGAACACCGATGAAGAAGTCGAGTTCCTCGGCGAGCTGAACCATCACGAAAGCGCTGCGGGCATCAGCCACGGCCGGCCGAAAATCGACACGGCCATCGACGCCGCCGAAGTGATCCTGTCCCTGGCCCCGGAAACCAACGGCAAGGTCGCCTTGAAAGCCTGGGCCGCGCTGTCGGAATTCACCGGCATCGACCACAGCCACCTGGCGATCTCCAAGGCCCACGAAGCGATTCGCTTCCGCGACATCCAGGCGCAGCCGCGCAAGATCATCTCCAGTCCGACCTGGTCAGGCCTGGAAGACGAGCACGTGAGCTACAACGCCGGCTACACCAACGTGCATGAAAACATCCCATGGCGCACCATCACCGGCCGCCAGCAGTTCTACCAGGATCACC
Source organism: Pseudomonas sp. CFBP13509 (assembly GCF_005233485.1). Classification (NCBI taxonomy): domain Bacteria; kingdom Pseudomonadati; phylum Pseudomonadota; class Gammaproteobacteria; order Pseudomonadales; family Pseudomonadaceae; genus Pseudomonas; species Pseudomonas sp. CFBP13509. The sequence continues at coordinate 319,369 of NZ_QGAA01000007.1, forward strand.
CGTGGATGCAGGCGTTCGGCGAGCAGTTGATGAGCTACCGGCCACCGGTCAACACCCGCACCATCGAAGGCGTGAAGGGCAAGCGCAGCAATGGCGAGACCGAGATTGTGCTGAACTGGATCACCCCGCACCAGAAGTGGGGCATCCACAGCACCTACAGCGACAACCTGCTGATGCTCACCCTGAGCCGTGGCGGACCGATCGTGTGGCTCTCGGAAATCGACGCCAAGCGTGCCGGCATCGAAGACAACGACTGGATCGAATGCTTCAACGTCAACGGTGCATTGACCGCCCGTGCGGTGGTCAGCCAGCGCGTCAAGGAAGGCATGGTGATGATGTACCACGCCCAGGAACGCATCGTGAACGTGCCGGGTTCGGAAACCACCAAGACCCGTGGCGGCCACCACAATTCGGTAACCCGCGTGGTGCTCAAGCCGACCCACATGATCGGCGGCTATGCCCAGCAGGCCTACGGTTTCAACTACTACGGCACGGTCGGTTGCAACCGCGATGAGTTTGTCGTGGTGCGCAAGATGGCCAAGGTCGACTGGCTCGATGGCTCCAGCGGCGATGACTTGCCGCGCCCATTGCCGACTGACATCGAGGAGAACTGAGATGAAAATTCGCTCACAGATCGGCATGGTCCTCAACCTGGACAAATGCATCGGCTGCCACACCTGTTCGATCACCTGCAAGAACGTGTGGACCAGCCGTGAAGGCATGGAATACGCCTGGTTCAACAACGTCGAGTCCAAGCCCGGCATCGGCTACCCCAAAGAGTGGGAAAACCAGGACAAGTGGAAGGGCGGCTGGGTGCGCAACGCCAACGGCTCGATCAACCCACGCATCGGCGGCAAGTTCCGCGTGTTGGCGAACATCTTCGCCAACCCCGACCTGCCGAGCCTGGACGACTACTACGAGCCGTTCGACTTCGACTATCAGCACTTGCACACCGCGCCATTGGGCGAGCACCAGCCGACCGCACGCCCGCGTTCGCTGGTGTCCGGCAAGCGCATGGAAAAGATCGAGTGGGGCCCGAACTGGGAGGAAATCCTCGGCACCGAGTTCGCCAAGCGCCGCAAGGACAAGAACTTCGACCAGATCCAGGCCGACATTTATGGTGAGTACGAAAATACCTTCATGATGTACCTGCCGCGTCTGTGCGAGCACTGCCTCAACCCGGCGTGTGCGGCATCCTGCCCGAGCGGTGCGATCTACAAGCGGGAAGAAGACGGCATCGTGCTGATCGACCAGGAGAAATGCCGGGGCTGGCGCATGTGCATCAGCGGCTGCCCGTACAAGAAAATCTACTTCAACTGGAAGAGCGGCAAGTCCGAGAAGTGCATCTTCTGCTACCCGCGTATCGAAGCCGGTATGCCGACCGTGTGCGCCGAAACCTGCGTGGGTCGGATTCGCTACCTCGGTGTGCTGCTGTACGACGCCGACCGCATCAGCGAAGTGGCCAGCACCGCCAACGAGCAGGACCTGTACGAGAAGCAACTGGAAATTTTCCTCGACCCGAATGACCCGGCGGTGATTCGCCAGGCCCTGGCCGATGGCGTGCCGCAGTCGGTGATCGACTCGGCCCAGCGTTCGCCGGTGTACAAAATGGCCGTCGACTGGAAGTTGGCACTGCCGCTGCACCCGGAATACCGCACCTTGCCGATGGTCTGGTACGTGCCGCCGCTGTCACCGATCCAGAACGCCGCCGCGGCCGGCACCGTGGGCATGAACGGGGTGATCCCGGATGTGGACAGCCTGCGCATCCCCCTGCGCTACCTGGCCAACATGCTCACCGCCGGCGATGAAAAACCGGTCAAGCGTGCACTCAAGCGCTTGTTGGCGATGCGCGCCTACAAACGCTCCCAGCAAGTCGATGGCGTACAGGACCTGCAAGTGCTCGAAGACGTCGGCCTGAGCGTGGAGCAGGTGGAAGAGATGTACCGCTACCTGGCCATCGCCAACTACGAAGACCGCTTCGTGGTACCGAGCGCCCACCGTGAAGACGCCATGAGCGACGCGTTCGCCGAACGCTCCGGGTGTGGTTTCAGCTTCGGCAGCGGTTGCAGCGGCAGCTCCGACACCAACATGTTCGGCGCCAAGAAAGCCAACCGCCGTGACGTGCTGAAAACCGTCCAGATCTGGGAGGACTGAGCCATGCGCATTCTTAAAGTGATTTCGTTGCTGCTGGACTACCCCACTGAAACCTTGGTGAACGGTCGCGACGAACTGGAACAGGCGATTCTCGAATCCCGGGAAATCAGCCCCAAGCAGCGCGGTGCGTTGTTCGAGCTGCTGGAACTGATCTGCGCCAATGACCTGATGGACGGCCAGGAACACTACGGCGCGCTGTTTGGCCGGGGCCGTTCGCTGTCGCTGTTGTTGTTCGAACACGTGCACGGCGAGTCCCGCGACCGTGGCCAGGCCATGGTCGACATGATGGCCCAGTACGAAGAAGCCGGGTTTGCCATCGGCGTCAAGGAGCTGCCGGACTACATCCCGTTGTACCTGGAGTTCCTGTCCACCCGCGAAGACATCGAGGCCCGCGAGGGCCTGGCGGATGTGGCGCACCTGCTGGCCTTGCTCGCTGCGCGTCTGGACGAGCGTGAGAGCGGCTATGCCAGTTGCTTCCGTGCGTTGTTGCAGATTGCCGGCGCCGAGCCGCACCAGGCCGTGGCCGAACTGCGTGCCCAGGTCGCCGCCGAACCGCGGGACGACTCCCTCGAAGCCCTGGACAAAATCTGGGAAGAGGAGGCGGTGGACTTTATGCAGGCTGAGCAACAGGACCGCTGCGGCTCGATGCCAAGCGCCCCCGGCAAGGCCCGCGAAGAAAGCGCGGTGCCGTTGCATTGGGTGGATTTTCAGCAAGAAGGCCGGGCCGCAGCGCCCGCCGGGGAGGTGGGTAATGTCTAAGTGGAATTTGCTGGTATTCGGGGTGTACCCCTATGTGGCCCTGGCGATCTGCCTGTTGGGCAGTTGGGCGCGGTTCGACCTGTCGCAGTACACCTGGAAGGCCGGTTCCAGCCAGATGCTCAACAACCGGGGCATGCGCGTGGCGAGCAACTTTTTCCACATCGGCGTGCTGTTCGTGCTGGCCGGGCATTTTGTCGGCCTGCTGACCCCGGCGTCGGTCTACCACCATGTGATCAGCACTGAGAACAAGCAGTTGCTGGCGATGGTCTCCGGTGGCTTTTTCGGCCTGCTGTGCCTGGTGGGCTTGCTGATGCTGGTCAAGCGTCGCCTGGGCGATCCGCGCGTGCGGGCGACCTCGAGCCCGTCGGACATCCTGATCCTCTTGGTGCTGCTCGCGCAGTTGCTGCTGGGCCTGCTGACCATCGTCGCCTCCACCGGGCATATGGACGGCTCGGTGATGGTGATGCTCGCCGACTGGGCGCAGAACGTGGTGCTGTTGCGGCCGGTGGAAGCGGCCGAGTCGATTGCGCCGGTGTCGCTGATCTACAAGGCCCACGTGGCGCTGGGCTTGACCCTGTTTGTGCTGTTCCCGTTTACCCGCCTGGTGCACATGGTCAGCGCGCCGATCTGGTACCTGGGGCGTCGTTATCAAATCGTGCGGCAGAAGTATTGAGGAGAACGTCATGACTACAGGATGCGGATGTGGTGGCGGTAACGGCGGCAGCGGTGGTTGCGGCTCGTCGGCCAAGGAACCGGTGATGGCCGAGGCTGTGGCCCAGGCCTCTTTCGAGGAGATCAAGGCGCCGGAATTGATCGCCAGCAGTGAACAGGAATGGCCGATCATCAGCGTCAACGGCGTGGCGGTCACGCCCGAGGCCATGGCCCTGGAGTTGCAATACCACCCGGCCGCCAGCCGCGAGGAAGCGGTGTACCTGGCCGCCCGCGCGCTGGTGATCCGCGAGCTGTTGCAACAGCGGATCGCCGAGCTGGGCCTGGCGGTGGAAATCGCCGCCGGCGAGAACGAAGAAGAAGCCGCCACGCGCCTGCTGCTGGAGCGTGAGGTGACGGTGCCCGACTGCGACGAAGCCACCTGCGTGCGCTACTTCGAGAACAACCGTGGGCGCTTTCACAGCGCGCCGTTGCTGGCGGTGCGGCATATCCTGCTCGAGTGCGCGCCGGACGACGCCGAGGCGCGCCACCTGGCGCACACCCAGGCCGAAGTCCTGCTGCTGACGCTGGAAGAACATCCGGGCCAGTTTGCCGAACTGGCGCTCAAGTACTCGGCCTGCCCGTCCAAAGCACAGGGTGGTTCGCTGGGCCAGGTGAGCAAAGGCCAGACCGTGCCGGAGTTGGAGCGCCAGTTGTTCACCCTGGCCCCGGGCCTGGCCGCCAAGCCGCTGGAGAGCCGTTATGGCTGGCACGTGATCAGCGTCGACCAGCGTATCGAAGGCCAGCCGTTGCCGTATGAAGCGGTAGCCGTCGCGATTCGCACCCAGTTGCAGCAAGGGGTGTGGCAGAAGGCATTGGTGCAGTACCTGCAAACCCTGATCGGCGCAGCGGACATCCTCGGCATCGCGCTGCAGGGTGCCGACTCACCGTTGGTGCAGTGACATGAGCCTGGTGGATGGGGTGGGCCGTTCGATCGATTACCTGCGCTTGTCGGTGACCGACCGTTGCGATTTTCGTTGTGTGTACTGCATGGCGAAAAACATGACATTCCTGCCGCGCCAGCAGGTGTTGACCCTGGAAGAACTGCAACGCCTGGCCGCGCTGTTCGTGGGGCAGGGCGTGCGCAAGATCCGCCTCACCGGGGGCGAGCCGCTGATTCGCCCGGGCATTGTCGGGCTGTGCCGCAACATCGCGGCACTGCCGGGCTTGCGTGAACTGGTGATGACCAGCAATGGCTCGCAGTTGGCGCGACTGGCGCGGCCGTTGGTGGAGGCGGGGGTCAAGCGCATGAACATCAGCCTCGACAGCCTGGATGCGCAGCGCTTTCGTGGGATCACTCGCAACGGTGATCTGCGCCAGGTGCTGGACGGTATCGAGGCCGCGCGGGATGCGGGGTTCGAGCGGGTCAAGCTCAACTGCGTGGTAATGAAGGGGCGCAACTTTGACGAGGTCCCGGCGTTGGTGCGGTACGCCATCGACCAGGGGATCGACATCAGTTTTATCGAGGAAATGCCCCTGGGGGACGTGGGGCGATCGCGGGGGGAGACGTTCTGCTCCAGCGATGAAGTACGGGCGGTGATTGCCCGTGAGCATGGGCTGATCGATAGCACCGAGAACAGCGGCGGGCCGGCGCGGTATGTGCGATTGGCGGGGCATCCTGGGACGCGGGTGGGGTTTATTTCGCCTAATTCCCATAATTTCTGTGGCAGTTGTAATCGGGTACGGATGACGGTGGAAGGGCAGTTGCTGTTGTGCCTGGGGCAGGAGGATGCGCTGGATTTTCGCGCGTTGTTACGGCGCTATCCGTTGGAGGATGGGCCGTTGGTCGAGGCGTTGCACAGGGGGTTGAAGGGCAAGCCGTTGCGGCATGATTTCAGTGGGGCGGGGGAGGTGCAGGTGGTGCGGTTTATGAATATGAGTGGGGGGTGAGGGGGGTGAGGGGTGTGTGGGGTGGTGTGGTATTGAGTACATATCCGTTTCTTCGGTAACGGCTACTTAGGGTTCCGCTCTTACAGCGGGTCACTTTTGGAGGGACCCAAAAGTAACCAAAAGGTCCTCGCCCCAACACTCGGCACCTCGCCTAGGCTCGGTGTGCCCTCACTCCGGCTTTGGAGCGTGGGCCGCCGCGATGGGCCATCCATGGCCCAGCGCGGCTAACCCGGCGTCCTGCCGGGTTACCCACGCTCCAAAGCCTGCGTTCGGCCAGCGTGTTTGACGGGGCGATTTTAGATCAAGAGCCAAAGCGCGGCGGCCTTAGAGCCGACCGGAGTCGGGTCTGGTGTACTGGGTTAAAAATGTGGGAGGGGCGGTGCGACGATTCGACTTGCCCCCGATGAGGGTGGGTCAGTGATACTTGGGTTGACTGACTCACCGCTATCGGGGGCAAGCCCCCTCCCACATTTGGATCTCCATCCAGCAGGTAGACCTCAGCCTGCTTTTGCTCTGCTTTTGCTCTGGCTTTTGATCTTGATCCTAGGCGCCCCGTCAAACACGCTGGCCGAACGCAGGCTTGAATCCGTGGGTAACCCGGCAGGACGCCGGGTTAGCCGTCCTGGGCCAAGGATGGCCCATGACGGCGGCCCACGGATTCAAGCCGGAGTGAGGGCATGCCGAGCCTAGGCGAGGCACCGAGTGTTGGGGCAAGAGCCCTTTGGTTACTTTGGGCTGGGCCGGCATTCCGGCTCTTTTCCAAAGTGACCCGCTGTAAGAGCGGAACCATAGGCCGCCGTTACCTAAATAACGGATATGTACCCAATCAAAAAAGCTTGACCCCGATCAAGGGAAGCAAAACCCAGTCTCCGTAATATCACTGCATGTTGTGTTTTAAGTTGTTATTTGATCTATATGTAGTGCCTGGAGCCCGGAAAATGCAAAACACGCTCACCCCGCTGGTCAGCACCCGCCTACACAAACGCGACGGCAGCCTGGTCCCCTTCAACGCCGAAAAAATCCACCACGCCCTGACCGCCGCCGGTACCGCTACCGGCGAGTACCAGGAGGCCGACGTCGACCTGTTACTGGGCGCTGTCCTGGCCCGCCTGAGGGGCATCGAACGCCTGGACGTCGAACAAATCCAGGACAGCGTCGAACGCGTGCTGATGGACGCCGGCTACTTCCTCTCCATGCGCGCCTATATCGTCTACCGCGAACAACACGGCCGCCTGCGTCGCGACCGCAAGACCCTGGTGGAAGTCGCCACCTCGATGAACGAATACCTCGACCGCGAAGACTGGCGCGTGCAAGCCAATGCCAACCAGGGCTACTCCCTGGGGGGGCTGGTGTTGAACGTGTCGGGCAAGGTCACCGCCAATTACTGGCTCGACGAGGTCTACAGCCAGCAGATTGGCCGCGCGCACCGTGAGGCGGATTTGCATATCCATGACCTCGACATGCTCGCCGGGTATTGCGCCGGCTGGTCGCTGCGTTCGCTGCTGCACGAAGGCCTCAATGGCGTGCCGGGCCGTGTCGAAGCGGGGCCGCCCAAGCACTTGAGCAGCGCCCTGGGGCAGATGGTCAACTTCCTCGGCACCCTGCAAAACGAATGGGCCGGCGCCCAGGCGTTCAGCTCGTTCGATACCTACCTGGCGCCCTATGTGCGCAAGGACCAACTGAGTTACGCCGAGGTGCGCCAGGCGGTGCAGGAGTTCATCTACAACCTCAACGTGCCGTCGCGCTGGGGCACTCAGACGCCGTTTACCAACCTGACCTTCGACTGGGTGTGCCCGGAGGATCTGCGCGAGCAGGTGCCGGTGATCGGTGGTGAGGAAATGCCGTTTGCCTATGGCGACCTGCAAGCGGAAATGGAGCTGATCAACCGCGCCTACATCGAAGTGATGCAGGCCGGCGATGCCAAGGGCCGGGTCTTCACCTTCCCGATTCCCACCTACAACATCACCCACGATTTCCCCTGGGACAGCGAGAACGCCGACCGCCTGTTCGAGATGACCGCGCGCTACGGCCTGCCGTATTTCCAGAACTTCCTCAATTCCGATATGCAACCCAACCAGGTGCGCTCGATGTGCTGCCGCCTGCAATTGGACGTGCGCGAGCTGCTCAAGCGCGGCGGTGGGTTGTTCGGTTCGGCGGAGCAGACCGGTAGCCTGGGCGTGGTGACGATCAACTGCGCGCGCCTCGGCTACCTGTTCAAGGGCGACACCTCGGGCCTGTTGCAACGCCTGGACAGCCTGATGGACATGGCCATGGAAAGCCTGGAGGTCAAGCGCAAGGTGATCCAGCACCATATGGACGCCGGTTTGTACCCGTACACCAAGCGTTACCTCGGCACCTTGCGCAATCACTTCTCCACCATCGGCCTCAACGGCATGCACGAGATGCTGCGCAATTTCACCGGCGACGAGCAGGGCATGCACACCGAGGAAGGCCGCGCATTTGCCCTCAAGCTGCTCGACCATGTGCGCGCTACGTTGCTGCGCTTCCAGGAAGACACCGGCCACCTCTACAACCTCGAAGCCACCCCGGCGGAAGGCACCACCTACCGCTTCGCCAAGGAAGACCGCAAGCGCTACCCGGACATCCTGCAGGCCGGCAGCGACGTCGCGCCGTACTACACCAACTCCTCGCAACTGCCGGTGGGCTTTACCCAAGACCCCTTCGAAGCCCTGGAGCTGCAAGACGAACTGCAATGCAAGTACACCGGCGGCACCGTGTTGCACCTGTACATGGCCGAGCAGATTTCCTCGACCCAGGCCTGCAAGCAACTGGTGCGCAAGGCGTTGGGGCGTTTCCGTTTGCCGTACCTGACGATCACCCCGACGTTCTCGATCTGCCCGGTGCACGGTTACCTCGCCGGTGAGCATGAGTTCTGTCCCAAGTGCGATGAAGTGCTGGCACTGGCCGCTGCGCACTGAACCGATCTTCCAACCCGCAAGGAGATTCACATGCAAGCATCCCAGCCACAACGTCAGCGCTGCGAAGTCTGGACCCGGGTGATGGGCTATCACCGGCCCGTGTCGGCGTTCAATCCCGGCAAACAATCCGAGCACAAGGAACGGGTGCATTTCACTGAAACGGCCGCCGTGGCCGGGCGCCAATGAGTCGAGCGCTACGGGTCGGGGGCCTGGTGCCCCTGACCACCCTCGACTACCCCGGCATGCTCGCCTGTGTGCTGTTTTGCCAGGGCTGTGCCTGGCGCTGTCGTTACTGCCACAACCCGGACCTGATCCCGCCGCGCGGTAGCACGGAGGTGGATTGGCGCCGGGTGTTGCTGTTTTTGCAGCGGCGCAAGGACTTGCTCGACGCCGTGGTGTTCAGCGGTGGCGAGCCGACCTTGCAGGAAGGCTTGCCGGCGGCCATGGATGAAGTGCGGGCGATGGGGTTTCGCGTCGGCCTGCACAGCGCCGGGATCAAGCCGGCAGGGTTTGCCAATGCGTTGCGGCATGCCGATTGGGTCGGCTTTGACGTCAAGGCGCTGGCCGAGGATTGCCAGTTGATTACCCAGGTCAAGCACAGCGGCGCCGCCAACTGGCGCAGCCTCGACACCCTGTTGGCCAGCGGCGTCGAGTACGAGTGCCGCACCACGGTGCATTGGCATTTGATCGACCCCCCTCGGTTGCTGTTGCTGGCCCAGCGTTTGCAAGCCAACGGCGTGCAACGCTTTGCGGTGCAAATGGTGCGCACGGCCAGCATGCTCGATGCGCAATTGTCGAGTTCTCCGGCACAGGCTGCCTTGCCGGAGTTATGGAGCCGATTGCGCGAGTTGTTTCCTGCTTTTGTATTGCGAGGGTGATCGGCGCCCTCAAGCGGATTTTTATAGATGCTGCCCATGACGGGCAGGTTTTCATCAGGGACTATCACAATGAAGCAATTAACCACGGCACAACGCATTGTCGTCGGCTTCGCGATTGCGCCGCTGGCGCTGGTCGGCTTGGTGTTTTACGCCCTTCACGACCTGGCGACCCTCAAGCAGCAGTCCGAGCAGATCGTGCAGCAGGACTGGCCACGGATCGCGCCGATCATGGTGATAGCCACCGGTGTGCGCGATAACGGGCGCAACACCCGCGACCTGCTGATCGACCAGGATAACCAGCAGGCCCAGGCCTCCATCGGCACCACGCGCGAACGCATCACCCAGGCGTTCGCCACCCTTGAGCCGCTGCTCGACACCGCCGAAGGCAAGGCCGCCTATGCCACCTTGAAAACCCACCGTGAAACCTACGTGGCGGCCTTCACCCAGGTGCAGGCGCTGATCAGGCAGGGTGCCCGCGAGCAAGGCCTGGCCCAGCTCAAGCAACAGGTGATCCCGGCCGAGCTGGAGGTGTTCAAGAGCCTGGATGCGTTGATGGCCATGCAGGGGCGGTTGTTCGCCGAGCGTCAGCAGGCGGCGCAAACCCTGTATGACGAGGCGCGAGGCACCATGCTCGGGCTGTTCCTGTTGTGCCTGGCCCTGGTGGCGGCGGCGGCGGTGATCGTCACGCGCAGCGTCACCCGCCCGCTGGGCGGCGAGCCGGATGAGGTGGCGCGGGTGTTGAGTCATATCGCCGAGGGCGACCTGACCCTCGAGGTGCCGTTGGGCAACAGTATCGACGGCAGTGTGATGCGCAACCTGCACCAGATGCAGCAGAACCTTAACCAGATGGTCCGCCATATCGCCGCGTCGGTGGACGGCGTGGCCAGCTCGTCGGAAGAGTTGAGCGCGGTCAGCGGCCAGACCAGCAGCAGCCTGCAGTTGCAGGGCCAGGAAATCGAACAGGCCGCCACGGCGGTGAATGAAATGACCGCCGCCGTCGACGAAGTGGCACGCAATGCCGTGAGCACCAGCGAAGCTTCGCGCCTGTCGGAGCAGACCGCCCAGCGTGGACAGGCGCAGGTGCAGGAAACCGTGGCGTCGATCAATACCTTGGCCACCGGCGTGGTGGAAACCTCGGAGCGTATCCAGCAACTGGCCGGCCGCGTGCAAGACATCAGCAGCGTGCTCGAAGTGATCCGCAGCATTGCCGACCAGACCAACCTGCTGGCGTTGAACGCGGCCATCGAAGCGGCCCGCGCCGGGGAAGCCGGGCGCGGGTTTGCGGTGGTCGCCGATGAAGTGCGCGCGTTGGCCCATCGTACCCAGGTCTCGACCCAGGAGATCGAGCAGATGATCGGCAATATCCGCCAGGACACCGAACACGCCGTGGCCGCCATGCACAGCAGCAGCGAGCGGGTACAGGCGACCTTGAACGTGGCGCAACGCTCGGGAGAGGCGCTGGACGAGATCACCCGGTCGATCTCGCAGATCAACGAACGCAATATGATGATTGCCAGCGCCACCGAAGAACAGGCGCTGGTGGCGCGGGAAGTGGATCGCAACCTGGTGGGCATTCGCAACCTGTCCCAGCAGGTGTTGCAGGGCGCGATACATACCGAGACGGCAGGCCATGACCTGGCCGGAATGGCGGGGACGCTGCATCAGACGGTGGCGCGGTTCAAGGTGTAACTTCGGCTGGTGCGGTCAAAACTGTGGGAGGGGGCTTGTTTCCGTGGCGGCCTTCGGGTCGACCATGTCGTTGGATTTGATTGAGTACATATCCATTGCTGCGGTCACGGCCACTTAGGGTTCCGCTCTTACAGCGGGTCACTTTTGGAAGAGCGCCAAAAGTAACCAAAAACGCTTCGCCCCAACACTCGGCACCTCGC